>JAKBCR010000169.1 GCA_021807675.1 Pseudomonadota bacterium
CCCACATCGTGGACCTCCAGGCCGAGGAGATGGCCGATCCCGTGAGGTAGGAACACGCTGGTGGTGGCGGAAGCAATGGCGTCTTCCGCACCGCAGGTGATGATGCCGGTGTCACGGAGGACGTCGCCGAGGAGACGGTGGGCTTGCAGATGGACTCCGCGCCAATCGATGCCGGGCCTGATGCTGGAGCAGAGGATCTGCTGCATGCGGTCCATGTGCTCGATCAGGGCGGCGAAGTCGGCGTCGCGACGAGAATGAGTCCGGGTGATGTCGCTGGCGTAGCCGGCGAACTCCGCGCCCGCGTCGATCAGCAGGGAGTGACGCTCCAGGGGCGGAGAGGCTTCCAGCATCTGGTAGCGCATCGCCGAGGAAGGCGGTGGTCCGCAGGCTCGGTGGCAGCGACCGGCGCGCTTCGCCCCGGTCACGACAGGGGCGAATATCAAAGTGTCGGGTCCAGTACCCACTGGGCGGGGCCGGCGGCTTGTGCCAGTAGTCCTCCGGCTGGTGGAAACTCAGCAAGGGACGGCGGCCGGGCTCGAAGTAGAGGAAGCAGTCCGGTACCTCGAGCACGGGAGCCCAGACTTTGAAGGGGGCGTGGACCTCGAAGGGGTAGGAGCGATCGTCCTGAAATACGGGCAGGAGCGATCCGGAGTGCACCAGGAGGGCGGAGTAGCCGCAGGCCTCGAGCGCCTGCTCGGTCCGACGCGAGACCTCCTCCAGGTGCACGGCGAACAGGGCATCGAGCGGGGGCGGTTGAGGAACGCTGCCAACGTCGGCCATGCGGGACGCTCCGGGCGGGAAGTCCATCGATTGTAAGCTTTCAGGCCGGATGGCCCATTTCCAAGTCCCGTTGGGCCGCTTTGTCGTTCCAAGGCGACAGCCGCGGCTCAGGCTGTTTCAAATCAGGTGGTGACTCTATAAAATTCGGACACGCGACCCGTGAAGGACTCGCGGAACGATAAAAAAAGTCGTTCAGAAAGCTTTCTCGTATTGGCTCTCTCACCAAAGTATCGGGGTACCGATCGATGAATACCAAAGTTGCTCTTAGCGCGCTTGCTGCGGCACTGCTGCTGACGGCCTGTGCGAAGAACCCGTCTTCCTCCAGCACCGAGCCCGCTGCTGCACCGCCGGCATCCTCGCAGAGCAGCGCTCCGGCTGCTCCGCCCGCCGCCGCCCCCTCGGACTCCTCGTCCGGGTCGATGACCAGCCCGTCCGGCAGCAGCAGCACGCCGCCCGCCGACAGCGGTGCCGCTCCGGCCAGCCCGCCGCCGGCCAACGGCGGCACTCCGCCGCAGCAGTAAGACGCCTCCGTCCCGGGAGGCCCTCCGCGGCCTCGCGGGACCGGCTCGACACGGCCTGGTCGGATCGCGTACGCGAGCCGTCCGGGCCGTGTTTTCTTCAGGGTCCCGGAAGCTCATATGACGGTGAGTGTGCGCGACGCGCGAGCGACGGAAGGCGACCGCCTCTGGATCCAGAGCGTCTACCGCGACTATCTCGATGACCTGGCGCCGGGCACCGGTACTTTTCCGGCACTCGGTGAGGTCGGGCACCGCGAGCCCGATCAGCTCTTTCGCTGGTTCGGCGATCCCAACAGCCTCCCTTTGGTCATTTTGAGATCCGCTGAGCGCGTCGGATTCGCGCTGATCGTGCGTTGCGGCACGAGATCCGGCCCGGAGCGCAGCAGCGGCGCCGGCTCGCAGCCGTCCGCACCGATCGACTATCGCATGGCGGAATTCTTCATCACCCGCGCCATGCGCCGCCTCGGCATCGGCGCCACCGCGGTCAGGCTCATCCTCAGCCGCTTCGCCGGTCGCTGGGAGATCACCGAGTACCTGCGCAACACCAACGCCGTCAGCTTCTGGCGACGCGTCATCGCCGGCTACACGCACGGCAATTACCGCGAGCGCATCGTGAACGGAGAGGTGCGGCAGACGTTCGAGTCCGGCGCGCTTTAGGGCTCGCCCACCCGGCGCCCCGTCATGGTGGCGATCGGGGACTTCCCTGTCGCTGAATTCTTCCCGAGCAGCGGTTGCAAGTACGTGCCCGTGTGTGAGCGTGGGTTGGCCCCAACCTGTTCCGGGGTGCCGGTCGCGATGATCTCGCCGCCTCCCTCGCCCCCTTCCGGGCCGAGGTCGATCACCCAGTCGGCGCTCTTGATGACGTCGAGGTTGTGCTCGATGACGATGATCGTATTGCCCTGGTCGCGCAGGCGATGCAGGACGTCGAGGAGTTGGGCGACGTCGTGGAAATGCAGCCCGGTGGTGGGCTCATCGAGAATGTACAGGGTGCGGCCGTGGGACTGGCGGGCGAGCTCCCGGGAGAGCTTGACGCGCTGGGCCTCACCGCCGGAGAGAGTGGTCGCGTTCTGGCCGAGATGAATGTAGGAGAGGCCCACGTCGGTCAGTGTTTGCAGCTTGCCGACGACGGCAGGCACGTTCTGGAAGAAGCGCACAGCCTCTTCCACCGTCATCTCCAGCACCTCGTGGATGTTCTTGCCACGATAGCGGATCTCGAGCGTCTCGCGGTTGTACCGCTGGGCCTTGCAGACATCGCACGCGACGTAGACGTCCGGTAAGAAGTGCATTTCGACTTTGATCACGCCGTCGCCTTGACATGCCTCGCAGCGTCCGCCCTTCACGTTGAAACTGAACCGGCCCGCGTCGTAGCCGCGCGCGCGCGCCTCCGGGACAGCCGCGAACAGCTCGCGGACTGGGGCGAAAAGATTCGTGTACGTCGCCGGATTGGAGCGCGGAGTGCGGCTGATCGGCGTCTGGTCGATGTCGATCACAGAGTCGATGTCCTCGAGCCCCTCGATCGAGGCGCACGGTGCTCCTGCGGGCCCGGCCGTGCGGCCATTGATTCTGGCGACCGCGTGGTTGAAGAGAGTATCGATGATCAGCGTGGATTTGCCGGAGCCCGATACTCCGGTGACACAGGTCAGCAGTCCCAGTGGAATCTCCGCGGTGACGTTGCGCAGATTGTTGCCAGAGGCGCCGATGATCCGGATCTGCCTGTCGGGCGAGCGCGGGGTGCGCAGCCGGGGCAGGGCGACCGCGCGCCTGCCGTTCAGGTACTGACCGGTGAGCGAGGCCGCGGAGGCTTCGATCTCGGCAGGAGTGCCTTCGGCGACGATGTGGCCGCCGTGAGCGCCGGCCCCCGGTCCGAGATCGACGACGTGGTCTGCCTCGCGTATCGCCTCCTCGTCGTGCTCCACCACGATGACGGTGTTGCCGAGATCGCGCAGGCGTTTCAGCGTGCCGAGGAGCCTCGCATTGTCGCGCTGGTGCAGACCGATGGAGGGCTCATCGAGGATGTACATCACCCCGGTGAGCCCCGAGCCTACCTGGCTCGCGAGCCGGATGCGCTGCGCCTCGCCGCCCGACAGGGTGTCGGCGCCACGATCGAGCGTCAGATATTGCAAGCCGACGTCGGCCAGGAAACGCAGCCTTTGAACGACCTCCTTGACGATGGGGGCCGCGACCTCGCCTCGCCAACCACCCGGGCTGAGGGAGCGGTAGAGCTCCAGCGCGTGGCCGACGCTCAGGCGTGTGACTTGCGGAAGCGCTTCGTTTCCGACGAACACGAACCGCGCCGCGCGAGTGAGGCGCGCCCCATCACAATCGGGACAGGTGCGCACGCCGAGATACTTCGCAAGCTCCTCGCGGACCGTGGATGATTCCGTCTCGCGGTAACGCCGCTCGAGATTCGGCAGAATTCCCTCGAAGGGATGGCGCTTCACCGTCGCTCGGCCTTTGCCCTCGGCGTAGCGGAACTCGATCGCCTCCTCACCACTGCCGTAGAGCAAGACCTGGCGGGCGCGCTCCGGCAGCTCCGTCCAGGGCACCTCGATGTCGAAGTGATAGTGACGGGCGAGCGACTGGATGAGTTGGAAATAGTGGGCGTTGCGGCGATCCCAGCCGCGCACCGCGCCGCTCGCGAGCGACAGGTCCGGATGCATGACGACGCGCTGCGGGTCGAAGAACTGCTGCGTGCCGAGGCCGTCGCACGTCGGACAGGCTCCGGCGGGGTTATTGAACGAGAAGAGCTTCGGCTCCAGCGGCGGCACGCTGTAGCCGCATATCGGGCAGGCATGACGGCTGGAGAAGATGAGCTCTTCGCGGCGCGGCTCATCCAGGAAGGCGAGCCGCGCCAGTCCTCCGGCGAGGCGCAGCGCCGTCTCGAAGGATTCGGCCAGGCGCTGTTGGGCGTCGGGCCGCAGGCGCAGACGGTCGACCACGGCCTCGAGCGTGTGCTTGCGCTTCGGATCGAGCTGCGGGAGGCCTTCCATGTCGTGAATGCGGCCGTCGATCCGTGCTCGCACGAAGCCCTGATCGCGCAGTGAATCGAGGATGTCCGCATGCACACCCTTGCGGTCGCTCACCATGGGTGCTAGCAGCGCAACGGCGGCGCCTTCCGGGAGCTTCATTACCTGGTCGACCATCTGACTGACCGTCTGTGCCGTCAGGTCGATCCCGTGGTCGGGACAGCGCGGCGTGCCGGCGCGCGCATAGAGGAGGCGCAGATAATCGTAGATCTCGGTAACGGTGCCGACCGTCGAGCGCGGATTGCGGGAGGTGGCCTTTTGCTCGATGGCAATGGCGGGCGAGAGACCCTCGATGCTGTCGACATCCGGCTTGTCCATCATCGAGAGGAATTGCCGCGCGTAGGCGGAGAGCGACTCCACGTAGCGCCGCTGCCCTTCGGCGTAGAGGGTATCGAAGGCCAGAGAGGACTTGCCGGAGCCGGAAAGTCCGGTGACCACGATCAGCCGCTCGCGCGGCAGATCGAGGTCGATGCTCTTGAGATTATGGGTACGTGCCCCGCGGACACGGATCGTTTGCATGGCCGGAGGAATCGTCGATCGAAATCGTCGCTGGAGGTCGGTATCGAGGCGGCTCATGGGCCGCGAAAAAATCAAGCCTTCGAGTGTACTCGTCGGGATCCTTGGCAGATGGCTGAAACAGGCCCGCAGCCGTAACGGCCGCCAGCCTGTGATCCTGCCGGCTTGACCATCTGGGTTGCCATACGCGCCGATATTGCCCATTCGCAGAGCCTTTCCGGGGTTCGCGAAGGGGCCGGGCCCGTCTACAATGGGGGTCTCTTCAAGAGGGCACACTCATGGCGCGCGGAGTCAACAAAGTCATCCTCATCGGACACCTGGGCGCGGACCCCGAGACGCGAGCCATGCCCTCGGGCAGCAGCGTGGCGAACCTTCGCATCGCCACGACCGAAAGCTGGCGCGACAAGCAAAGCGGTGAGCAACAGGAGCGCACGGAATGGCATCGCGTCGCTCTCTTCGGCCGCCTGGCGGAGATCGCCAGCGAATACCTGCGCAAAGGCTCGCAGGTCTATATTGAGGGTAGCCTGCGCACCCGCAAGTGGCAGGACAAACAGGGAAACGAGCGCTATTCGACGGAAATCGTCGGCAACGAGATGCAGATGCTCGGCGGCCGGGGCGGCGGCGCGGGTGCCGCCCCCGGGGCGGGTGGCGGAGCCTCCGGCGGATTGCCGCGGGAGCCGATGCCGGACTATGCCGGCCCTGGTGGGGGCGGCGCAGCGGCGGGCGGCGAGCGGGAGGACTTCGACGACGACATTCCATTTTAGCGACGGTCCATTGCAGACCGGTGCGCGCCGGGAGCGGGCGCGTCGGCGCGCTCTGTCACCAAGACATTGATCAGGAAGGACTTTTTTAGGATGGGCCGCAGTTCTGCGCGGCTCTCGTGCGATGGTGTGGCCAAGGCCGTAGAATTGAGCAACCCCCCGCCTATGTCCCGCCGCTACCTCATCAAGACCTTCGGCTGCCAGATGAACGAGTACGACTCCGCCCGCATGGCGGACGTGCTGGAGGCTGGCGTCGGCCTATTGCGGACGGAGGACCCGGCCGAAGCCGACGTGCTGCTGATGAACACCTGCTCCGTGCGCGAGAAGGCGCAGGAGAAGGTGTTCTCGATGCTGGGGGAGTGGCGCAAGCTCAAAGCTCAGCGGCCGCACGTGCTCATCGGAGTGGGTGGCTGCGTCGCCAGCCAGGAAGGCGAGGGCATCACCCGGCGGGCGCCCTTCGTCGACCTGGTGTTCGGGCCGCAAACCCTGCACCGCCTGCCCGAGATGATTGCGGAGCTGCGCCGCACCGGCCGGTCGGTGGTCGATGTCAGTTTCCCGGAGATCGAGAAATTCGACAGTCTGCCGGAGCCGCGTGCCGAGGGTGCCACGGCCTATGTCTCGATCATGGAGGGCTGCAGCCGATACTGCAGCTTCTGCATAGTGCCGTATACGCGCGGGGACGAGGTCAGCCGGCCATTCGAGTCCGTACTGCAAGAGGTGCGTCAGCTCGCGGCCCAGGGCGTGCGCGAATTGACTCTCCTCGGGCAGAACGTCAATGCCTATGCCGGCCCCATGGCGGACGGCGCGGTGGTCGACTTGGCCACGCTCATCCATCACGTCGCCGCCGTGCCTGGCGTCGAGCGCATCCGCTTCACCACGTCGCATCCGCTGGAGCTCAACGACAGCCTGATCGATGCGTTCGCCCATGTGCCGCGGCTGGCGAGTCATCTGCATCTGCCGGTGCAGAGCGGCTCGGACCGCGTCCTTGCGCTCATGAAGCGCGGCTACACGGCCATTGAATTCAAGGAAAAGGTCCGCAAGCTGCGGAAGGTGCGGCCCGATATCTGTATCTCCTCGGACCTCATCGTCGGGTTCCCGGGCGAGACCGAGCGAGACTTCCAGGCGACGCTCGCGCTCGTGCGCGACGTCGACTTCGATCAGTCGTTCAGCTTCATCTACAGCCGCCGCCCGGGCACCCCCGCGGCATCGCTGCCCGATGAGGTACTGGCCGAGGTCAAACAGGAGCGGCTCGCGCGGCTGCAGGCGCAGCTCGAGGCCCAGGCGCGCGCCATCAGCGAGCGCATGGTCGGCACCGTGCAGCGCGTGCTCGTTGAGCGGCCGGCGAAGAAGGACGGGCGTGAGCTTGCCGGCAGGACGGAGAACAACCGCTGGATCAACTTCGGCGGTCCCGCCGGGATCATCGGCCAATTCACCAGAGTCGCAGTGACCGAAGCATTGCCGCACAGCCTGCGCGGACGCCTGTGGCAGTAACCGCTCCCGAGGCTCTGCGCGAGTTCGATCTAGAGCCGTCGGACAATGCGCGGCTGGCCAACCTCTGCGGCCCGCTCGATGAGAACCTTCGTCTGCTCGAGGCGCGCCTCGATGTGCAGATCCGCCGCCGCGGGGACAACTTCCGGGTGCTCGGCGCCCGCGCCGGCAGCGCTGAGGACGTCCTCCAGGAGCTGTTCGCTCTCGCCAAGGACGAGGAAGTCACACCGGAGCGTGTGCATCTGGCGCTGCGAGAGCTCGAATCCGGCCAGGCGCCGCCGGACTTGGAGCCTGCGGAGCGCGGCATCCGTGTGCCGCGCGGCGGCATCCGCGCCCGCGGCCACCACCAGCGCGAATACCTCGCGCAGATCCGCAGCCGCGACCTGACCTTCGGAATCGGCCCCGCGGGGACAGGCAAGACCTACCTCGCCGTGGCGTGCGCGGTGGAGACACTGCAGGCGGAGACCATCCGGCGCATCATCCTCGTACGGCCGGCGGTCGAGGCCGGCGAGCGGCTGGGGTTCCTGCCGGGCGACCTGACGCAGAAGGTCGATCCGTACCTGCGCCCGATGTATGACGCACTCTACGAGATGCTGGGCTTCGACCGGGTGTCGCGGTTCATCGAGCGCAACGTCATCGAGGTGGCGCCGCTCGCCTTCATGCGGGGGCGCTCGCTCAATGATTCCTTCATCATCCTCGATGAGGCGCAGAACACCACCGTCGAGCAGATGAAGATGTTCCTCACTCGCATCGGCTTCGGCTCAAGGGCGGTGGTCACGGGCGATGTGACGCAGACGGACCTGCCAGCGGGCCGACAGTCGGGCCTGAGTCACGTGATCGGCGTGCTGCGCGGCGTGGAGGGGGTTGCGTTCACGTTCTTCGACGCCCAGGACGTCGTGCGCCATCCGCTGGTGCAGCGCATCGTGCAGGCATACGAGTCGCGCTCCGGCTCCACGGAGCAACAGAGGTGAGCGAGGCAAACAGGAAGCTCCAGGTGTCGCTGCAGCGGCGGGTCCGTTCCTGGGCGCCGCGCGCGCGTGACATCACCGCGTGGGCGGGTGCGGCTATCGGCCGTCGCGCCGCCGGCGGAGAGCTCGGTGTACGCGTAGTCGGATCAGCCGAGAGCCGGCGTCTCAATGCCCGCTATCGCGGCAAGGACAAGCCGACCAACGTGCTGTCGTTCCCGCCAGCGCCACTGCCGGCCGGCACGCCGGTGGCCGCAGCGCGGCGGGTCGAGAGCTGCCGCCCGCTCGGCGATCTGGTGATCTGCGCCCAGATGGTGCGTGCGGAAGCACGCGAGCAGCGCAAGCCGCTCGAGGCGCACTGGGCGCACCTGGTGGTGCACGGCGCGTTGCATCTCATCGGCTACGATCACGAGCGCGAAGCGGAGGCGAAGCGCATGGAGCGCCGGGAGATCGCGGTGCTGCGCCGCCTGGGCTTCGCCAATCCCTACAGAATCTGACTCATGCCGAAGGACATCAACACGACCGGAAGGTGGCTCAAGCGGCTGACGCAGACCTTTACCGCCGAGCCTCGGAATCGCCAGCAGCTTCTCGAGATCCTGCGGGAGGCGCGCGAGCGAGATCTGCTCGATGCGGATGCGCTGCCCATGCTGGAAGGGGTGTTGGAAGTCTCCGACCTCCACGTGCGCGACATCATGGTGCCGCGAGCGCAGATGGTAATCCTGCACCGGGACGACCCGGTTTCCCGCATCCTGCCCACGGTCGTAGAGTCGGGACACTCACGCTTCCCGGTGATGGACGAGGACCGGGACGACATCGTCGGCATCCTCCTCGCCAAGGACCTGCTGCGCCTCTGCAGCGACGAGGCGCGCGAGCGCTTCGACATCCGTGAGTTCATGCGGCCGGCGGTGTTCGTGCCGGAATCGAAGCGTCTCAACGTGCTCCTGAAGGAGTTTCGCGGCAGCCGCAATCACATGGCCATCGTGGTCGATGAGTACGGCGGCGTTGCAGGCCTGGTGACGATCGAGGATGTGATCGAGCAGATCGTCGGGGAGATCGACGACGAGTTCGACGTCGAGGACGACCAGAACATCCGCAAGGAGGCCGAGCGGCTCTTCCTGGTCCGCGGAGTGACCCGGATCGAAGAGTTCAACGAGTACTTCGGCGCGCACCTCTCCGAGGAGGAAGGCTTTGAGACCGTGGCGGGACTTCTCATGAAGCAGTTCGGACGGCTGCCGCGGCGTGGCGAGTCCGCGGCCATTGACGGATTCGAGTTCCGAGTGACGAGAGCCGACCGGCGCCGGATCGATTCGCTGCGCGTCGTGCCACCGCGCGATGTCACACCGCCCGACGGTCACGCGCAGCCTGAGCAAGGCGAGTCTCATCCATGAGCCCCCGACGCCTCGCTGCTATCGCCGCTTCGCCTCGGGAGGACACTGCGCCCGCCCCAATTGCCCCGGTGAAGCGGCCGCCGATGACGAAGATGGCGCGTCACGCGCTGCTCGCCCGCCGGGTGCTGGCCTTCGGAGCGGGCGCCCTGCTCGCGTGCGCGTTCGCGCCCCTCGAATGGTGGCCGCTCGCGATTCTCTGCCCCGCGGTGTTGATGGGCCTGTGGGAGCAGGCCCCTGCGAGGGAGGCGGGCTGGACCGGATTCTGGTTCGGCTTTGGCACCTTTCTCGCCGGCACCTACTGGCTCTTTGTCAGTATCCACGATCTGGGCAAGGCGCCCATCTGGCTGACCATCGCGCTCATGCTGAGCCTCGTCGGCATCATGGCTCTCTACAACGCGCTCATCGGCTATGCGGTGGCGAGGTGGCTGCCGCGCGGGGGCGTGTGGCGCTGGCTGATCGGCATGCCGGCGGCCTGGCTGCTAGTCGAGTGGTGGCGCGGGTGGTTCCTGTCGGGCTTCTCGTGGCTGTCGCTCGGTTA
>JAKBCR010000170.1 GCA_021807675.1 Pseudomonadota bacterium
TACGAACGCGCCTGCGATCATGATTGCCGAGAAAGCCAGTGACATGATTCTGGCTGCGGCTCGCTAGCGGATTCGGCACGAGTGTTCTTTTGCGGAAGGTGCTTCGCCGGGACGATCTCAGGGCGGTGCTCCCCCATCTTGCGCGCCGTCTCGGCCGCTGCAGCAAAGCTTGGGATGTGCTTGCGGTGATTTTCCCGGAAGCGCTCCGGAACCAGGATGTCGTGTGGCTTGCCGAGCACCTCTTCGCGCGACCAGCCGAAGACTCGCTGCGCTCCTTCATTGTACATGACGATGCGTTGTGCCTCGTCGACGCAGATGATGGCTTCCGCCGCGATGGAGATGATCCCCGCAAGCCTCGCTTCCGAGGCGCGCAGAGCGCGATCGGATGAATATCGATCCAGGGCGATCGCCAGCTGATTCACGACCGCATCGACGAAGAAAAGGTCCCGCTCCTCCAACTCCCTGACGCCCTCGATCTGCAGGGCGCCGAAGACAGAGCTGTGGCCCACGGCAAATGGAAGCATCACGAAATTCCGCTTTGCCTCGTACTCCGTCTGCGGTGCCGCTGATGACGGCGACCCTTCGAAGGTTCCCGCCTCCTCGCGGTCGAATTCGACACGAGAGCGGATGAGATAACCGTACATTTCTTGCGCGTGGGCCTGGGCCACTCGCAGTCGCCGCGCGCTCTCACCGGCGCCTTGCCAGGTGACCATCCGCGGTGCTCCCCCTGTCTCCAGTATGAAGGTCGCGCTGTGCAGGGGCAGTGTTTCGGCAATGAGGGCCGCCACCATGGGAACGGTTCGCTCGAAGGTCTCGAAGCGTGCGAGCAGCTTGCTGATGTCGTAAAGGTGCTGGAGGCGCCGCTGCGAGCGCTCGAGTTCAACGAGGCGGCCATCGCGCCGCGTGAGTTCTTCGCGTGATTCTGGACCGTCGCGAATTCTGCCGGGGCCTCGCTCGCTCATCGCCGCTCCCGTTTCTTTGCCCGTTTGTGTGCCGAACGGCCCTTTCCTGCGGGCGCGCTGCCGGCGTGCACGCGCGCTCCGATTCGAATTCCCCCCCGGCTGATGGCGAAGCAGTGCGTTCCCCACTCGTGCGAGCTGCCGCGGGTCTTCACCACGGAGACCGTCGGCTGAAGATCGCCAGGCGCCCTCGCATAGCGAAGCATGAGGATATTGTCGGCACTCGCCGAGTAGTCGCGCCCGGTCACGATGTCGGTCGAGTACATCGAGTCCGATTCGAGGGTGAAATTGCTCGGCACGCCGCAAGCCTTGAGCCGCGCGACCATTGCGCAGAGCAGGTGCCGCAGCTCTTCAGGAACTACACCGCCCCGCCCCATGTGGCTCGCGCCGTCGAGGACCAACCGGCGTGTCCTTTGCGTGCGAATGGCGTCGTCCAGCCGTGAGAGAAACTGACTGGGGCGAACATGCTCGCCAGACAGATACAGGATCTCGACGAACCCCCCGTCGGTCGCCTGCGTCAGCGACAAACTGAGGCCCTCCGCGGTGTTGAGAATCCGGGCGGGCCCCTCCTCCAGCGTCACGTAGAGCCCCGGCTCCTTCCGCCGCGCCCTCGAGAATGAACTGGGGCCCGAGCGTGCTCTTTCCGATCCCCGCGCTCCCGGAGACGAGCGTGACGCTGCGCTCGAGCAGCCCGCCACCGCAGAGCTCATCGAGCCCCAGAACCCCCGAGGGGTGGCGCCGCGCCGGCTCCAGTGGCGGCGGTGGCTCATCTAATTCAGCGTCCATGTCGTAACGAGGAAAGATGCTGATTCCCCCGGAGCCGACGGGCATGCTATGCCGGCCCTTGAGGTGGGCCGTATTCCTGTGCTTGTAGACCTCGATGTACCGCTGACGCCCCAAGCCTTCCTCGGTCGAAGTGAGCAGGACAACGCCATCGACAACGGTCTCCTCGACGCCGAATCGACTGAGCTGGTGGGTCCCATAGGGAATATCGGTCGCAAAGAAGCCCACGGCCTGGGAGTTCTGGATGATGCTCGCGAGTTGGAAAACCTTCTCCCGATCGATCTGCGGGTCCTTGACCTTGTGCAGAAACACGGAGACCGAGTCGATGGCGACACGCCGGGCCTGCATCCGCTTGGACCCGCTCCTGCATCATGAGAAGCTGCTCCACCAAGATATTGGGCTGCGCGATGAAGACGATCTCAACCATGCCGCGCTCGATCTCGTGCTCGAGCTCCCAGCCGAGGCCGCGAGCGGTCGCCAACAACCTCTCCTTGGTCTCCTCGAACCAGAAGATGATGCCCTTCTCGCCCGCTTGGGCCCCGCGGTAGAGGAACTCGAGCAGCAGTACCGTCTTGCCCGTCCCCGCCACCCCAGCGATGAGCAGACTCGAACCGCGGGGAATTCCCTCCCCCAGCAGTTCGTCGAGCTTCGAGATGCCGGTCTTGCAGCGCGCCGCGCCGGGTCCCCGGTCCTCGCGCTGGACAGTGACTCGGGGGGCGAACACCTCGACGCCCTTCGAGGTGATGACGAAGGAGCGCTCGTCGCGGCTGTGTTCGGTGCCACGGAGCTTCACGAGCTGGATGAACCGCTGCTGCTCGCCGGACTGTTCGCGCTGCGTGACCAGGAACAGGCCGTCGATCACCGAGAAGAGCGGATTGGTGCTGATATCGAGGGGTCCGTATTCTCCGAGCAGGAAGGTGGTGACCTCCCAGGCCATGAGGTTCACTGCGAGCTCGTAGCCGAACTTGCGTAGCTCCTCTTTGGAGCGCGCCAGATCGTCGAAGACCCGGAAACTGTCCATCACGACGATGGCCGGCTTGATCTTCCTGACTTGATCCATGATGAGCCTGGAGGCTTGCTCGAGGCCCTTGGTTCGCAGGATCACCCCGAGATCGACGAACTGAACGCCGCCTACATCGAGTTTCCTGGGATCAAAGAAACTGAACTGAATCAGGTGCCGTAGGGTCTTCGCGGTTGGCTCCGACAGCGTGTTGAATTAGAGCACTCGCTGCCTGGCAGAGGCCGTATGGAAGCATATCTGTTGGGTCAAGATTGTCTTCCCCGCGCCTGGGGGCCCGGCGAGAACGACGACCGATCCCCTGGGGAGACCACCGTGCAAGAGCCCATCGAGGTTCCGTACACCCGTCGCGATGCGCGTGACGTCGTTCTTCTTCGTCATGACTTCGCTCCCGCGCCAGCCGCGCTGCCGGAGTCCCGCGGACTCGCATGCGCGCTCTCGTCTTCAGGCCCTCCCTCCGCTGGCGCGATCTTCAGGAGTTCCGCGTGCAGCGCCGGGGTAAGGATCTCGGCCGCGAGCTTTGGCACGCCCGAGTCGGCTGCGCTGCGCGTGAACGCCACGACACATCTCCCCGGTGACAAACCACTGAAATCTTTGCACGACCACGAGGGCCTCTCCGGGAGCGTAGTCTCATTTTGGAGACAAGCAGGCGCCTTCCGCCGGCCATTCAACATAACGGCTCGAGAGCCTGCCCCGGCGCATCCGCCGAGGTGTCCACCGAGACCATGATCACAGTTCTGTGCATGAGCCCGAGCAAGCAGTTCGGCCAAGGGTACGATTTCTGCCACGTCCCGTAGTAGAGCTTTCGGAGAGCACCACCGTGAAATCCTTACTTGTGCCCACTGCTGTCCGGGGACCCGTGCGCCTAATCGCCGTGGCGTGCCTGGTCATGCCCCTGCTGGCCGCCTGCGGCGGAAGCGGCAACCCTTCTTCCTCGACGATGAACCTCGGCATCACGGACGGCCCGGTCGATGCGGCAAGCTCGGTGGTGATTTCGTTTACCGGCGTCGAACTGCAACCGGCGAATGGTGGCAGCGCCGTGACCTTCAATTTCTCCAGTCCCAAGACGCTCGATCTGATGCAGTATCAGAACGGCAATGCCGCAGCGCTCCTGAGCGACGTGTCCGTGCCGGCCGGCAATTACTCCTGGATTCGGCTGCTGCTCAACGTCGGCTCGAACAACGCGGTGGCCAATTCGTATATCGAGATCAACGGTGCGCAATATCCCATAATGGTGCCGAGCGGCGCGCAGACCGGCTTGAAGCTGGTCCAGGGCTTCACCATGACCGTCAATCAGGTGGCCAACTTCACGATTGACTTCGTACTCTCGCAGGCGATCACAGCCCCTCCGGGTCAGCAAGTCGGCGGCACACAAGCATACGTCCTGCAGCCGGCTCTGCGCCTGATCGACAATGTGCAGGCCGGAACAATCAGCGGCACCGTGGCGCTTTCGACGCTGCAGAGCAATTCCGCCTGTCTGAGCGGATACAGCGGCAGCGGCCCGCTGCCCAATGCCCACGTGTACATATTCTCTGGCGCGAACGCCACGTTGACGGACATCCAGATCGATCCGACGACCGGAACGGCGCCGGCCGGCCACGTCAACCCTGTAGTGACGCCGCAGATCACACTCTCGTCCTCGGGGCAGTACGCGTACAGCCAGCCATTCCTCCTCGCCGGCACCTATACGCTTGCGGTGGCGTGCGGCGCGGATAATCCTAGCACCGCAGATACGCTGGCATTCATCCCCGCTGCCGGTATGACCGCGACCGTGACGGCCAACCAGACCACGACGGTAACCTTCTGAGTTACCCGACAGGCCCCCGGTCGGGAATCTCCGATCGGAGGGCCCCTTCCGGCCAGCACTCGCAACGTTCTGCGAGTGGCGCTTTTCCTCGGCCGCCCGAAGATCTGCCCACCGCGCCGGGCCGTGGGCATTCGCAAATCGTTGCATTCAGAGCATGCAGCCAGTGTCCGATGCGCTGACCGGGTGAGCGAATTGCGCCATCTCGTAGCGCCTCACCCCCGTCTCACCTTCTCCGCTGCACCGTAACCTGCACCACCTCGACCTCATCGAATCCCTTGTAGCGGTAGATGAGTACCGACGTGGCCCGGGCCACGATGAAGATCCCGATACTGGCCCGCCCATTCGCAAATGCCACCCAGCCACTGCGATGCATGCTGCATATGTTGTCCGCCGTGAAACGGTAGGCGAGCAATGGGTTGCGTGGTCGGGGGGCTGCGTGATCAGCAGGTTGTCCAACCGCGGGCCTTCGGGGAAACCCCGGGGATTGGAGATCTCGATACGATGGTCGTGCCACCGCACATGCCCCCGCCGCGTGCGCCGGCGCGACGGCGAGGCTGAAGGTTCCTGAGCGGCCCTACGGGCGTTCGGCGTACTCGGCGTCGAAGATCGCCTCGAGCCGCCCGTGGGCGCCACGGAGACCTTCGACGACGCAACGGGCCCATTCGAAGTACTCGCGCCGGCGCTCGAGCGACCAGTCCGGCGGTGGGGCGCGCCGGATATCCCGGAGGTTGCAGATTTTATCCGCAAGCTTCACGAGCTTCGCTCCGGGACTCAGGTGCGGTGCGTGTTCGACCTGCAGGCGCTTGCGCTCGGCCTTGGAGAGCCTCCTGTCGTCGGTGACCTCTAGCACCACGCCTGCGATCGTCTCGCCGAAGGCCTCGAGGATCTCCTCGGCCGTCGTGGCAGTGTCCTCGATCGTGTCGTGCAGGAGCGCCGCCGCGAGCACCTGCACGTCCTCTATGCCACCCTCGCCGGCAAGAACGTGCGCCAGCGCGATCGGGTGGTTAATGTAGGGCAATGCCTCGTCGCCCTTGCGCCGCTGGTTGCGGTGTTTATCCGCGGCGAAGGCAGCCGCCGCAATCAGGATGGTGAGGTTCTCAGTGCCCATGCGTGGTCATGATAGCCGCTGCAACCTTCGCAAAGCTCTGCTTTTTGACGTATGCAGCCCGCTCCGGCGCGCCTGGTGGCCCTTTGGTACCGAGTATGCCCTGACAGCGCTCATGGGCCACGTCAGCCCGGGCGCGCCATCTCCCGCCGGCAGACCTCGGTTGAAGCGCTCGACGGCCACGGAGGCGAGCTGCTGAGCGGCTCACTGTATTGCGCGGCAACAGAGAGCGCGCGGAGCCGTCTCGAGTCACGCACTCGGGCGACGGGTGTCCGTGGCCGGCACCAGTCGCTGCGGGCGCCGCTTGCTCAATCTCCGAATTCCTCGCGAGCCGCATGCGCGCGCCGAAGCCGGCGGCGGCGGGTATCGTCGGAACGGAGTCATTGATTGCCGAACGTGAAGCGCGGCAACTGCAACGTTCTCCGCTGGTGTATTCTCCATTGGTTTCCCGACTTTTGCGTCCCGTGACAAACACTGTGTGAACGGCAACCTTCCATGAAGTCCTCACGCGCTCAGTACGCCTTGATCCTTGGGATCTACGTGACCGTCTGGGCCGCTGCCTTCACGCGGCTCACCGGCGGCGTCTATGCCGCAATCGGCATCGGCGCTGCCTGCGGCTATGGAGCCGGGCAGCTGCTCGCTCTGGCACTGCGCCGGCACATCGGCCTCAGTGCGGATCCTTTCGCCCTGCCCCTGGCGATGGCGATGACCGTCCTCGGAACCTGGATCGGCGTGTCCCGCGGCATCCTGCACCCCGGCGCCGACCTCTACCTGGACGTCGTGGAACGTTTCCTCACCGCGTTCGCCATCGGCCACCTCGTCGTCCTGCTTTTGGCCGGCCTCATGGAAGCGCTGGCGAGGACCCTTCGCCGGCGGCACATGGAGTGATGAAGCAGCCACAGGGAGTGAGGGAAATCAGCCCTTCTCACGCTTCCTTTTCTGCACTTCCTCGATGAAAGTCTGTCGCTCGCTCTTCCAGACGCTGCTCAATTCGTCGCTGTACCCCATGAGCGCCCAGGGCACGCGCGCCTGCACCGCGCTCAGCATCTGAGCGACGACCTTTTTCCCGCCGGCGGCACTAGCATGGCCATCGAGGAAATGCATCGCGGCCGAATGCGTCTTGCCAATCGGGATCACCCCGCCGTACCGGTGCTTCACCACGGAAGGATACGCCCAGACGAGATCGTCCATCCGAAACACATCAAAACTGAAAGCCGAGTTGTGGATGAGATAATTGTCGGTCAGCCTCCAGTTTTTCATTCTCAACTTGGTTACATGCTGATATTCCTGCTCGATGCGTGATGAGACCTCGTGCAGCTCGCCCCAGCCGCTCGCACGCTTCACGGCGGGATGCACCGACTTGCCGCTCAAGCGGCGCCAACCGATCCAGGCGATGGTGCCGAACACCGCGAGCACGAGCAGCGTGTAGGCCAGGTAGGTCTCCGCGGTGCCGAGATCATCGGTGTCGAGCATCAGGGGATAGAACTTCGCGCGCTCATCCGCCGGCATGTCGTTCGGGAACACATCGCTCGCGAGGTCGCTCGGGATCGCCCGCAGTAGCCCCGTGGCCGTCGTCACCGGCCGCGTCACGCTCTTGATCATCAACACTCGGCTGCCGACCTGCATGGCCCAATACGGCTTCACCACCTCGCTATGCACGAGGTAGGACTGCACGGCCTCTTTCACCCCGAAGTTGCCGAGTACCTCGCCGTTCACCGACACCACGCTCACCGACGGGTCCTGATAGGCGCTCACCCGCGCACTTTGCGCATCGAGGCCCGCGGCCGTGATCACGCCCGGGTGCAGCAGTGCCCGCCAGTAGGCCGCATCGGCCCAGTAGGCGAGTCCAAGCACGCCCAGGGCGAGCGCGAAGAGCACGAGACTCACCACCGCCTTGCGGCGCGTCGTCTGTTCCAACCACGTGTTCATACACCATCCACCTCGAAAAGGACCCCACTGCCACGGTGTGGCGCCGTGCCATTACCCTTGGGGATTCGCCATTCGCCCGATGAACAGGATGTCGCCGGTCGTCTCGTCGCGGATGAGATAGACGAATCGATGATTCGCGTCGAACACGATCGGCTGCTCGGTTGGAGGCTGATAATTCGCCGCGGCGGTGGCCTTCATGATCATGATCGTGGCCGCAGCCGCTTCCGTGCCCTTCTCGTCGAGATCGACATATGTCTTCTGCAGGACGCTCGAGACATACAGCCGCCGAGAGACGAGCCTCGCGATGCCCGAGAAGTCGGCTTTATGCCTCGAGAAGGCGACGGCGATACCGAGAGATTTGGCGGCGGCGGTCAGCTGGAGCAGATCGGTGTCGCGAAATTTCGGCAGCGTCACCTCGACCAGCTTTCTCTCGGCCTGGCCCACCCAGTCATCGAGAGCCGAAACCTTCAGCTGCTGCTCGAGCGATCCGAGCTGGTTGATGTGGTCGGGGAGCAGCACCAGCATTTCGACCGCATCGTGGCCGCCGCGAAAGGGCAGGACGAGCATCTTGAAGGTCTTGCCGCGATAAAGGTAGAAGTGCGCCGTGTTGTGCATCATCTCGGTCCGCACGCGACGGCCGCCCGGAAGATGGAACTTCTGCTTGTAGGTATCACCGGGGTCGAAGGACTTGACCCAGGCTCCTTTGAAGTAGACGGCATCCGTCAGCATCAACGACGTTTTCTGCTCGAGCTGACTCGCAGACACCAGGGAGTCGATCCGGCCGTGGGTTTTCGCGGACACCCAGTGGTTGATGATCCGGGCCGAGGCTCGGGGCGCGCCCGAGAAATCGAGCGACCGCACCAAACCGTCGAACTTCCCCTTGATCGTGGTAACGTACCGAGGGCTCAGTGGAAATCCGCTTTGCGCCCACAGGGCGTTGGCCACCGTGAACGTCAGCCCGTTGCCGTCCGGCTGCGCGGGTGAGCCAGCCGGATCGCTTCCCAGCACCTCCGCGAACGCCCGCGCCGTGCTGCCGCGGGCTCCCGCCTGCGCCATCGCGAGCGCCATCTCGAGACTGTAGGGGGAGGCGAAGACGTTGCCGGAGCCTCGCGCCAATTCCCGATAGAGGCGAATGGCAACGGCGGCGCGGCGCGCCCTCGGGTCGAGCTGCGAATGATCCGACAGGGCGGAATGCGTGCCGGACGTCTCGCGCGGCGCGGCCCGGGGACGAGCGACAGCCTGCGCGCGAGCCGTGCCGATGAAGCCGCCAGGGGAGCCCGGGATAATCAGGGCGGCGATCATGGCGGCAAGGAGAAGGGGGGTGGGGGCTGCCTTCATGTGCGATCTCATTTGCTTCAGGTTGTCGGGCCACAGGAGAGCGCTCCGCGGAAACGCGAGGAGGGTCGCAGCGGCGAATCACCAGCAGGGAGGGTATCCCCGCATTCGAGCTTCGGGTTCGAAGTTGCTCCAAATCACCTTGCCTGCATAACCAAGAAGACGGACTACCTGCCGTTTTTTTTCTGTGACCGCCCTCTCGAGCAGTTTGCGGACTGCTCGGCTGCACAGCGCCGGCACCCTGCAGGCACCGCGTTTGCGGTGCACCGAGCGTCGCAGCGTCAGCATGCCACGCCCCAATTGCTTGATTACGGGGCGGGCGGCGATCCGTGCGGACGACGAGTCTCCGCCCCTCCACGCCATGTGCTCCATTTGCTCGACTTGCAATGGCAATCCCCTGCACCGCAGCACAAATCGCAGCTCCTCCCGTAGGGATCACTACAACTGCCCTTGCAACGCGCACAGCGACAGGATTTCACATTGTCCCAGCGATGACCGTTGTAGTCCCGCACGTACCAGTCGTGCCCCCGGATGGCACAGACCAGGGACCCGAAAATCCCGCGCGAGCGCACCGCATCCTCCCCGTCAAATCCGCTCGACTCATTGTCCTCGGACGGCGGCTCTTGAAATATGAATCAGCCGACGAATTCTGAAAAAACTCGGATCGCGACCGTCGAAACTCAGGGTTGCCGTGGCGGCGTGCGCAACCAAGGTGGCCGGGATCGTCGAAGCGGCCGTTGCACGCAGTCGCCGTTCTGACCGGTCTTCTGACATTACGGGCCGGGATCACTGCTCGTACCCACGGGAACCCCGGGTGGCGGGGGTGGCATCCGCCCATTGATGATGCAGCGCCCGGTGTTCCCATCAATGGTGATGCAGTTCGGCGGTATGCCCCTCGCGGTCCCGACCCCGTCCCCGGAACCGGCGCTGGCTGGATGCATGCCGTAGCAAACTGGTTTGGCCGCATACGGCCTGACTGCCCGACGAGGCCTGACATCCTGGCCAGTCATCTGAGATTCCTGGCCGCG
>JAKBCR010000171.1 GCA_021807675.1 Pseudomonadota bacterium
CCAAGCGCTGATTATTCATGGGCGGAAATCGTCGAGACGATTTGCTCGGCGCCGTCCCTGAGTCGGGCCCTGCGGGCCGGCTGACGCCGAACCTTGAAGCGGCCCGAACATGGGGTAGGCACAGGTGAGGTGTCCCGCCGCCGCAGGGCGAGGCGGTGCTTTCAGCGAAGCACTGCTTCGCTCCGCCGAGCGAGCCTCGGGCAAAAAACCGCGCTTTTTGTCCGAGGCGCGCTGGGCCGGGCAGGAGCCCGGATCCAGCGCTTCATACTACCCGGCGGGGGGGCGATCGCTCTCCCCGGGATCGCTCTCCCCGGGACCGCTCTCTTCTGCAGCCTCGCCGTCCAGGCTCTCGATGCGCTCGACGCCGACCAGCCGCTCGCCCTCGGAGAGGCGGATGAGCCGCACCCCCTGGGTGTTGCGGCCGAGCTCCGAGACCTCATCGACGCCCGTGCGCACGAGCGTGCCCGTGGAGCTGATGAGCATGATCTCCTGGCCGGGCAACACCTGCAGCGCCGCGACGGTCGTGCCATTGCGGTCCGAGGTCTGCATGGCGATCACACCCTGGCCGCCCCGGCCATGCACCGGAAAATCCTGGACGGGCGTGCGCTTGCCGTAGCCCGAGGCGGAAGCGGTGAGCACGCACCCGCGGCTCTCTCCCGGGCCGACCACGATGAGCGCGATGACCTCCTGGTCCCCGCCGAGATTGATGCCCCTGACGCCGGCCGCCTCGCGGCCCATGGGACGCACTTCGCTTTCGGAGAAGCGGATGGCCTTGCCGCCGCTCGAGACCAGCATGATCTCGAGCTCTCCATCCGTGATCGCGACACCGACCAACCTGTCCTCATCGTGCAGGTCGACAGCGATGATCCCGCTCGGGCGCGGCCGGGAGAACGCGGTAAGGGGTGTCTTCTTCACCGTCCCCTGGCTGGTCGCCATGAAGACGTAGTGCTGCTCGTCGTACTGTTTCACGGGCAGCAACGCGTTGATTTTCTCTCCCGGCTCGAGCGGCAGCAGATTCACCATGGGCCTGCCGAGGGAGCTGCGGCCGGCCTGCGGCAGCTCGTAGACCTTGAGCCAGTACACCTTGCCGCGACTCGAGAAGCACAGCACGGTGTCGTGAGTGTGGGCGACGAAGAGCTTCTCGACGAAGTCCTCGTCCTTGACGGCAGTGGCGGCCTTGCCACGGCCGCCGCGGCGCTGCGTCTGATACTCCGACAGCGGCTGGGACTTCGCGTACCCGGCGTGCGAGAGGGTGACGACCACATCCTGCGGCTCGATGAGATCCTCGGTGCTGAGGTCGAGGTGCTCGCGGTTGATCTCGGTCCGGCGCGCATCGCCGTACGTCTCGCGGATCTCGATGAGCTCGCCGCGGACCACCTGCGTGAGGCGCTCCGGACGCGCCAGGATGTCGCTGAGGTCGGCGATGCGCGCGAGCAGCTCCTGGTACTCGGCGATGATCTTGTCCTGCTCGAGGCCCGTCAGGCGGTTGAGGCGCATGTCGAGGATGGCCTGAGCCTGCGCCTCCGAGAGCCGGTATTGCCCATCGGTGAGGCCGGTGCCGGCCGCGAGCCCGCTCGGGCGGGTCGAAACGGCTCCCGCGCGCTCGAGGAGCGCCGTGACGGCTCCCGGTGGCCATCCGCGCCCGATGAGCGCCGCGCGTGCCTCGGCGGGCGCGGGTGCCGCTTTGATGAGAGCGATCACCTCATCGATGTTGGCGAGCGCCACCGCGAGCCCCTCGAGGATGTGGGCGCGCTCACGGGCCTTGGCGAGATCGAAGATGGTGCGGCGGGTGACGACCTCGCGCCGGTGGCGGATGAAGGCATCGAGCATGTCCTTCAGCGACATCAGCTTCGGCTGCCCGTCCTGCAAAGCCACCATGTTGATGCCGAACACCGTCTCCATCGGCGTCTGCGCATAGAGGTTGTTGAGAACGATCTCGCTCACCTCACCGCGCTTGAGCTCGATGACGACCCGCATGCCGTCCTTGTCGGACTCATCGCGCAGGCCGTCGGCCGCGATCCCCTCGATCTGCTTCTCGCGCACGAGCTGCGCGATGCGCTCGATGAGGCGCGCCTTGTTGACCTGATAAGGCAACTCGGTGATGACGATGGCCTGCCGGTCTGCCCTGCCGACCTCCTCGAGGCTGACCCGCGCGCGCACGGAAAGCCGGCCGCGGCCCGTGCGGTAGGCGGTCGCGATCTCCTGCGCGCCGTTGATGATGCCGCCCGTCGGAAAATCGGGGCCCGGCACGTGCTGCATCAGTGCCGCGAGCGGCAGCGCCGGATCGTCGAGCAGGGCAATGCAGGCGTTGACGACTTCCGTGAGATTGTGCGGCGGGATGTTGGTCGCCATGCCGACCGCGATGCCGGTCTGCCCGTTGACGAGCAGATGCGGGATCCTCGTCGGCAGGACCGAGGGCTCGAGCTCCGACTCGTCGTAGTTCGGCGTGAAATCGACCGTCTCCTTGTCGATGTCGGCGAGGAGCTCATGCGCGATGCGCGACATGCGCACTTCCGTGTAACGCATGGCCGCCGGCATGTCCCCGTCCACGGAGCCGAAATTGCCCTGGCCGTCGACCAGGAGGTAGCGCATCGAGAAAGGCTGCGCCATGCGCACGATGGTGTCGTACACCGCCGTATCGCCGTGCGGGTGGTACTTGCCGATCACATCGCCCACCACGCGCGCGGACTTCTTGTACGGCTTGTTCCAGTCGTTGCCAAGCTCCCGCATGGCATAGAGCACGCGCCGGTGCACGGGCTTCAGGCCATCGCGAACGTCGGGCAGCGCGCGCCCGACGATGACGCTCATGGCATAGTCGAGGTAGGACCGCCGCATCTCGTCTTCGAGGCTGACCGGCAGGATTTCTCGGGCGATATCGGACATCCGGGAATGTTAGCATATGGGCATGATGCGCACGTCCATGGAGCCGCCACCGAATGCCGATCACGGCGAGCTGTCGAAATTCGACGCCCTGGCACACCGCTTCTGGGACAGCCACGGGGAATTCCGGCCGCTGCACCTGCTGAACCCGGTGCGCCTCGGATTCGTCGCCGGGCACGCGAGCCTCGCGGGCGCCCGCGCGCTCGATGTCGGCTGCGGCGGCGGGCTGCTCTGCGAGGCGCTGTCGCGCCAAGGCGCCAGGGTCACCGGCATCGACCTCGCCCCCGGCATGGTCGAGGTGGCGCGGCTGCACGCGGCCGAGGCAGGTCTCGACATCGACTACCGCGTGGCGGCCGCCGAAGCGCTCGCCGCGGGCGCGGAGCGCTTCGATGTCGTCACCTGCATGGAGATGTTGGAGCACGTGCCGCGGCCGCAGAACATGCTCGCGACGCTCGCCTCCCTTGCGCGCCCCGGCGGGTCGGTGTTCGTCTCGACGCTCAACCGCAATCTCAAGGCCTTCCTCATGGCGATCGTCGGGGCCGAGTACGTGCTCGGACTCCTGCCGCGCGGCACGCACGAGTACGACCGGCTCATCCGCCCCTCGGAGCTCGCGCGCTGGGCGCGGGCCGCGGACCTCGTGCCGCACGCCATCGCCGGCATCGAGCTCAATCCCTTTACCGAGACCTGCCGCCTGACGCGCGATCCTTCCGTCAATTATCTCGTGCACCTCGAGCGGGTGCAGGGCTAGCGCACAGATGCCGCTCGTCGCGACCGTGGCCGCTTCGCTCGTGCTCGGCGCGGCGCTCGGCTTCCTGCTCGGGCAGCTGCGAGCCGTCAGGCGCATCGAGTCGCTGCGCGTCGAGCTGGAAGGCGCGCGCGTGCGCCTGGAAGCCGCGGCGCGTCAGGAAGCCGAGCGTCTGAGCGCGCTCGAGCAGTCGGAAGCGCGCCTGCGAGCCTCGTTCGACTCCCTCGCGGGAGAGACCCTGCGCGCCAACAGCGAGCTCTTCCTGCGGCTCGCGCGCGAGTCGTTCGCGCGCGAGCAGGCGGTCGCCTCCGGCAGCCTCAAGGAGCGCGAGACCGCCATCGCTCAGCTCATCGAGCCGCTGCGCGCCGCGCTCGAGCGGACGGAGCAGCACTCCCACGCCCTCGAGCGCGAGCGGCTCGAGGCGTACGCGACCCTGCGCACGCAGATCGAGTCGCTCTCGAGCGGACAGAGCCAGCTGCAGCGGGAGACGCGCAATCTCGTCACGGCGCTGCGGCGGCCGGAAGTGCGCGGGCGCTGGGGCGAGCTCACGCTGCGCCGGCTGGTCGAGCTCGCCGGGCTCGCCGAGCATTGTGACTTCACGGAGCAGCTCCACGTCGTCGGTCAGGAGGGAGCATTGCGTCCCGACCTCGTCGTGCACATGCCGGAAGCGCGCGACCTCGTCATCGATGCGAAGACACCGCTCGATGCCTACCTGGAGGCGCTCGAGGCGCCCACCGAGGAGGAGCGGCAGCAGGCGCTGAAGAAGCACGCTCAGCAGGTCGAGGCGCGCATCAGGCAGCTCGCCTCCAAGGCGTACTGGGCGCAATTCGAGCACAGCCCGGAATTCGCGGTGCTTTTCCTGCCGGGCGATCAGTTCCTGACGGCGGCGCTCGCCGAGCGGCCGGAGCTGCTCGAAGGCGCGCTCAAGCAGGGGGTGATCATCGCCACGCCGTCCACCCTGATCGCGCTGCTGAAGACCGTGGCCTACGGCTGGCGCCAGACGGCGGTGGCGCAGAACGCAAAGCAGATCCGCGAGCTCGGCCAGGAGCTCTATCGCAGGCTCGGGGCCTTCACCGGGCATCTTGAGCGTCTCGGCGGCCGGCTGGGTGCGGCCGTCGACGCCTACAACTCGGCGGTGGGCTCGCTCGAGCGCCAGGTGCTGCCGCAGGCACGTCGCTTCCCCGAGCTCGGCGTCACCGCCGATGCGGCGCTGCCGGAGCTGCAAGCCATCGAGCAGCCCCTGCGCCCGATAGCCGCCGCCGGTCCGAGCGATGTCCGAGAAGCCTGACGCCCGCACGCCCCGCTTTCTCGCCTGGCTCTACTCCTCGCCGTCCCAACAGCCGGTGCTGGCCGCGCTCTGCGGCATCGAGCGGGAGATCGCGGCCAGCCTGCGCCCCGGCATCGATCATCACGTGGCCCATACGCGCCTCGAGTGGTGGCGCGCCGAGTGCGAGCGGTGCGCCGCCGGCACTCCCGCCCACCCGCTGACGCGTGACCTGCGACAGCGGCTCGAGGCGCTCGCGCCCGGCGCGCGGGCACTCTCCGCTCTCGCGGGACTCTGCGGACTCGTCGACTGCGCCGTCTGGGACCTGGCGGGCGCGACCTTCGAGCGGCGCGCGGAGCTGACAGCCTACTGCCGGCGCTGGGCGGCGGCGATGATCACGCCGGTTTCCTCGAGTACGGATGCCCGCGACGGCGGACCTCAGGCGGCGACGCCGGTCGACTGGAGCGATCTCGGCGCGGCCCTGCGCGAGATCGAGCTGCTCGGCGATCTGGCGGATGAGGCGCGAGCCGGGAGGCTGCGGCTGCCGCTCGATGAGCTCGAGCGGGCCGCGATCGCGCCGCAGGCGCTCGCGACACCGCCATGGCCGCTCGGCCTGATGGCGATCCTCCGCGGCCGCCAGCAGGCGTTGCGGCGTCAGCTCGCGGCGGCCGTCGCGGACCTCTCGCCCCAGACCCAACGGGGCGCCCGCGGATTGCTCGTCTGGACGGCGCTCGCCTCGCACGAGTCAGCGCGCGCGGAGCGCGCGATGCCCCATCCGCCCGCCGCCTCAGCCGCGAGTGCGGCGGCGGCGAACTGGCGCGCCTGGCGAGCCGCGCGAGCGGCGGCGGCCGGGAGGTTTGCCTGTTGATTGGCGAGCCGCATCACCTTCTTCACCCGGTGACTTGCCTTCCGACGGCTCCGCCTGCAGGGCATCGAGCTCCTCGCGCGTGAGCTCGCGAAAGTGGCCGCGTGCGAGCGCGCGATCGAGCACGATCGAGCCGAGCCGCGTGCGCAGCACCCGGCTCACGATGGCGCCCTGGCGCTCGAAAAGCTGGCGTACATCCTTGCCGCTCGCGCCGACAGCGGTGATGGAGTACCAGCGGTTGGCGCCCTCCCCGCCCGCCGGCTCGCAGCCGAGCACCGCCAATTTCTCGCCGCTGTCGAGCACGCCGCCCAACACACCCGTGATCTGCTGCTCGGTGAGCTCACCGCGCACTCTGACACTGAGCTCGCTCGAGAGCCCGCGGACGGAGCGCTGCAGCCGCGCGCCGAGCTCCCCGTCACCGCACACGAGCTCGAGCCCCCCGTCGATCCGGGGCATGGGGCTCACCAGGATGAATCGCCGGCCCGCGCGCTTCGGCAGCCGTGCAAGAAGCGGCACGGCCTGCGGCAGATCCGCGGGCGCCGCATCCAGGCTCTCACCCGGTGAGCGGTGATAGAGATAGGCGCGGCCGCCCGATCGCGGCGCGCGTTGGTGAATCACGCGGCCATCGAGCCGTACTTCGTCATCGGGGCCGACACGCACCCCGAGCGAGGCGGCTTGTCCGTTGACCGTGAGACGGCCCGCCCTGATCCACTCCTCCGCCTCGCGGCGGGAGGCGAGTCCGGCGCGGGCGAGAACCTTCTGCAAGCGCTCCGGCTCGCCGCGCTGCCGTTGCACGATCAGTCTTCGGGGTGGCGGGGTGCCGCCACGAGCTCGCGGGAGTCGCCGCCTTCGGCGGACAATTCGCGTCCTTCCTCGCCATCCTCCTCATCGTCGGCAGCGGCGTCGGCGCTTTCGGCCGCCTCGTCCACAGCGGCGCTCTCGGCCGAGCCCTCGAGCAGGGCCTCGTCTCCAGGCTCGGCGGGCGCGGCGCCCGCTTCGGGGACGCCCTCGGCAACGGCCGCGGGCTCCACGCATTCGCGCGGATCGGTGGCGACGCTCGAATCAGTGGCGTCGCCCGAACCGGCGGACTCGCCGGCCACATCGGCCCGCGCCGCCTCACCGGCCGTGTTGGCACCGGCTTCGCCTCGCAGATCGAGCTGCAGGTTGATGTCGCCCACCGCCTTGAGCTCCGCGAGCGGCGGCAGCTCATCGAGGCTCTTCAGGCCGAAGTAGTCGAGAAAGTCCCGTGTCGTGCCGAGCAGCTCCGGGCGGCCGGGTACATCGCGCGTACCGACGACTCGAACCCAGTTACGCTCGAGGAGGGTCTTGATGATGTTGGGATTGACCGCGACGCCGCGCACTCCCTCGATCTCTCCACGGGTGATCGGCTGGCGGTAGGCAATGAGCGCCAGCGTCTCGAGGAGCGCGCGCGAGTAGCGCGCCGGGCGCTCCGGCCAGAGACGGGAGATTTCGCCGGCGAGCTCGCGGCGCACCTGGATGCGCAAGCCCCCCGCGGTCTCTTTGAGCTCGATGCCGCGCCCGGCGTATTCCGCGGCGAGCGCATCGATGGCGGCGCGCACCTGCTCCGCCGTCGGCCGTGCAATCTCATCGAGGAGCTGGATCAGCTCCGCCGGCTGCACTGGCCGGCCCGCGGCGAGCAGCGCCGCCTCGATCACGTTGCGAAGGTAATGCTCGTTCATTCGTCTGTCCCATCCTCCTCGTCGCCGAAGTCCGTTCCGATAGCAGCATCTTCGGGCGCGACCGCCTCTGCCGTGGGCTCGGCGGCCTCGCCGCTCGAGCGTGGCTCCTCGTTGTCGGCGACCACGCGCAGCCGGCGCGCCGGGGTCGCGGCCCTGACATGCAGCGGAGCGTAGGGCTCGGCCTGCACGATGTCGATCAGTCCCTCGCGCACGAGCTCGAGGATCGCCATGAAGGTCACCGTCACACCCATGCGCCCTTCCTCCGGCCGGAAGAGGCGCACGAAATCCAGGAAGCTCTCGCGCTCGAGACTCGAGAGAATATCCCCCATGCGCGCCCGCACGGAGAGGCGCTCCCGCTGAATGTGATGGTGCGCGAACATCTCCGCGCGCGCCACGACTTCCTGGAAGGCGAGCAGCATCTCCTGCAGCGTGATCTGTGGCAGCACCCGGCTCACCTGCCGATCCTTCAGCTCCGCCGAGGTGCCCCAGACGTCGCGCTCGAGCCGCGGCAGCGAATCGATATCCTCGGCGGCGCGCTTGAAGCGCTCGTACTCCTGCAGCCGGCGCACGAGCTCCGCGCGCGGATCCTCCTCCACGCCGTCGGCGGAAACCTTCGGCCGCGGCAGAAGCATGCGCGATTTGATCTCCGCGAGCGTCGCCGCCATCACCAGATACTCGCCCGCGAGCTCGAGCTGCAGGTCCTGCATGAGCTCGATGTAGCGCATGTACTGGCGCGTGATCTCGGCGAGCGGGATGTCGAGAATGTCGAGGTTCTGGCGCCGGATGAGGTAGAGGAGCAGATCGAGCGGCCCCTCGAACGCCTCGAGGAACACCTCGAGCGCCTGCGGCGGGATGTAGAGGTCGCGGGGCAGCTCCGTCACCGGCTCGCCGTTGACGACGGCGAAGGGCATCTCCACCTGCTGCGGCGGCGGCTCGGTCGCGGGAGCCTCCGGGCTCGGATTGGACACGACGATGGTCAGTTCCGGCTTTGCCATCCGCTCAGCCTCAGCCCGCCCTGAGATGCATCGCGCGACGCACCTCCTCCAGAGTCTCGCGCGCCGCCTCGCGCGCCTTCTCCGCGCCCTCGGCGACGATGTCGCGCAGCAGCTCCGGATTCTCGACATACTCCTGCGCGCGGCGGCGCATCTCGCTCACTTCCGCGACGATCTTGTCGATCACCGGCTGCTTGCAGTCGAGACAGCCGATACCGGCCGAGCGGCAGCCCTCCGCCGCCCATTTGCGCGTGGTCTCATCGGAGTAGATGCGGTGCAGCTCCCACACCGGGCATTTGTCCGGATCCCCGGGGTCGGTGCGGCGCACCCGGGCCGGATCGGTCTGCATGGCGCGCAGCTTCTTCGTGACCGATTCGGGCTCCTCGCGCATCTCGATGGTGTTGCCGTAGGACTTCGACATCTTGCGGCCGTCGAGCCCCGGGATTTTCGGCGTCTCCGTGAGCAGCACCTGCGGCTCCGGCAGAATGGTGACGCCGGTGCCCTCGAGGTATCCGAGCAGCCGCTCGCGGTCGGCCACGGTGATGCGGTTGTTGCTCTGCACCAGCGCGCGGGCGCGCTCGAGCGATTCGCGCTCGCCGCCTTCCTGGAAGCGGCGCCGCAGCTGCCGGTAGAGGGTCGTGTTGCGCCCGCCGAGGCTCTTGACGGCCCGCTCCGCCTTTTCCTCGAAGTCAGGCTCCCGGCCGAAGATGTGGTTGAAGCGCCGGGCGGTCTCGCGTGTCAGCTCGACGTGCGCGACCTGATCCTCGCCCACCGGCACGTGCGCCGCGCGATAGACGAGGATGTCGGCGGACTGCAGCAGCGGATAGCCGAGAAAGCCGTAGGTCGCCAGGTCCTTCTCCTTCAGCTGCTCCTGCTGATCCTTGTAGCTCGGGACACGCTCGAGCCAGCCGAGAGGGGTGATCATCGAGAGCAGCAGGTGCAGCTCCGCGTGCTCGGGCACCTGCGACTGCACGAAAAGCGTCGCCACGCCGGGATTCAGGCCCGCGGCCAGCCAGTCGATCAACACCTCCCGCACGAACTCCGGCAGCCGCGCGGTGTCTTCATAGCCGGTGGTCAGCATGTGCCAATCGGCGATGAAGAAAAAGCATTCGTAGCGGTACTGCAGCTGTACCCAGTTGCGCAGGGCCCCATGGTAGTTGCCGAGGTGCAGCCGTCCCGTCGGCCGCATGCCCGACAGCACGCGCCCCCCCGTAGCCGTGGCGCTCATCGCCAGGTTGGAATCTATCGACACTTTCGCTCGGCCATCCTCAAACGATCAGTATACGGTTCCCGCGATGCCTGCTCTAGTTTGAAGCGCTGGATCCGGCCATCCTGGCCGGCCCAGCGCGCCTCGAGCAAAAAAACGCGGTTTTTTGCTCGAGGCTCCGCCACCTGCGGCGGCGGGGTACCTCCCTGTACCTGGGTGAGG
>JAKBCR010000172.1 GCA_021807675.1 Pseudomonadota bacterium
TCGCGGAAATCATCGCTGGCGTACTGACTGCCGCGGTCGGAGTGAAACAGCGTGCCGGGTGGGGGTGACTCGAGATGGCAGGCATTGCGCAGCGCATTGAGTACCAGCTCATCGGGCATGCGATCCGAGAGGCTGTAGCCAAGCACCTGGCGGGTCTGCAAGGCGATGATCACCGCCAAGTACAACCAGCCTTCGCGAGTGGCAATGTAGGTGATATCGCTCGCCCAGGCATGCACGGCTGTATCGACGCCAAAGCGTCTCTGCAGGACGTTCGGGGCGATCGTGCGCTGATGGGCGCTGTCGGTCGTGCGCGGCACGAAGCGCCCTTTACGCACGCCTCGCAGGCCTTCCTCGCGCATCACTCGTCGCACGCGCTTGGGGTTCACGCACCAGCCCTGGGCGCGCAGCGCGTGAGTGAGGCGCCGGCGACCGTAGCGTCGCCGGCTCTCCTCGTGGACCTGGACAATCGCTTCGCGCAGCGGCGCGTCTGCGTCGCTCTGCGGCGCCTTCTCTCGGGCCTGCCAGGCGAAGAATCCCGAAGTCGATACCTCGAGCACCCGGCACATGAACCCGATCGGGTAGTGAGTCCGCTGTGAGGCGATGTAGGCGTACTTCACTTGGACTCCTTCGCGAAGTACGCAGCGGCTTTTTTTATAAAATCACGCTCCATGCGCAGCTGTGAATTCTCGGCTCGCAGCCGCGCGTTCTCGGCTTCCAGATCGCTCACAGGACGGCGCTTACCGTCCTTGACGAATCCGGCTCCATCACGGGAAATGCGGATCCAATTGGCCAGCGTCTTGACCGAGATACCGAGCTTGCGAGCCGCCTTTGTGGCTCCCAGAGTCTCCGCCAATGACACTGCCTGCGCCTTGTAATCGGCGGTATATTGACCACGAACCTGACGTTCCATAATGACCTCCAAGTGGTTGGTTTAATCCATCCATTGGAGGTCCGTCAACGGGGGACCACTTCATAATGATGGAATGGCACTGCTTGGAGGGGGCTTCTCCCTTAATACGGCCCACAAGTGGATTCCTTATGGAGCCTTTGTATTCTTTGGACGTGAAAGTGCCGAGACACGGATTCCGTGCATCTCGGTTCTCCTCGACCAGGAATCGGAAGGCCAAATTTTGACGGAACCATTGGTTTCGGGCCTCGTTCTCCGGGTTCAGGAGTCGAAGGAGTTGCCTAAAGGGCCCGCGCTATATTCTTCGGCAGACTTCCATTTACATGCGCCGGGCAGGATCGATGACGGTCGTGTAATTCGTTACTCGCGACAGCTCAATGGCAAGACGGCTTGCACTGTCAATATTGAGAGTTTCGCGGTGCCGCTAATGGAAGTTAAAGGCAGAGCGGACGTAGAGCAAAGGATTGCCGATCCATTACTCGACATAGTCAGATGAGCGAATTGTCCTGTATGGTCAAGTCGGTGTCGATTGCGGGAGAGGGGTGGTGAATGATTGTGGCGACGTACAGGATGGAAAGCGGTGGACTGAATGAAGATCGGGTAATCGTTAAGCAGCGCAATAATAAGACCCTTGCAATACTTTGATATGGAGCGGGAAGCGGTGGGCAGGGAGGGTTTGCGGCTGATTCAGCACTAGCGGAGCTCAGTCGACTCTGGGATGCCGGCTCTGTTTACTGGGTTCGTGCGATGCTGGCGGTGGATCAAATGCTCGTACGGGATGCGCAAGGTGGTGAAACGACATGCATTGCTGTTGATGTCTCGAATGACGGTCTATATCGGGGCGCTAGTGTGGGGGATTCGAGTGCATGGATGAACTCCCGAAGCGGTACGCTGCGTGATTTGACGGCGGGGCAAGATCGCTGTCGGTTGGGATCCGGACGTGCACACCCAATAATGTTCAGGACGCAGCTTATGGGAAAGCTTCTTCTGGCGAGTGATGGACTGATAAAATATGTCAGCCCTTCCGACATTCGAAGGAATATTTCTCACGGTGTCGATGCTCTCATTGATGGCGCGCGACTCACCGGTGGGGTCCTGCAAGATGATGTAGCCGTAATTCTTCTAGAGTGACAGTGAGCAGCAGTGCGTCTGTCAGTGCTTAGTAAGCGCTTAAGTGTGTGTGAAGTAGGTCCCTGTATGGATTCCGATCAAAATGTCTTTCGGCGCATTATTTGGTTGCGCTCGTTCGCGACTCTTGGAGCTAGTCTCCGCGAGTGGCAACTAGCTGGTGTAAGCACTGCAGCCTCAAAATCCGCACGTGGAACACAATGCGCCTGGAGCTGTCTTTGGGGCCCCACACCGCCTACATGAGTACTTCAGTGCCGCGGGCCTTTGAGAAAGCACGGGCGCACGCTGGAACCGAATTGCTGGGTCCCAGACGTATACGCAGCCTTGAACATGCACGTTCGGCACCAAATCACACTGGGAGGCCGTTGGCAATGCGCGTAATCAGATCCTTTACACATTGAGCCCCCTCGGCGGTCTGTGCGGCTTCTAGAGGTATCTGATTTCCTAGGCTCCAGTGTGGCTGTGAAAGCCAGCGAGCTGCTTCGTCTTCGAATACTTCGCGAGCCTGGGTAAAGACCTGCAATAGATATTCTGGCGTGTCCGGTGGCGGCCTGGTGAGCACGGCATCCAGTCGCTCGAGCAAGTCTTCTTTTAGGCCTTCCTCTGCTTTCAGTTCGGAGAGGATCGCATTCAAAGTATTGCACATCTGTTGAGTGTTGCCTGTAAATGTCGCTGAGATCGAAGGTGCGATCCTTGCCGGCTTAACGTTGAGACTTGTGCTCGAAGTAGTGGGTGAGCCAAGCCAGGCGACAGTGGATGTGGATGCCGTAAAGTATGTCGCTAATCTACGAGGGAACAAGACGGATGTTCAATTTTCCGGCTGACCAAAGTAGAAAATCTAGAGCCTTTGCTGGCGGTATCCGGACTGCCAGAGGGTATTGAGTCTCTAGCAATTTTATGATCGCGAGAAGAGTCGAGTCGCCGAGTAACGTGGAGTAGAGACTGCGGAGCCATTCGTAGAAACGCATGTAGCGATCGAGACCCTGGGGGAATGTCTTTCCACCGTCGGGCGGCGGGAAGTCCATTGCCGTTGCTACTAGGCGATCATAGATTGGATAAGTCGGATTCACAGTGGCCGCGAGCTTGGTGACAAATGAGAACTGCAGAGAGTTTTGATTTCGGAGAGTTTTGTACTGATACAGATGCGCGGCGAGCGCCCGGAGGTCGATGGCATTCGATCTACGCGCTCTTTCCATTAGCTGGAAATATTGCGTCTTGAAATCCGCTGTTAGCCCAGCGTTATCCAGTCGGTAGTATGATCGATAGACGAATTGGAAGAGGAGGTTCTCGTCTACACGGCCTCGCGAATACTCGGAGCTTAAAAATTCATAGACTGCAAACGGCTCTTCGCCTATCAGATCGATGATGCGCTTCTGATGGGATTCAAGTGTCTGGACAATCTGCTGTGCAGTGGCAGGTTGTTCTGCGGCACCAGATTTCCACGGTTTGGTTTTTGGCTGCCTAGACATGCGTTCTGTTTGTGCTTCCAGAGACCTAGTGGTTCCGGCGGGAGGGAGGCGACGGCCGGGCGGGATCGTGCGCCTTCATCGTGGTGGGTTTATCGCATTCAAGTGTTTACGGAGTTCCCTGGAAGACCGCGTCGTTACGATTTCATGGATGCATGTGAAGTGGGTGCAACTGAAATGATCTGACCTGATGACAGAAATACAATGAAGCCCTTCGCGGCGCCCGATATTTCAAGATACATCTTGAGTTGTGAGCGGTAGCGATTGAGTGCCGCCTCGGTCGGATTCACATCACTTTTCCAGTCGATGATGATTTCAGGTGAGTGGGAATCGGATAGAGCCACAGCGTCTGCGATACCGGCAATGGCGATTTCATCACTTCCTTTTCTGGTGGTGCCATAGAGTGGAAATTCAGGCAGAAGGCGCGAGCGCAGAGCGGCCACCTGGGGGAGTGAGAGAGCGCGGGCCACACACCCTGTAAGTTCTTTGGCCGACAAGTTTGCTTTTTCATCGGCGGCTGGGGGTTTGCCGAACTCATGGATCAGGGTAATTGCGCGAGCTTCTAATGCGGCCGGGTCTTCTACGGTTTCACCAGTGAGAACTTCTTCCATCAGCTTGTGCAGGACTACTCCGCGATCAACTCCTCCCTGAGCCGTTGCAGGGGTTCCTGGGTGGGGAGGGTTCGCATCAGGTTCGCTGAACCAGATGTCGCCTGCATCTGCCTGAGGCTCTGAATCTTCCAAGCCCTCATGTCGACTCGGGGCAAGCCATTCGAGTGACTCGTGTCGGGCGGCGATGATGGCCGCCTGCGCCTCGAAGACGTCATGAGTCTGTGTATTAGGAGATGTGGGGGCGGGGCGAATGGGTGCGGGCGGGAGAGTCGCTGGATCAAGGGCAGGCAGTCCGGGGAGGTTCAGGTCGATGAGAGCGTTCCAGGTGGATTTGCTTGGGGACACATCGCTGCGAGGCAGGATGAGGAGTTCCCGCGCCCGGGTTGTGGCGACGTACCACAGGCGGATCCGCTCGCGATTGAGTTCAGCTTTCTCCGCTTCTAGGACAGCATCATGGCCTTCTGGGGCAACGCCAAGGATAGGACAGAAGAATGTCCCAGTGGAACGATCCACGACTGCGCTGCCCGGTGCGAGCAGGGCCGTCATGGTGTTTATGGGGATGACGATCGGCCATTCCAGCCCCTTGGCAGCGTGCATCGTCACGAGTGCCACTGACTCTTCCTGGGCGTCCGGGCGGCCTTCGACTGCGCGTTCCCCGTCAGTCCAGGCAGCGGTCATTGCATCGGCAAACGCCTGAAGTCCGCGGACGTCGTAGCTCGCGGCAAGGCTCAAGTATAGGTCGATGTTGGCGAGCGCCCGTTCGGCCTGACCCCGATGGCGTGCGATCAGGATGGGGCGTATACGCAGGACGTCGACAGCTTCCGACAGGAGTTCATGCGGTGTGGTGCTGTGGTTGCGTTTGTAGAGGGATTGCAGGCTCTTGACCACGGCGGCTGCAAGAGGATGTCCAAGGAGTTCCGGGTTGATACCTAGATGCAGCGTCGGGATGCGCTCTGGTGCGGTCTCATCTCGCGGGAGCGCCGACACGATGTCCAGCAATTCCTCCTCGGTGAGACCGACCAGCGGACCGCGCAGTATTGCACCCAACGCCAGGGTGTCGCGCCGATCGGCCAGTGCGCGGGTAATGGCGATGAGGTCCTGGATCTCTTGGCGGTGGAAGAGTCCCTTGCCCGCCTGTGTCGCGACTGGAATGTTCCTGTCTTCTAGGGCCTGCTCGTATCGCCATAGATCTGTGCCTGTCGGTGCGAGCAGAGCGATGTCACCGGGGCGGCAAGGGCGCTGTTTTCCGGTACGGCGGTCAATAATCGACCGGTTATCGATCAGGCGCGCGCACAAATCAGCGACCGCTTCAGCTTCGGCGTCCCGCTGCTGTTCGCTCGATGCATTGCCTTGTGCATCAGCGACTTGAATCTCGAGCGCGACGACGCATACGCCATCATCAGGGTTTCCGTGATACGCATCTAGAGCGGTGAAACCCGGTTGGCCTGCGACCGAAAGTAGTGTGTCGAATCGCTCGTTGACGAACGTGAGAATCGATTCCCTGGAGCGGAAGTTCGTGGAAATCGACAGTAAGCTGTCACCGCTTTGTCTGTGAAACGCGGTGCGCGCCTTGACGTAGGCACTGACGTCGGCGCCCCGGAAACGGTAGATCGCCTGTTTGGGGTCGCCGACCAGGAACAGTGCGCCGGGCCGAATACGGAATTGCGACCAATGCGCGTCGGGCGTTGGTGGATCGCCGCACAGGCGCCAGAAGATCTCCGTCTGGAGAGGATCCGTATCTTGAAACTCATCGACGAGCACGTGCCGAAAGCGCTCGCCCAGGGCTCGGCGTACGGGCTCATGGTCGCGCAGGAGATCGCGTGCGGCGAAGATCAGATCGTCGAAATCGAGTTGAGCACTGCCGCGCTTCTGGGCATGGAATTTCGCAATGACAGATCCGGTTTCCTTAAGTAGGTTCGCGATCGCATGGCCGGCAGCGGCCTGTTGCAAGGCCGTCCAGGCGACACCACAGATATCGTAGTGATCGGTCGCTTTCGCACTGAGTTGCTCGGCATCGGTTTTGGAGAGGCCGGCGCTTTTGCCGACACTGACCCACTTGCCCTTCTTCTTGTAGACGCGGAACGTTCCCTTTTGCGTGACGAGGTCTGCCGAGGGGCGCGCAGCCAGCAAGCCCGCGAGTCCTTGCGGCAGGGTGAGGTCAGCTTTAGCAGGGCCATCGGCCAGTTCGTGGAATTGGTCGAGACAGTTTTCGGTTTCCGGTTCACGTGCTGGTGCTCCGTGAAGGAACGCACCGAATGCGTCTACCGCGCGTCGAAAGTCCCCTGATAGTGTGCTGAGGTCCGAGACGGGTGGTGCGTGCAACGTGCGGTACCGCCGGAGGCATTGCGCGATCCGCAGCGTGAGTTTCTGTGTCGCGAGCGGATCCCGCAGCGCCATTTCGGCAATCAGACTGTTCTCGTCTCCCGAGAGGCGCTCACGGAGCCAGGTGTCGAAGAGCTCGACGAAGGCAAAATCCGCCTCAGTGCGATCGACAATGGCCGCTCCGGGGTCGATGTCCGCCTCCGCTGGATAGGGCTTGATGAGTCGCTGGCAAAACCCGTGGATCGTGGTGCAGGTAATCTCATCGAGCGCGTCCGCTGCCTGTTCAAGGTGTGTGCGTTGCGTCTCCGACAGTCCATGCGGCAGCGCGACGCGCAGCTCGGAGGCGATGTGCCCGTCAAGAAGCCCAATGACGTACTGGCGTACCCGAAGGAGGAGCTCACTTGCGGCCAGTTCGGTGAAGGTCACCGCGGCAATGCTGCGTGGGTCGATCCCCTCGGCTAGCATCATCGCAATGCGACCGGCCATGACCGCGGTCTTGCCAGAACCGGCGCCCGCCTCGAGCAGGATCGAACGGTGATGCGCAGCGATCGCTATCTGTCGGGCAGGGCCGTCGCTTAGGGTCTTCGGTACAACGTCCATCACTCGGTCTCCCAAAGCGGGGCAAGATCTGCAAGCCGTTCAAGGATTGCCGGGTGCTTGCGCGTCCAATACGTTGCACTGGCATTCGCGGGCAGCGCAAAGGTGAGATCGTCATAGGCACCGGCGGTATCCGGCCCTGGAATTGCCGCGCCTGCCTCGAAGCTCGTCCTGGCTACCTGCAGGTACCGCGCGATTTCGGTCATGGCGGCAGCTGGATCGTCGAGCGGCAGCTCGAGCTCCTCATGCGGATACAAGAGGGATGCACGGATCTCGACGTGGGTGCCGAGCAGCGCCTGGACCGCAAACGCGTACAGGCATCGCTGCAGCTCACTTCCACCGTTGAGGCGGATGGGCTTGTCCGGGGCGCGACCGGTCTTGTAGTCGATTACGAGGGCTCGCGATCCATCCGCGGCTACGTCGAGGCGATCGATGTAGCCGCTGACGTGCAAGTCAGTGCCTGGAATGATCACTGGCTGGTTGATGTCCCAAGGAACCGCAGCAGTCGATTTGGGTTCGATACCGCCGAAAGGCACTTCGCTGTAGGCGCGCGCGCCGGGCAGTGCTGTGTTGCGGAAGAGCAGTGCTCTGACCGAGTTGTCACGAACTTCGTCCACCGTCTTGTCCCAGATGATGCGCGGCGGTATGGCGGTTTCATTCTCCCATCTCGCGGCGACGCGCTCTGCGCCGTCTTGAACGGCGCTCTTGATCGCCACGGCATCTGCCGAGGACAGTCCGCCGCTGCGTTCAAGCGCCTGGAGCGCGAGGTCCAGGGTGCGGTGAATCAGGTCGCCGAAAGCAGGTGGCTCGAGCGTGAGTGTTTCACTGCCCGCTTGCGGGGTCTTCCAATGAAAGACGTACTTCCAAACGAACCCCAACGGATTACGCAGCAGCACCCTGAGGGAACTCGCCGAATGCCTGTGCTTGAGAACTTCCAGCAGCAGGGGGTGGTCAGCCCGCACGAGACCGTCATGTGCGGTGATCTCGGGTCGATGCCAATCGTGCCAGCAGCGCGCTGCACTCACCGCCTGTGGCTCAAGCGCGAACTCTGCTGGGTGCGCCATGAGGCGATCGGTTTCACTGAAGGCGTGCTCGGGCGCTGCATGGCGGGGTAGGTAAGCTTCCTGGCCGTACCCAGCGAGCAACGGACTGCGGCCCAATAGCCGACCTTCGCTGTCGTGGCGGGCCCGCGACAGCACGACTTCCCTCGCGGTAGTCGCCAGGATGGTCCCGAAATCGCGCCGGTCGGCGAGGTTGACCGGCAGAGGATCGATGTCGCGCGTCGGAATGATGTGATCGGGGATCAGACGGTCTTCAGCGATTCCCCGGGGCCAGCGGGAGGAGTTCAACCCGATGAGTCTCACAAACGGGCGGGGAGATGCCGCAAGCGCGCTGGCCGGCATCCACGCGACCGAGACACACGCTTCCGTCCCGTCATCCTGCTTCAGGCTGGCCAGCGTGGCATCAATGGCTGCGGCTGGCCCTGCGAGCAGCGCTTTGCGCCAGATCGCGCGAGCACGGCCCTCGAGAAATGCCTCACCTAGCTCGGCGGTCGCTGCCGTGCCGCCGGCCAGAAGATGAACTGCGGTGCGTAGAATGTCCGAGTGGTCCGCTCCGTCGGGCCAGTCCTCTGGCTTTAACTTGGCAATAAGCCGTTTCCAGGCAGTGAGATCCGAAAGCGGCGCATCGGCCGGTAGCACGCGCAGCCAGCCCTCGGGCAACGCCTTGAAGGGGCTGGCGGCCCCGCAGAGCACTACGAGACGGCGCAGGCGGGCACGGGAGAGTCCTCGGACGACGATATCGGCAAGAGCCGCGGCAGCCTGTCCTGCGCGCGTTGAGATGGTTCTAAGGCCATGGACGAAGTGCAGGTCGAGGTTCGCGTCGGCGCGAAGAGCCAGGAAGTGGTCGTCGTACTCGGCCGTAGTGGCCGACGCGATGGCGATGTCGGAAGCCGGCGTGCCCGAAGCGAGCAGTGCGCGCGCCCAGCGTAGCGCCTCGATGGCCTCATGATAGGCCGTAGCGGCACTCACAACCGAAACGGCGGGCGATTCCGCAGCGCTCGTGGAAATCGTGACGGCGCTTCCCTCGAGCCAATCCGGCACCGCACGCGGGCCGGCCGTCCACTGGACGGGTACCACCGCGGCGAGGCTCTTTAGTAGGGGCCGCCAGCACGGCTCAAGCTCCGTCAGACCCGAGATCTCGACAGCTCCCAGCACGGAGGGCGCATGCCGGAGCCGGGTCGTGGCGGTCGCTACGATGTCCGCAGGTCGCCGCATTGCCCGGGGCAGCTGTTCGAGCACGGCCGCCTCGAGGCGCGCCATGGCCTGAAGCCGCGGATGCTGCGGCGCATGGGATGCCAGATCGATGCCCGCGTGCCAGACCTTCTGCAGTGATTCGGCTGCCGCGGTGACCATGCCCGGGAGCACCTTGATGCGCTCGAGCTCCCCCATGTCGAGTGTCGGGAGAGCCGACTGGATGAGTGCACGCAATGTCTCGGTGTCGATCGCCTGGGTGAACCCGCCGGCAAGGCGCACCGCAGCCTGCTCGAAGCTCATCACCTGCAGGCCATGGTGTGCCTCACGGGCTGCCGCGAGGCGAACAGTGCGTGTCGCGAGTCGGTCGTGAACAATCAGGCTTGATCGAACGCAACCGGACATCGTCTTCCCCCCGCGCCGCTTGATCATTCTTCGGATACCTG
>JAKBCR010000014.1 GCA_021807675.1 Pseudomonadota bacterium
CCCCGCCGCCGCAGGTGGCGGACGTTGAGGCAAAAAACCGCGCTTTTTGCCTCAACGGCGCTGGGCCGGCCAGGAGGGCCGGATCCAGCGCTTATTCATACTAGCCGCGATCGTTGACGAGATCGAGGAACGCTCCCTCGTCGAGCACCCGAACGCCGAGCTCCTCCGCCTTCTTGAGCTTGGAGCCGGCTTCCGCGCCGGCAACGACCATGCTCGTCTTTTTCGAGACGCTGCCGCTTACCGAGGCGCCCAGACGCTCGGCCATCGCCTTGGCCTCATCGCGGGTCATTCGCTCCAGGCGGCCGGTGAACACGATGGTCTTGCCGGAAATCGGGGACTTTGTCGCCGGGCGCTCGGCCTCGAGGATCCGGACCTCCCGGGCGAGCCGGTCGACCATGCCGGCGTTGTGGGGCTCGGAGAAGTAGGCCGTCAGGCTCTCGATGACCGCATCCCCGATCTGGTCCATGGCATCGAGCTCCTGGCGCGCCTCCGCCTCTCCCTGGGCGAGGCGCCGACAGGCTTCGCGGAAGGCGTGGAAGGCGCCGTAACCGCGGGCCAGGGAGCGGGCCGTGGTCTCGCCCACGTGCCGGATGCCCAGTGAGTAGATGAAGCGCTCGAGAGGGACGGTGCGGCGTGCCTCGATGGCGGCGAAGAGGTTGCGGACGGAGAGCTCGCCGAAGCCTTCGTGCCGGGAGAGTTGAATCGTGTCGTCGCGGCGGGGCAGCGTGAAGATGTCGGCGGGCTCGGCGATCCAGCCTCGCTCGAAGAAGAGATTGATCCGCTCCTCGCCGAGGCCTTCGATATCGAAGGCGCGGCGGGAGACGAAATGGCGCAAGTGCTCGACCCGCTGGTACGGACAGGCGAGCTCGCCGGAGCAGCGGGAGATGGCCCCCTCCTTGCCCGTCGCGGTCAGGTCGCGGACCACCGGGGTCGAAAGGGGGCAGGGACAGGTCTTCGGGAACTGGAAGGGATGGCTGTGCGGCGGTCGTCGCTCCGGCACCACGCCGAGAACCTGCGGGATCACATCCCCGGCGCGCTGCACGGTCACCGTATCTCCGATCCTGACGTCGAGCTCGCGGATGTAGTCTTCGTTGTGCAGCGTTGCATTCGAGACTACGACGCCACCCACGTTGACGGGAGCCAGCTTGGCGACGGGCGTGAGTGCTCCGGTCCTCCCGACCTGCAGCTCGATCGCATTCAGGAGGGTAGTGGCTTTCTGGGCCGGAAATTTGTGGGCGAGCGCCCAGCGGGGATCGCGGCCGACGAAGCCGAGGCGCCGCTGCCAGTCGAGGCGGTTCACCTTGTAGACGACACCGTCGATGTCGTAATCGAGCGTGGCGCGCTCCAGCTCGATCTCACGATGGAACGCGAGCAGCTCATCGAGGGAGCAGCAGAGGCGGCTCAACGGGTTGCCGGGAAAGCCGCGCGCCTGCAACCAGCGCAGCATGTCCCACTGGGTCGCGGCGGGCAGTTCGCTCATCTCGCCCCAGGCGTAGGCCAGGAATCGCAGCGGGCGCGAGGCGGTGACCTCGGGATCGAGCTGGCGCAGCGAGCCGGCCGCGGAATTGCGCGGGTTGGCGAAGACGGTGCGGCCGGCGCTCGATTGCTCCTCGTTGAGCTTGAGGAAGGCCGAGCGTGTCATGTAAACCTCGCCGCGGATCTCGCAGACCTGCGGCGCTCCGTGACCGTGCATTCTCGCCGGGATGTCCTCCACGCGGCGCACGTTGGCGGTGACATCCTCCCCTTCCGTACCGTCGCCGCGCGTCGCGCCGCGGACCAACACCCCGCGCTCGTAGCGCAGCGACAGCGAGAGACCGTCGATCTTAGGCTCCGCCGTGAGCTCGATCGGCTCTGCGGCGTCGAGCTTCAGGAAGCGTCGTACGCGGTCGATGAAGGCGGCGACGTCCTCGGTGCTGAACCCGTTCGCCAGCGACAGCATCGGCACGCGGTGGCGCACCTTGGGGAACTTGCCCGACGGTGCGCCGCCCACACGCTGGGTGGGCGAGTCGGGCGTGATGAGCTGCGGCTGCGCTCGCTCGAGCTCGCGCAGCTCGCCCATGAGCGCGTCGTAATCGGCGTCGGAGATCTCCGGCCGGTCGAGCTCGTAGTACAGCCGGTTGTGATGTGCGATCTGCGAGCGCAGCTTCGCCGCGCGCGCCGCCGCGTCATGTTTCATGCGCGGCCGCGGCCGCAACGGGGACCGCTTCGGCCCTGAGGCTCTCGCGGAGGCTCGCCACGCGCAGCGGGGTCAGCGGCCCGCCGCGCTCGTCCTGCAGTGCCCCTTGCAGCCGCTCATTGAGATTGCGCGCCGTCGCGAGCAACTCCTCGAATGCCTGCGACGGGGCTCTCGGGCCCGGCAGCACGGCAAAGAGACTGAGACCCGCATAGCGCTGCGAGTCCATGGTCGTCAGATCGAAGGCGCCCGGACTGGTAAGCGAGGCGACGCTCAGCACCGCGCGATTCGCCTCGTCGGGCTTGTGGAAGATCGAGTACTTACCGAGCAGGAAGCCTTCCGCCGCCAGCGCAAGTCGCAGCGCACGGCCGGGGAAGCGCTCGCTCTGCGGTGCGATGAGCCGCAACGCCACGATCCTGCGCGACTCGTCGGGAGGCCAATCGACGATGGGCTCGGCGGACACCACACCATCGCCGCAAGGCACGACCGGCTCCATGACTCTGACGCAGCCCACCCCTTCCGCGCCTGCGATCTCCTCCCGAGGTCCACTCGCCACCGCAGGCTGCGACGGCTCCTCGGGGGGCGGCGCTTGTGGGTCCGCCGCTTCCTGCGGCGGCAGCGTCTCCACGGTGACGCTCGCGTCCGGATCGATCAATCGCGGCTCGGGCGGCTCAGCATCCCATGCGGCCTGCAGTGACAGCCGCTCGTCCGCATCGGGAATGACGAGCGTCGGCAGATCCTCGAGCGGACCCGGCGCGGACGGCCCGAAACGCGCGGACACACCCCTGCCGCCACTGTGCTCGGGTGCGAGCGCCGCATCCGACAGCACGCTGTCGGAGAGCTCCGTATCGCCAATCCAGGGCTCGCGGATCAGGCCCATGCCAGTGGCTGCCCCCGGCGGCGGGGCCCGTTTCCCAACGCCGCTTCCGCCCTCGCCGGTACGGGTCTCGCAGAGCCCGGACGCCGTGTCCGGGCGCTCCGCGCCACGCGCCTCAGCCTCTCGCCCCTCTCGCAAATGGGGAGCGAACGCCTGGCGGGGGCGGCGCCGCTCCCACCAGGAAAGCGCGGCGATGAACACCACTCCGAGGATGAGCAGCGTCCAGCGTAGTTCCGACATGGGCAACACCAGTTGTCAGACGGCCGCGAGCCGGACCGCCTCGTCGACGTCCACGGCCACGAGGCGCGAGACCCCGGGCTCGTTCATGGTCACGCCGAGAAGCTGGGACGCAAGCTCCATGGTCGTCTTGTTGTGGGTGATGAAGATGAACTGCACACGGGCCGACATCTCGCGCACGATATCGCAGAAGCGGCCGACATTGTGCTCATCGAGGGGCGCATCCACCTCATCGAGCAGGCAGAACGGCGCGGGGTTCAGGTCGAAGATCGAGAAGACGAGCGCGACGGCGGTGAGCGCCTTCTCACCACCCGACAGCAGGTGGATGCTGCTGTTCTTCTTGCCGGGCGGGCGGGCCATGACCGCGATGCCCGCGCTCAGCGGGTCCTCGCCGACGAGCTCGAGATAGGCGTGTCCGCCGCCGAAGAGCAGGGGGAAGCGCTCCTTGAGACCGGAGTTGATGCGCTCGTAGGTCTCCTCGAAGCGCGTGCGCGTCTCCTTGTCGATGCGCCGCATGGCCTCCTCCAGGGTCTCGAGCGCGGAGGTCAGATCGGTGAACTGCCGATCCAGGTACTCCTTGCGCTCGGTCTGCTCCTTGAGCTCGTCGATCGCGGCGAGGTTGACCTGACCGAGCTTCTCGACACCCGCCCGGGTCTCGGTGAGCCGCTCTTCCCAGGCGGGGATGGCGGCATCGGCGGCAAGGCCCTGCTGAACCTCGGCAAGCTCGAAGCGCGTCTCCCCGAACTGCTCGGCGAGCGCCTCGCGCCTGACACGGTTCTCCTGCGCAGCAAAGCGAGCCGCCTCCATCGCCTCCCGCGCCTGCGAGACCCGCTGCTCCGCGAGCATGCGCTGCTCATCGAGCACGCGCAGCGCCGCATCGGCCTCCTCCAGCGCGCGGCGTGCCTCGCCGAGCAGTGCCTCGACCTCGAGCCGCGCGGCGAGGGCTTCGTTCAGCCGCGCCTCGAGCGCAAGGATCGGGCCGTCACCGCCTGCAAGCTCCGACTCCAAGGTCACGCGCTGCTGCTCGAGCTGCGCGCGCTGCTCGATCATTCTCCCGAGGCTCACTTTGACCGAGGCCTCCGTCGAGCGGCGCGACTCGATGCGGATGAGCAGGTCGCGCGCGGCGACCTGCGCGGCCTGGGCGCACGAGCGTGCGCCCGTGAGCGCCTCGCGGCGCATCTCCCGCTCGCTCTCGAGCTCCTCGCGCCGCAGGTTCAGATCCGTTCCGACCGTGAGACCCTGCTCGAGCGTCTCGCCGGCCCGTCCGAGACCCTCCAGGGTGGCGGCGATCTCGCGCTCGTGCTCGGCGCTCTCCGCCTCGATCCGCTGGCGGCGCAGAGCGGTCTCCTTCGCCCGGGCGCGCGCGGCCTCCAGTTGGCCGGTGATGTCGGCGTGGCGGCGGTGCACAGCCTGAATGCCCGCCTGGCTCCCGTCCCGCTCGGCCTCGGCCTGGGCAAGGCTCTCGCGCACGGCCCCGAGACGATCCTCCGCCTCGCCCACGCGTGCCTCGGCGGCCTCGACCGCCGCCCGCAGGGTTTTCAGCCGGTGCTCTCGCTCGATGACGCCGAGGTGGTGATCCACGCCGCGGCTGACCCGCAGCCAGTCTCGACCGAGCCACTCGCCGCCGCGCGTGATGACCGACTGGCCCGCCGCCAGCGCGCCGCGGCGCTCGAGCGCCTCGGTCAGGGATTCCGCGGTGAGGACGCCGGCGAGCTGCGCCAGCACGGCCCCGGGCCCGCAGACCTTGCCGGCCAGCGAGCCCTGCGCGGCACCCGATCCCGAGCCGTCAGCCGCGGATGCGCCTTCGACGAGCGCCACGCGCCCGTGGGCGAGCCGCTCGAGTGGCGCCGCAAGATCCTCGAGGCGATCGATGCAGACCGCCTCCAGGTAATCACCGAGCGCGGTCTCGACCGCGAGCTCCCAACCGGGCCGCACCTCGAGCGTCTGAGCGATGCGCGTGCGTCCCGCGAGACCGACCTCGCCCAGCCATTCCGTCGCCTGGCCGGCGCTCGCCGACAGCGCCGCTTTCTGCACGGCCTCGAGCGAGGTGCACTCCGCGCGCGTACGCTCACGCTCGCCGCGTGCCGACTCGAGAGCCTCTTCGGCGGCCAACTGCCCGGCCCGCGCGCTCTGTACCCGCTCGAGGGCGACGCGTAACGCACTCGCCAGCGACTCGCTCTCGCCCCGCGCCTGCGACTCCTGCTCGCTGAGCTCGGCGAGCAGCTCGCTCGATTCCTGCGCCTCGAGTGCCTCGCGCTCGAGGGTCAGGCGCTCGAGCTGGTTTTTCAGCCGCCGCAATTGATTCTCGAGCTGCTCGATACGGGCACGCTCCACCTGTGTGGTGCGGTCCGCGGCACCGAGCGCCTGGTTCAGCTGCTCCCTGCGCTCCTGCCAGGCGGCGAGCTCCCGCTCGGCCGCCTCCAGCGCCTGCGCCGCGGCAGTCTCGGCGCTCTGCGCAAGCTCGAGCTGCGGCGCCGCGAGCGCGATCTCCTCGGCGAGCTGCGCGAGCTGACGCTCGTCGCGCTCGATGTGCGCCCCCAGCTCCCCGAGCGTCGCGCGCGTCTTCGCGAGATCGGCGCGCTGGCGCTCCCGCAACTGCCGGGTATGTTGGATCGTCTGCTCCAGGCGGGAGATCTCGGCCCCGATCTCGTAATAGCGGCCCTGGACCGCCGAGACCCGCTCACTGGCGCCGCCATGGTGCGCCCGCCGGCTCTCGATGGAGGCCTCGGCGGCACGCTGGTCGGCGAGGGCCGCCTGCATCTCGATCTCGCGGGCGCGAGTGGCGCTGTCGTGGACCTGAGCGCCGCTGTCGAGCTCCCTCAGGCGCAGCGCCAACAGCTCCGCCGTGAGGCGCCGCTCCTCCTCCTTCAGAGCCTGGTAGCGGCGCGCGGTGGCGGCCTGGCGCTGCAGGTGCCGGATCTGCTTCTCGATCTCATCGCGCACATCCTGCAGGCGCTCGAGGTTCTCGCGCGTCTCGGCGATGCGGCTCTCGGTCTCCTTGCGCCGCTCCTTGTAGCGGGAGATGCCGGCGGCCTCCTCGACGAAGGCGCGCATGTCCTCGGCCTTCGCCTCGATGATGCGCGAGATCGTGCCCTGCTCGATGATCGCGTAGCTGCGCGCACCGAGGCCCGTGCCGAGAAAAAGCTGGGTGATGTCCTTGCGCCGGCAGCGCGCGCCGTTGATGTAATAGCCGGAGGAGCCGTCGCGCGCGACCTGGCGCTTCAGCGAGATCTCGTTGTAGCTCGCGTAGGCGCCGCCGATCTTGCCGTCGGAATTGTCGAAGACGAGCTCCACCGAGGCGGTGCCCACCGGCTTTCTCGCCGCCGAGCCGTTGAAGATCACATCCGCCATGTTATCGCCGCGCAGGTGCTTGGCCGACAGCTCTCCCATCACCCAACGCACCGCGTCGATGACGTTGGATTTGCCGCAGCCGTTCGGGCCGACGACACCTGTGAGATTGCTGGGAAAGCTGACTTGCGTGGGATCGACGAAGGATTTGAAGCCCGCGAGCTTGATCTTGGTCAGCCGCATCTATGTCGTCTTCCGAAATCTCAGGACCGCCGCGTGAAGGCCAAACCGCGGATAATACTAATTGCCCAACCCCCGGTTGCCCAATGCCGGCTCAGGCACAGGGAGGTGCCCCGCCGCCGCAGGTGGCGGACGTTGAGGCAAAAAACCGCGCTTTTTGCCTCAACGGCGCTGGGCCGGGCAGGAGCCCGGATCCAGCGCTCATGATAGAGTAAATCTCCATGCCCTCACAGCCCACGAGCGATCTCGAGACCTTCGCCAATCCGCGGCCGGAGCACGACTACACGATCCGCATGCGGATTCCGGAGTTCACCTGTCTCTGTCCGAAGACCGGCCAGCCCGACTTCGCGACGCTCGAGCTCGAGTATGTCCCCAACCGCGCGTGCGTGGAGCTCAAGTCGCTGAAGCTCTACATCTGGTCGTTCCGTGATCGCGGCGCCTTCCACGAGGCGGTGACCAACGAGATCGCCGACCACCTCGCCCGGGCGCTCTCGCCGCGGTTCCTGCGCCTCGAGGCGCGTTTCAAGGTGCGCGGGGGAATCTACACCCGTGTGACCGTGGAGCGTCGCCAGCCCGGATGGAGCCCCTCCCCGCCGGTGCCCCTGCCCGAAAGCAAGCCATGAAGCCGCCCAGGGCCGCTCCCCTCTGAGACCCGTCAGCGGCAGGAGGCCGACTTTACTCGGCGCCGTCCCTGCGCCTCGGCCCTTGCGGGCCCGCCTGCCTCAGCCAGGCGTAAAAAATCGCTCCATGCGATTTTGTGCGCCAATAGACAACCCGGCGTCTGCCGGTATAATCGCGCGTCCTTCAGAGGCTCATGCTTTTTGAGGAGCGACTGATGCCGGCCAAGAAGCCCGCGCCAAAGTCCGCGAAGGGTAAGAAGGCGGCGACCACCAGGCCTGCGGCCAAGAAGCCCGCGGCGACTCGGCGGGCGCCGGTCGAGCCGCGAGGCAGGGATCACGAGCGCGCCAAAGCGGCGTCCGCTCACGCTCACAAGTCGGCGGCTGCGCCGGTTCGGGCTTCGGCCCCCACCGCGGCGGTGCCGCCCATCACCCCCATGAAGACGGAAACAACCACCGAGATGCGCAAGGCCGCCCATTCCACATCCCAGGCGAAGTCCCAAACGGGGAAGTCGCCTGTCCCCGACTCCGGCGAAGACATCCACGTGCCGCCAGCCGTGACCCCCTCTCCCGGCTCAGTTGATCCGGACGAGGTCGAGGGCGCGGAGCCCGGAAGCCTGCTCGCCGGTCCGCGCAACGTCCAACCCTACATCGTCAAGCGCGGCGAGCAGTACATGAGCAAGGAGCAGCTCGAGCATTTCCGGCAGATCCTCAACAGCTGGAAGCTCGATCTGATGGTCGAGGTCGACCGCACGGTCTCGCACATGAAGGATGATGCCGCCAACTTCCCCGACCCGAACGACCGGGCCACCCAGGAGGAGGAATTCAGCCTGGAGCTGCGCACCCGCGATCGTGAGCGCAAGCTCATTCGCAAGATCGACGAGGCGCTGAAGCGGATCGACGACGGCAGCTACGGCTACTGCCTGGAGACCGGGGAGGAGATCGGCATCAAGCGCCTGGAGGCGCGGCCGGTCGCCACGCTGAGCATCGAGGCTCAGGAGCGCCGGGAGAGACGCGAGCGGCAGTACGGCGACCGCGACGACCGGTATCGATAAGGGGCCGCCGGAATACGTCGGCCGATTCGCCCCTTCCCCCACGGGGTCGTTGCACCTCGGCTCCCTGTTGGCCGCCGTCGGCAGCTTTCTCGATGCCCGCAGCCGCGGCGGGCGCTGGCTCGTGCGCGTGGAGGACCTCGATCGCGCGCGCGTGGTGTCCGGCAGCGCCGCGGAGATACTGCGGACCCTCGAAGCCTTTAGCCTCCTGTGGGATGGCGAGGTCGAATACCAGAGCCGCCGGACACCTCTCTATGCCGAGGCTCTGGAATCGCTGCGCGCGGCGGGCCGCACCTTCGAGTGCAGCTGCTCGCGCCGAGAGCTCAGCGCGGCGGATTCAGGCTATCCGGGCACCTGCCGTGAGGGACCCCGAAGGCCGGGCCCTACGGCGATACGCTTCCGAATCGACGAGACGGAGACCGTCGTCTTCGACGACCGCTTTCAGGGGCCGACTGCGGCCGCCATGGGCAAGTTGGGAGATGTCGTCGTGCGGCGTCGGGACGGGATCTTCGCTTACCAGCTCGCCGTCGTCGTGGACGATGCCCTGCAAGGCGTCACCGATGTCGTGCGCGGAGCGGATCTGCTCGAGAGCACCGGATGGCAGATCGCCCTGCAACGTGCTCTGAGCCTGCGAACACCCCGTTATGCGCATCTGCCGCTTCTGCTCGAGCGCGCCGGCGGGAAGCTCGCGAAATCCCGCCGCTCAATGGCTCTCGATGCGGGCCGGGCCGGCGCGCAGTTGCTGAACGCTCTGCGGCTGCTGGGGCTCTCCCCTCCCACGCAGCTCGCGGGCGCACCGCCCGCTACCCTGCTCGAATGGGCAAGAGGCGCTTGGCGAGGACTGCCGCTGCCACTGCCGCGCGAGATCGTCCCGCGGCGCGGCCTGGAGGCCACGCCGGCGGACTGATCCCATCCGCGCGCCGCGCGGGGAGATTACGCTGCGTCCACGTCCCGCATGGAGAGCCGGATTCGGCCCTGGCGGTCGACTTCGAGCACCTTCACGCGGATGACATCGCCTTCCTTCAGCTTGTCGCTCACGCGCTCCACACGCTCGTTGGAGATCTGCGAGATATGCACCAGGCCGTCGCGGCCCGGCAGGATGGTGACGAAGGCGCCGAAGTCCATCAGGCGCGCCACCTTGCCCTCGTAGATGCGACCGACCTCGACATCCGCCGTGATCAGCTCGATGCGCCGCTGCGCCTCGCGGCCGGCGGTGCCGTTCACGGAGGCGATCTTCACCGTGCCGTCGCTCTCGATGTCGATCGTGGTGCCGGTCTCCTCCGTGATCTGGCGAATCACCGCCCCACCCTTGCCGATGACGTCGCGGATCTTCTCCGGATCGATCTTCAGCGTGATGATGGACGGAGCCCACTCCGACATGCGCGACCGCGGCTCGCGGATGACCTTGCTCATCTCGCCGAGGATGTGCAGGCGCCCTTCCCGGGCCTGCTCCAGCGCGACTTTCATGATCTCGGCCGTAACGCCCTCGACCTTGATGTCCATCTGCAGCGCCGTGACACCATCCTTCGTTCCGGCCACCTTGAAGTCCATGTCGCCCAGGTGATCCTCATCACCCAGGATGTCCGTGAGGACCTTGTAGCGGTTAGCCTCGAGCACGAGACCCATCGCGACGCCCGCCACGGGCGCCTTGATGGGCACGCCCGCATCCATCAGCGAGAGGGAGCTGCCGCAGACGCTCGCCATGGAGCTCGAGCCGTTCGATTCCAGGATCTCCGAGACGACCCGGATGACATAGGGGAATGCCGTCATGTCGGGCATCACGGCATTGACGCCGCGGCGCGCGAGGTTGCCATGACCGATCTCGCGGCGCTTCGGGCCGGTCATCATGCCCGTCTCACCGACACAGAACGGCGGGAAGTTGTAATGCAGCATGAAGGGCTCGCGGCGCTCCCCCTCCAGCGCGTCGATGATCTGCGCATCGCGGGTGGTACCAAGCGTGGTCACGACGAGCGCCTGCGTCTCCCCGCGCGTGAAGAGCGCGGAGCCGTGAGTGCGCGGCAGCATGCCCACCTTGACGGTGATCGGCCGGACCGTCTTGCAGTCGCGGCCGTCGATGCGCGGCTCCCCATTGAGGATCCGCTGGCGCACGATGTTGCTCTCGAGCTTGAAGAGGGCGTCGTCGATCTGATCCGACGTCCACTTGGGCGCATCGGCACCGGTGAGGGTGGCCAGGGTCTGCGCCTTGACCTCGGAGATGCGGGCCTGACGCTGCTGCTTCTCCGCAAGAGTATAGGCCTGCGCGAGGGCTGCCTGGGCGTGCAGCGCCACAGCGCTCGTCAGCTCCGCGTTCTGCGCGGGAGACTGCCAGTTCCAGCGGGCCTTGCCGGCCTCGGCGGCGATATCGCGGATGGCGCGGATGGCGGTCTGCATCTGCTCGTGGCCGAAGACGACCGAGCCCAGCATGACATCCTCCGACAGGCCCTTGGCTTCGGACTCCACCATGAGCACGCCCTTCTCGGTGCCGGCCACGACCAGATGCAGCTGCGACTCGGCGAGCTGCTTGGCGGTGGGGTTGAGCAGGTACTGGCCGTCCTTCCAACCGACCCGGGCGGCGCCGATCGGGCCGTTGAACGGGATGCCGGAGATGGCTAGCGCGGCGGAGGCGCCGAGGAGCGCGGGAATGTCGGCATCGATCTCCGGATCGATCGACACCACCGTCGCGACCACCTGCACCTCGTTGTAGAAGCCGTCCGGGAACAGCGGCCGGATCGGACGGTCGATGAGACGCGAGGTTAGCGTCTCTTTTTCGGTCGGCCGGCCTTCACGCTTGAAGAAGCCGCCCGGGATGCGCCCCGCGGCGTAGGTCTTCTCGACATAGTTGACGGTCAGGGGGAAGAAATCGCGGCCGGCGATGGCCGTGCGTTGGGCACACGCGGTGACCAGCACCACGGTGTCGCCCATCGAGACACGCACGGCGCCCTCGGCCTGGCGAGCCATCTCGCCCGTCTCTATCGTGACCGTGTGGGGACCGTACTGAAATGACTTACTGACTGCGCTCAAGCTCGAGCCCTCGGAAAAGAAAGGATGGTTCCTGTCAAACAACGAGGCCGCGCGACGCGGCCTCGAGTTGGAATGTCAGCGGCGAAGTCCCAGGCGCTCGACGAGCTCCTGGTACTGGGTGGGCTTCGTCGCCTTGAGATAGTCGAGGAGCTTACGGCGTTGGTTGACGAGCTTCACGAGGCCGCGGCGGGAGGAGTGATCGCGCTTGTGAGCCGTGAAGTGCTCGCCGAGCCCGTTGATGCGCTCCGAGAGGAGTGCCACCTGGACCTCGGGGGAGCCGGTGTCGGCGGGACCGCGCTGGTACTGCGTCAGGATGCCGCCTTTTTTCTCGCTGGAAAGAGCCATTGCGCCTAAATCCTAAGTGACTGTCTTAAGTGATCTTTTGGGAAGAGCGGAAGTTTACCCGGTGTAACGCCTGTAAGTCCATTGGCGCCCGCTCATTCACTGGCTTGCGGACAGCGCCGATCGAGGAGGCAGTGCCGCGAGCAGTCGCCGCGGACGGATCCCGCCCCGGCCATCCGACTCGCCCAGCCCGAGAAAGCGCTTGCCGGTCTCATACAGCCTCACCCGTCCGGGAGCGGGGCTGCGCGCCAGCACGACCTCCTGGCCGTGCCCGATGCGATCGGCTTGCCAGGCCTCGAGATCCACCGCCGGCAGATGCCCTAGCGGCCAGTCGGGCGGCAGAAGCTCGAGCCCCTTGACCCTGAGCTGCGCGAGCGGATCCTCGGAGGCGCCGTGGAGCCCCGCCTCGCAGGCGCGTGTCACGGCTTCGAGACTCTGCATGGGCTCACGCTCGAAGGGCTCCACCCAGGTGCGCCGCAGCGCACTGACGTGTCCGCATGTCCCCAACGCCCGCGCAATATCCTCGGCCAGAGTACGAACATAAGTCCCCTTGGAGCAGAGCACGTCGAGCTCGAGCTCCGCGTGCGTCTGCGACACGAGCGTGAGATCCAGGATTTCGATCTCGCGCGGAGCGCGCTCGACGGTCACGCCGGCGCGCGCCAGCTCATAGAGCGGCCGCCCGTCGCGCTTCAGTGCGGAGTACATCGGAGGGACCTGCCGCCCGGGACCCAAAAACGCCTGCAGCACCGCATCGAGCCGCTCCTGCCAACCCGCGGGAATCGGAGCGTCCTCGATGACCGGTCCTTCGCGATCTGCCGTGGTGGTGCGCGCTCCGAGGGCGATCGTGAATCTGTAGCGCTTGCGACTGGAGAGGATCTCGCCCGCGATCTTCGTCGCCTCACCGAGACAGAGCGGAAGCATCCCGGTCGCGAGCGGATCGAGGCTGCCCGCGTGTCCGGCCTTGCAGCCGCCGAGGAGCCGACGAACGCGCTGCAGCGCGGCGTTCGAGGACATTCCGGCCGGCTTGTCGAGCAGCAGGATGCCGTCGGTTGGCATTGCGCATCAATCAGGAGGAGCCGTCGCCGGGGTCTCGCGCGACGGCGCGATCGATGAGGCCGGTGAGGTGCGCGGCTTTCTCCGCGGTGTCATCGAACACGAAATCGAGCCTCGGGGCGTGCCGCAGGCCGAGCCGCCTCCCGGCCTCCCCGCGCAAGAACCCGGCGGCGCGGCCGAGGCCGCTTTGCACCTCCTCGGGGGGATGTGCCGAGGCGAAAGGCGTGAAATACACACGCGCCGCGCCCATGTCGGCCGCGAGCCTGACACCGGTGATCGTCACGTTGCCCACGCGCGGGTCCTTGACCTCGCGCCCGATGAGCTCCGCCAGCACCCGCTGCAGCTGCGCCTCGATCTTGCGCAGCCGTCCACCCTCCGAGGACCGCCCTCGCAGGGGCGAGCTCCCCGGGGAACGCCCTTTCTTCACGCTTCCTCTACAACGTCCGCGCGATCTCGAGACGCGCGAAGCACTCGATCTGATCGCCGACACGCACGTCCTGGTAGTTCTTCACGCCGATGCCGCACTCCGTCCCGGCACGCACCTCGCCGACATCGTCCTTGAAGCGGCGCAGCGACTCCAGCGCACCCTCGAAGATGACGACGTTGTCGCGCAGCACGCGGATCGGATTGTTGCGCCTGACAAAACCCTCGGTCACCAGGCACCCGGCGACGACGCCGAACTTGCTCGAGCGGAAGACATCCCGCACCTGCGCGACGCCCACGATCTGCTCCTTGATCTCCGGCCGCAGCATGCCGGTCATCATCTGCCTCACGTCATCGATGGCTTCGTAGATGATGCTGTAGTAGCGCACCTCGACGCCCGTCTCCTTCACCGCATCGCGCGCGCCGGAGTCGGCGCGGACGTTGAAGCCGATGACGAGCGCCTTGGAGGCGGCGGCGAGCTGCACATCGGACACCGTGATCCCGCCCAAGCCGTTCGCGACGATCTTGACCTGCACCTCATCGGTCGAGAGCTTGATCAGCGCCTCGCGCAGCGCCTCGATGCTGCCTTGCACATCGCCCTTGATGAGCACGGCGACGACCCCCGCCTTCTCCTCGCCGAGCTGCGAGAAGACATCCTCGGCGCGCGTCGCCTGGCGGGCGAGCTTCACGTCGCGGAACTTGCCCTGGCGGTAGAGAGCCACCTCGCGCGCCTTGCGCTCGTTCTCGAGCACGAGCATCTCATCGCCGGCATTCGGCGCACCGGAGAGTCCCAGCACCACGACCGGCATGGAGGGAGGGGCCTCCTCGACCGCGCGGCCGCTCTCATCGAACAGCGCCCGCACCCGGCCGAACTCGGAGCCGGCGATGATGGGATCCCCGAGGCGCAGCGTCCCCTTCTTGACGAGCACCGTCGCGACCGCGCCACGGCCCTTCTCGACACTCGACTCGATGACGATGCCCGCGGCGAGCCCGGCACGCGGCGCGCGCAGCTCGAGCACTTCCGACTGCAGCAGCACGGCCTCGAGCAGCGAATCGATTCCCTGCCCGGTATGGGCCGAGACGTTGACGAACATGTTCTCACCGCCCCAGTCCTCGGGGATGACTTCCTGCTTGGCGAGCTCGGCGCGCACCCGGTCCGGGTCCGCGCCGCTCTTGTCGATCTTGTTGACGGCTACCACGATGGGCACACCCGCGGCGCGGGCGTGCTGGATCGCCTCCACCGTCTGCGGCATGACGCCGTCATCCGCCGCTACGACCAGGATGACGACGTCCGTCGCCTTCGCGCCGCGCGCGCGCATGGCCGTGAAGGCTGCATGGCCCGGTGTGTCGAGGAAGGTCACGACGCCCTTCGGCGTCTCCACGTGGTAGGCGCCGATGTGTTGGGTGATGCCGCCGGCCTCGCCGGCCGCCACTTTGGTGCGCCGGATGTAGTCGAGGAGCGAGGTCTTGCCATGATCGACGTGGCCCATGACGGTGACGACCGGTGGCCGCGGCTCGATCTCAGCCGACTGCGGCCCGGTACCCTGCAGGTCGGCCTCGATCTGGTTCTCCTTGAGGAGCTTCGGGGTATGGCCCATCTCCTCGACGACGAGAACCGCCGTGCCCTGGTCGATCGGCTGGTTGATGGTCGCCATGACGCCCATGTTCATGAGCACCTTGATGACCTCCGTCGCCTTGACCGCCATCTTCTGTGCCAGCTCCGCGACGGTCACCGTCTCACCGATGCTGACCTCGCGCACGACGGGCGCTGTTGGCATCTCGAACCCGTGGCGCCCATCGGTGGCGCTCGGCACGGTGCGCGACTTGGCGCGCCGCTTCTTTTTATAGCGGGAGCTGACATCCGTCGCGACATGCAGCTCCTGCCTGCCGTACCGAGTGTGCCGATCGTCCGCGGGCGGGCGATCGCGGGCGGGCGCCGCCGGCGCCGGCGCGCGCTCGCGCGCCGGGTTACCGGGGGCGCTCGCACTCGCGGGGGCGGATCTCGGGGATGCGGCGGGCTGTGGCGCCGCCGCCGGGCGCGCCGGCTCTGGCTGCACGGTGGCCGCCGCGGGCGGCTCGGTGCGGCGCTCCTGACGCTCCTCGGCCTGACGCTGCCGCTCCTCGCGCTCGCGGCGCTCCTCCTCCTCACGCGCCCTCTGCTCAGCGAGGCGGCGGGCCTCATCCTGGGCCCGGCGGCGGGCGGATTCCTCTTCCTCGATGCGGCGCCGGTTCTCCGCCTCGAGCCGCTCACGCTCGAGCCGCTCGGCCTCGAGGCGCTCGCTCTCGAGACGGGCGACTTCCTCGGCCTCCCGCCGCTTCTGGTCCATCTCGTCCTGCTGATGGCGCGCCTGCTCCTGAAGCACGTCGCGCTTGATGTAGGTGCGCTTCTGGCGGACCTCGACGCTGACCGTGCGCGCACGTCCCTGGACGCTGGCCAACCTCAGCTCGCTCTGCGTCTTGCGCTGCAATGTGATCCGCCGGGGAGCGGCATCACGCTCGCTCTCCGCGACAGCACCGTGGCTGCGGCGAAGGTGCGTCAACAGCTCGAGCTTCGCATCATCGCTGATGCGGTCGTCGGGCCCCTGGACCTTGATGCCGGCCTGATCGAGCTGCACGAGCAGCCGATCCACCGGTACCTTCAGGACTTCGGCAAACTGGGAAACCGTCACTTCCGCCATACTTTCGTACCCCTCCTCAGGCCTGGCCCGCTTCGAACCAGTGGGCCCGGGCGGTCATGATGAGCTTGCCGGCTTCCTCCGCCGCAAGCCCCTCGATATCCTTCAGATCCTCCACCGACTGCTCCGCGAGATCCTCTCGGGTGCGCACGCCGCGGCGCGCGAGCGCGAGCGCGAGATCCGGGCTCATGCCCTCGAGCAGCAGCAGGTCATCCGCCGGCATCGACTGATCGAGCGTCTCCTCGCTCGCGATCGCCTGGGTGAGCAGGACGTCGCGCGCACGGTTGCGCAGCTCCTTGACGATCTCCTCATCGAACTCCTGGATGGAGGCGAGCTCCGCCTGCGGCACGTAGGCGATCTCCTCGATGGTGGAGATGCCCTCCTGCGCGAGGATGGTGGCAACGTCCTCATCGACGTCGAGCTGCTTCATGAACATCTGCACCAGGGACTTGGCTTCCGACTCGCTCTTGGCCTCGGCGTCGGACTCGGTCATGACGTTGAGCTCCCAGCCGGTGAGCTGGCTCGCGAGACGGATGTTCTGTCCGCCGCGGCCGATCGCCTGCGAGAGCTTCTCCTCCGCGACCGCGATGTCCATGCTGTGGGAGTCCTCATCCACCACGATCGACATGACTTCGGCCGGCGACATGGCGTTGATCACGAACTGCGCCGGGTTCTCGTCGAAGGGGATGATGTCGACCCGCTCACCGGCGATCTCGTTGGAGACCGCCTGCACGCGCGAGCCGCGCATGCCGACGCAGGCGCCCACCGGATCGATGCGCGCATCGTTGCTGCGCACCGCGATCTTGGCGCGCACGCCGGGGTCGCGGGCCGCGCCGAGAATCTGGATGAGGCCCTGGCCGACTTCCGGCACTTCCAGCTTGAACAGCTCGATCAGGAACTCCGGAGCCGTGCGCGTCAGGAAAAGCTGCGGCCCGCGCAGCTCGGAGCGCACCTCCTTCAGAAACGCCTTGATGCGATCCTGCGCCTTGACCTGCTCACGCGGAATCATGTCGGTGCGCGGCACGAACCCTTCGGCGTTGGAGCCCAAGTCGATGAAAAGGCCATTGCGGTCGACCCGCTTCACCACGCCGCTCACGAGCGTACCCACGCGATCGAGGTAGGCGTCCACGACCTGCTGGCGCTCCGCCTCGCGCACCTTCTGCACGATGACCTGCTTGGCCTGCTGCGCGGCAATGCGGCCGAACGACACCGACTCCATCGGCTGCTCGACGAAAGCGCCAATCTCGGCCTTCGGGTCGATCTCGCGCGCATCCTCCATGCGCAGCTCCCGCTCCGGCGCCTCGAGCTCCGTCGAGTCATCGGCAAACACCTTCCAGCGGCGGAAGGTCTCGTAGTCTCCGCTCTTGCGGTCGATGGCGACGCGCGCATCCCACTCCTCGCCGTATTTCTTGCGGGTAGCCGAGGCCAGAGCCGCCTCGAGCGCCTCGAAGATCACTTCCTTGTCGACGCCTTTCTCGTTGGAGACCGCGTCGACGACCATCAGGATTTCCTTGTTCACTACCGTCACCTCTCGCCAGCTTTAAGTGGCCACCGCCAACCCGTCATCTGTCAGCCTTGGCCCGTCAGCCTGGCCTTGCCAATCTCCCCAAACGACACGGGGACCCGTTGTCCGTCGACCTCGAGCGCGATTCCGGCCTCGTCCACCGAGAGAAGGGTGCCGGTGTAGCGTCGGCGCCCCTCGCGGGGCGCGGTGAGCTCCACGGCCACCCGCGAGCCGACGAAGCGCGCGAAATGCGCCTGCGTGCGCAGTACCCGGTCAAATCCCGGCGAGGAAACCTCGAGCGTATACGCAGTGGGTATCGGGTCCTCGACATCGAGCAGCGCCGAGACTTCCCGGCTCACCCGCTCGCAGTCCGCGAGCCCCACTCCTTCGGGGCTATCGATGAAGAGTCGCACCGCGGCGCTGCCGCGGCCCGACGACTGCTCGAGCTCCACGAGCTCGTAGCCCAGCCGCCCGACGAGGGGCTCGATGAGGGCGATGAGCCGCTCTCGCAAGGTCGTCGGCATGGCCTTTATAAAACAAAAAGGGCCGTAAGGCCCATTACATTCCGTCCAAAAACAAAAAGCCCCTCGGGGGGCTTTTTAGGCTCTTTCGCTATCGGCGCGCCGGCACACCGCTGTGTCCGCCGCACGACCGACTCCCCAACGGCCGAGCCCGCGGGGGCGCGCATTGTACCCAAATGGAGTCGGCAGGGGAACCCGTTACTGCTCGTCCGTCTGCTCCCGGGGTTTTGGCATCCTGGCAAAACCCGCTCGACGCCTGCGTCGAGCCCTGCGGGCGAGCGTCTGGCCCAGAGGCATTTTGCACTCCGGCCCTCTCTTGCATCAGGTGGCGGCTGAGCTGTCCGGGGTGCTATTCGCAGCGAGCGCGACGCGATTGCGGCCTGCATCCTTGGCGTCGTACAGCGCTTCGTCGGCGCGGTGACGCAGGGACTCCATGGTATCGCCCGGCTCACCGATCGCCAGGCCGATGGAGAGTGTCACGACGCCGCTGTACTGCGTTCCATCGGTGCGCGTGATCACGGTGCGGGTGACGGCCGCGCGGATCTTCTCAGCGAGCGCGGCGGCGGCATCGAGGGATTTATCGGGCAGGATCATCGCGAACTCGTCGCCACCCAGGCGCGCGGCCATGTCCTCGCCCGTCAGGTCCTCGCGCAGGATCCCGGCGACCTTGGCCAGCACCTTATCGCCGACCACATGGCCATACGTGTCGTTGATGTGCTTGAAGTGATCGATGTCGGCGGCGAGGAAGGCGACGGCGGTGAGCCGGGAGCTCCCGCGCGCTTCGATGGCACGGCGCAGGCCGTGGAGGTTCTTCAGGCCGGTAAGCGGGTCGCGCAAGGGCTCGGTCTGCGCGCGCTCGAGACGCTCCATGACCTGATCGACTTCCTGGCGTTGGCGGGTGAGCTGCTGGTGCAGCGCTCCGAGAACGCTCTGCAGCTGGGCGGCCTCGGCCAGCACCTTGCCCACCTTCTCCGTGAAGGTATCGGCCGGCGCCGCCTGCTGGCGCACGTCCTCGATGGCTTCGTCCAGATTCGCGGTGAAGCGCTTGACCGTCCTCTCCGCGTGCGCGGCCTGCTTTTCCGACTCGCCGAGCACCTCGCGGAGCTGATTCTGCGCGAGCTCGAAGGCCCGGACATCGCGGCCGGCGATGTGCACGCCGTGCAGGCGGCTGACATCCTCGTCAGTCAGCCGCGCATCGGCGGCAAGGAGCTTCTCGAGCTCCTGGGTCAGGGCCGGATTGAGGTCACCCGCGTGCTCATACCATACGGCATAGCTGACCGGGTGATAGCCGGCCTGGTGAGGGGACATGAGCTGCAGCGCCCGGCGCAGTATTTCGGCACTTTCTTCCCTCGAGTGCTGGTAGCGCATCGTTATTCGTAACGCCTCCCGAGCGTCAGCTTTACATAATGATAGCACCTCGGGACGCACCGGGCCAGGTTGCGCCGTGAGACCCGCACTCTGAAGCGTGCGTGCCGCGCCTCCTCGCCGCGCCGCGGAGCAGGGCCCGCAAGGCGCGTGTCCGCGGAAGCGGAGAGCGTCGCGGACGGTTTCTCAGGGCTTTGGCTCCCGCGCGCGCGGGCTCGGGCCTTCCCTGGAAATCCCTCCGCGACGTCGCTCCTGCTACCCCCGTCAGGCGGGTGGGGACGATGCGAACCCGGATTCTTGCTTTTCGGCGGCCTCGGCGGCGTGCTCTCTCTTGATGCGCTCGTAGATCTCCTCGCGATGCACCGCAATGCTCTTCGGCGCATTGATGCCAACCCGCACCTGATTGCCCTTGACCCCGAGAACGGTGATGGTGACGTCATCCCCGATCATGACGGTCTCACCCACACGCCTTGTAAGAATCAACATGCTGGTAATCCTCTGTACTTGGTGATGGTCCAAAAAACCCTGTTGTGGAGCCGGGAACTCACGGGACCGTCGCCCCGGGCGAATGTCCGGCCGCTGGCGCCGACCGGTAGCCCAGGATGACTTCACCGTTCTCGTGAGTGACGGTGACGGGAGCTATCCGGCCGAGGCGATCGAGCGTGCCGTTGATGTCGCGGATACTGAAGGCGCCCCCCACCCTCTGATCGGCGGCACGCGGATCGGCGATGACGATTCGCTCGGTCGTGTAGCGGCTGAGATCGCTGACGAAGTCCCGCAGAGGCTCACCCTGAGTTTCCAGCATCCCCTGCCTCCAGCGAATGACCTTCGGCGCCACGACGGAGTGCACGTCGGCCACGAGGCCCACCGGCGAGTACTCGATCTGCTGGCCGGAGGTCAGACTCCGCCTCCAGGAAGGCGGCGCTCCGACACCGTTCTCCAACCCCTCGACGGCCACCGTACCGCTGAGGACGCTGACACGGACGTCACCGTTTGCCATCTGATAAACATCGAAGCGCGTGCCCAGCACCCGCACCTCGCTGTGCGCAAGCAAGATGCGGAAAGGCCGGCTGGGATCGTGTACGACTTGGAAATACGCCTCACCACGAATCAGGCGCACCCGCCTATCGCGGGGACTGCCTATCCACTCGAGCTCCGTCTGGGTGTTGAGACCGACGACGCTGCCATCCGGAAGGACCACATTGCGTATCTGTCCCGTAGCAGTCCGATACGTCCGCGGGAGATAGCCCTCGGTGCGCAAGGTGGACCATCCGATCGTGAGTACCAGCAAGAGAGCGACTGCCAGGACGCCCAATGGCCACCCACGCAGCGCGGCGAGCCGCGGGAGCGGCGGCTCCGCAATGCTCGCCACCACGCCCGCCCGCGGGCGTCCATTGAGCTCCATTGCGACATCGAGCACAGCCCGTTGGGCGTGATATTCGCGCGCATTCCCCGGGTAGGCGATCCAGGTCTCGAATCTGCGGCGCTGCGCATCGGTCAGGCCGCCGCTGATGCGCGTGTGCCAGCTCGCCGCCTGATCGCGGATCCGCCGCTGACGGAACCTGTCCCGGATGCTGATTTGCTCCCGGCAAACCATTTCAATCGACCTCCGCCAGGTCGATGCCCTGGGACGAGAGGCGCTCCCGGCAGGCCTTCAGCGCCTTGGTCATGCGCTTGTCCACCCGCTTCTCCGAGATACCGAGTGCGGCGGCGATCTCTTTGCGGGGCTTGCCCTGGACATGTGCCATCACGAAAATCTTGCGAAGATTGGGGCGTAATTCTCTGATTACATTGGCCAGGTGTTGTCCGATCTCATCCGCCATCGCCTGCCGGTCCGGTCCGACACGATGGTCGGGCACTTCCTCCATTCCGACCGAGCCGGTGATCATGGCGTTCTCGAGACGCTGCCTGCGCAGCTGCATCAGCGCGAAATTCGTGGCCACCTTGAAGAGCATGGCCCGCGGGAACATCACCTGCTCCGGACGGTATATCCTGTGCACTCTCTCGAAGGTGTCCTGAGCCACCTCCCGGGCGAGCTCCGGCCGTCCCAGCATCTGGGTGAGATAGGCCAGCAGTTGTGCCTCGTGCGTTCGGCACAACCGCTCGATGAACTCTTCCGGCCGCCCCGGTCGGGGGAAGCGTTTGACCTCACCCATGTCGCTCGTATCCAATCCCTATCCCTCTACCCTGTGAAATGCGCCGGCGGGGCGAATCCCCCCTCCCGGCGAAGCAGAAGCAGTCTCGGGCCACGGCGCTGGATTGAGGATCATATCCCACAACCGGACCGGAACGCCCGACACCTTGAGCTGAGCAGTGCGAAATGACAGCTCGCCGAAGCCCCCGCGTGCTGTTGGGCATCCAAACAGAAGACGACGGCGGACCGTACGAGGCCTCAGGCAGCCGCGCGGCGGACGCTCCCTCCCCAGCGCCCCAGCCACGCCTCGACCCCGGCGTACTCGAGCAGCTCGCCAGAGCCGGTCGCGATACGCGTGGCTCTGCCGGAGAGCACCTCCTCCAGGCGCGGCCGGTCGATGACTCCTTCCCGTACCAGCGCTCCATCCAACAGCAGCTCCCGCAGGAAGCCGCGGTTGTGCTCGAGGGTGAGGCGCAGGTGCTCTTCGATCCCGCCTTTGTGACGGCGGTTGCGGATCTCGGGCGGCAGGTCCTCGTAGAACGCCCGCCGGGCGACGGCCCGGTCCCAGCCGCCGTGGGTCAGCACATAGATCGGGATGCGCAGGCAGAGCTCCATCAGCGGTTGCGAGAGAAGCGGGGTGATCCGCTCCGCCTCGCCCTCGTGCCCGAGCGGGTCGTAGAAATCGAAGGGCTGGGTCACCTGGTGCGCATGCCAGAGCTTGCCGCTCGGAGTGCCCCGCGGATGGCGCAGCAGCGGATGCAGGAATTGGGCGCTTCGCCTCGCCTGCGCGATCACCTCCGGCACCAGCAGCGGGCGCATTCGCCCGGCCTCCTGCCGAACGCTCCAACGGTGGTGCAAGAGGTAGCTCGAGGTCGCCTCGCGCAGCACGCGCCAGACCGAGATCTGATCCATCTGCGCGGCATCGAGCGCCACCCGCGTGAAGCCGGGCCGAGGCCCGCGGCGATGCAGGAAATCCCCTGCCGCCCATTCGGCGCGCTCCTGGTAGAAAAGCTGATCGCCCCCATGCCCGATGACGAGCGCCCCGGCGCCATGCTCTGCGGCGAGCCGCGCATCGAGCCGGCTGTGCTCGAGGAAGTAAGGATAGTTGGTCGGCTCGGGCGCCCGATCGATGGTGAGCAGCGGCTGCAGGCTAAAGGAGGAGTCGCGCGCGCGCTCGATCAAGCCCAGGCCCGCCTTTGCGGCGGCGGCGCGTGCGAACGCGCGCTCATCGAGGTCGGCTCCCAGGGGATAGTAATGGAAGCAGGTCACCTGCGGCTGCGATGGAGCGTCCTTCAGGCACGCGAGCACGATCGAGGAGTCGAGGCCACCGGAGAGCGACAGCAACAGATGGTCGTAGCAGGACGCCCACGCGTGCACGACATCGCGCACGCACTGGCGCATCGCCGTGGCCGCTTCGCGCGGATCCTCGATCGCCTCCGTGTCGGCGATGCGCAGGGGATCCCAGTAAAAGAAGCGCTGGGAGCCGCCCGCGCGCAGCTCCACACATTCTCCCGCGAGGACCTGCGTCACCTGACGCAACGCGGTCCCCGGGGAATGCTCCCGCAGGAAACAGACCGCCGCGATGAGGTAGGGCCAGTTGACCTCGAGGGGCGCATCGAGCAGATCGAGGACATCGTCGATGCGGGAGAAGTAGATATCGACGCCGCGGCAGCGCGTCACATAGCAAGGCAGCGCGCCCGATGGGTCGCGCAAGAGCCAGGTCGTCCGGGCATCCGGATCGTGGAGGAATGCGACGTAGCGTCCCCAGAAGCTCGCGATCAGATGGCGCCCGTTGCTCTCCAGCATCGCGCGGCTGTCGGCCGCCCCGAGGGTCCTCGGCGCCGCCGTCGAGACCCCCTCCCGCGAGCGCGCGAAGAGATTCCCCAGTACGACGCCCTTGCCTCCGGCGAGCGCGTATCCGTCGCAAGCGTCGGTATCGGCTCTCGCGTAACGCACTTCCACACCGCTGCCGCGCAGCGCCACGCGCCAGTCCCGCCCGGCCGCGGATTGACGCTGCAGCAAGGTCCGCGCGGCCTCCCGGTCGCCCGTGTCCCGATCGTTCCAGACGAAAGCCACGTAACGGAACATGACGGCCTACACGATCAGGATGGGAGAGTACTGACGCACTCTGTCCGGCGCGTCGTTGAGGAGGACCTCGCCCTGCTGGACCCAACAGTGGGCATCGAACGGCTCGGTCTTGACGCCGAACACCCAATCCGGGTGAATGCCCTCGGCGCTCAGGAAATGCAGCAGCGTCAGGGAGTCGAGCAGGCAGGCCCCACGCAGGGTGTAGAAAAGTGGCCGCAGGCGCGTGAATGCGGTCACGAGCGAGCGCAGGCGCGCCGGATCGGCCTGCGGCGCGCCGCGCGAGCCACGACGCGCCTTGCGGTCGCGCACGGCGTCGACGACGGACTGGATGGGCCGCAGCTTCAAGGAGAGCCGCGCCCGCAGGTAGCTCCTGCCGAACCGCGAAAGCAGCGCGGCGCGCACGCTCGGGCGTATGTCGAGATCGAACTCGACCAGGCTTCGCTGCGGGCGCACGCTTGCGACGGGAGCGGCGGGCTTGCCGATGCGCGGATCGGTCACCAGCATGCCGTGAGCGAGCATCTGCAGGACCAGCGGGTCCGTGCCGGCATCCGCATCACGAGGGGAATCCGCCGCCTGCGCCCCAACGGGCCAACCGCTTACCCAGCGAGCCAGGCGATGCGCAGGCACGACGGCGAGGTACTTGTCGCGCTCGAGGTCCATCAGGACCACGTGTTGCCCGCTGACGCACGAGTACACGTGCGGCGCGAGAAGATACGGCTGCATCCAGTCCCCTGGCCCTGAGACTCGCTTTTCGCGAGAACGACGCCCCCGGGAAACGCCTCTCCAAGGCACCGAGTCACGCGCATTGTCGAAGTCTCGTGCCCCAAAAGTCAATCCAGCCCCCGGCCTGGAGCGCCGGGCGAGGCACCGGCCGGCGGCTGAGGGCGACGGGGGTCTCATTGTCATCGCGCCTCGCTTTGCGGCATGCTCCGGCGCATGCCACAGGCCGCCGACGATCACGGCGCGGACATGCGGCGCTCTTGGATCATCCGAGCGGCGGCTCGGCAGTGCGCGGGGCGCCTGCGGGTATCCGTGTTGCTACTCGCAGAAGGTGTGTGGACCTATTCGGCTCTCATTCGCACAGCGGCACCGCCACCCCGACCGGGCTCACCAACACCGCGCCGGAGATCACCCAGGCCGCGCGCGCCGTGCGCTCTCTCGCCAACCACCTCGAGCGGCATCCGGCCGCCCCGATCCGGGGACGCGCAGGAGATCTCCGATGACACACCGGCTGACACCCGCGCTCCTCCTCCTGACACTGACCGCCTGCGCCTCGAGTCCCCCCACGCATTTCTTCACGCTGGATCCGGTGCGCCCGGCCGCGCCCGCCGGTGCCACCGCCGGGCACGCGCCGATCAAGGTCGACGCGGTGCACATTCCGCCGGCGCTCGACCGCAGCTCGATCGTGCGCGGGGCGAACGGCAACCAGCTCGAGATCTCCTCCCAGGATCGTTGGGCCGGAGATCTCGGGGAGACGATCCGCGGGGTGTTGACTCAGGACCTCTCGAGCCGCCTGCCGGCGGGCGCGGTGATCGCCCCGGATGCGCCCCCTCCGGCCGACGCCCACGGCATCGTGGTCGACATCCTCACTTTCCAGCCGCGAGGCGCGGGCGAAGTCGTGCTCGATGCCGACTGGACGCTGCTCGAAGGCGCACAATCGAGCCCCGTGCTGCGCCGCTCCGTGCACCTCACGACCGCAGCCGCGCCCTCCGCGCAGGGCGAGGCCGCCGCCATGAGCACGCTCCTCGGCGAGCTTGCCGACGACATCGTGGCGCAGATCGGCGCCGCCGCGCGCACCCGCAGCCGCTGAGCGCAACGGTATCGCGCTCGGCGCCGCGGCGACGGCGGCCGCGCTCGGGGTGATGGGGGTAGCGAAGTTCACCGAGGGCGCGTGGCATCCGTAGCCGGTGCGATCCGCCGATGTCCGCGCTGCGGCGGGTGGGATCAGTCTCGGGCGAGTCGGGCAATCCAGCGGTAGAGGAGCCAAACGATGAGCGCGAACGCGATGCCGCCGAGCCACATGGAGGCGGTCGCGAAATGCTCGCCCACGAGCGCGATGGGCGCGGGATTGCCGGAGAAGGCGACCGCCGCGGCGAACACCACACCGAGCAGACTCTCGCCCACGATCAGGCCCGAGGCGAGGAGCACGCCGAGCTGTCGTAGCGTCTCGGGCCGCGGCCCGCGCGCGGCGTGGCGGTTGAACGCCCAGCCGACGATCGAGCCGACGACGATCATCAGTGTGCTCATGGTCGGCAGATAGATGCCGAGCCCCACGGCGAGGGGCGGCAGCCGCGCCCGCTTCACGGTGCGGCCCAGCAGCTCATCGACGCCGATGGTGGCCGCGCCGATGAGCCCGCCCACTGCGAGCGCGCTCCAGTCGATGTTGCGCTGGATGACCCCCTCGGCCAGGGCCGAGATGAGCCCTGCCTGCGGCGCGGGCAGCGCGCGGGCGGGATCGACGCCGGGCGCCCCGAGGAAGCCATACGCGTGATTGACCAGATCGAGCACCGGCGGAATGACCAGCGCGCCGGCGATCACGCCGACGACGAGCGCCCATTGCTGCTTCGAGGGCGTGGCGTCCACGAGCTGACCGGTCTTCAAGTCCTGCAGGTTGTTGTTGGCGATCGAGGCGACGGCGAACACCACCGCGGTGACGAAGAGCGCGAAGGCGACCAGCGCCTTGCCCGCCGCGGCCGGGAATTGCGACTTCACCTCGAAGACGAGGAGCAGCGCGCAGACGACCACCACCAGGATACCGATCCCCGAGAGGGGGCTGTTGGATGAGCCGATGAGGCCGGCCATGTAGCCGCAGACCGCGGACACGAGGAAGCCCATGATGGCGACGAAGATGACGCCGCCCACCGCGAGCAGCCACACCTTGGCCGAGAGCCCGCTGATCAGGGCGAAGTGCCAGAAGAGCCACAGTACCGGTCCCAGGCACAGGAGCGACACCAGCGCCACCATGCCGATGGGGATATCGTGCTCTGTGCGCGGCATCGTATGCGCCTGACCCGCCTTGCGCACGCGCGAGGCGGCGATGGCGCCGGAGAGTCCGGCCAGTACGGGCCGCACCAGCGTGCAAAGTGTCCAGATCGCGGCGACGCCGATGGCACCTGCCCCGACATAACGGACATAGTGGCTCCAGGCGGCCTGCGCAACCTCAGCCGCGGCGCCGGCCGCCGGGTGGAGCGCCGTGAAATACGGAATTCCCCATCCCCAGGCGATCAGCGCTCCGACCAGCATGGCCAGACCCACCGAGAGCCCGACCAGGTGGCCGATGGCGAACAGGGCGAACGACAAGCTGAAATCGAAGCCGCTCACGCTGGCGCGGTTGGCCTCGTCGCCGCCGCCGAAGCGGAAGTAGCGTGCCACATCGCTCGCGAAGAGGTGCGTCTGCACGATGATGTAGAACGCCGCGGAGACGATCGAGCCCCACACCACCGCCTTCAGGCCCGCACCGCCCGCCTCGACCTTCTCGATATCCTCGTTGCGGGCACTGCCACTGCCGACCTTGAGCACTTCCGCGCAGGCGACACCTTCGGGATACGGCAGATCCGAATGCGTGACCAGAGCTCGCCGTAACGGGATGGTGTACATCACGCCGAGAATGCCGCCGGCCGCGCACACGGTGAATGACATCCAGAACGGAAAGCCGGTCCACCAGCCGACGATCACGAGGCCCGGCAGGACGAAGATGATGCTGCTGAGCGTGCCCGCGGCCGAAGCGACCGTCTGCACGATGTTGTTTTCCTGGATGGTGGCCCCGCGCAGGCTGCGCAGGATCGCCATCGAGATGACGGCCGCGGGTATCGAGGTGGAGAAGGTGATGCCGGCCTTGAGGCCGAAGTAGACATTCGCGGCCGTGAAGATCACGGTGATGACCACCCCGATGAGCAGGCCGCGCAAGGTGAATTCGCCGAGCGCGCCGGCACCGGCGGATGTTGGCTTCTTCAAGTCGTAGCGCTTCCCGTCGACCCCCGATCCGAGCGCACCTTAACCCATCGCGCCGCCCCGGGGGAACAGGCCGGCTCCGGCCGCGCCGGACAGCCCTCAGGCCCCGCGGGACGGCAGATCCTCCCCGCCCGCGCGAAGCGCGGGATCGGTGAGGTCCTGGCGGCCATAGGTGCGAAACTTCTCGATGACGCTTCGCATCTGCCGCGGATCGAGCAGCTCCACGTTGCCCAGCGCGAGCGCCGTGCAGTACTGCGCGGCCAGGCCCTCCACCTCGCCTGCGAGCCTCAGCGCGGCGGGGAGGTCGGCGCCCACGGCGATGATGCCGTGATGGGCGAGGAGACATGCCGTGCGGCCCTCGAGGGCCGTGAGCGCGGCATCCGACAGCTCCTGCGTGCCGAAGGTGTGGTAGGGAGCGCAGCGGATGTCCGCTCCACCGGCCACCGCCACCATGTAATGGAACGCGGGGATTCCCCGGCCGGTGCAGGCCAGCGCCGTCGCATGTCGTGAATGCGCATGCACGATGGCGCCGACTTCGGCACGCGCGGCCATGATATCGCGGTGGAATCGCCATTCGCTCGACGGCCGGCGGCGGCCGAATGAGCGGCCGTCGAGCGTCACGAGCGGAACATCGTCCGGCTCGAGCGCCTCATACGCCATTCCAGTGGGACTCACGAAGAGACTCGAGGAGTCGCGGCGGACGCTGACATTGCCCGACGTGCCGTAAGTCAGACCGAGACGCGTCAGCTCCCGGCAGCCCGCAATCACCCGGGCGCGAAGATCGGCGTCCGTCGGGACATCCCGGCTCATGATGCGCGCCGTCGCTCGGGATAAAGGCTCGCGAGTCCCTCGCGGCTCGCGGCGCACACGCCGCGCTCCGTGATGATGCCGGTGACGAGGCGCGCGGGAGTCAAATCGAAAGCCAGGTTGAGAACCGCACTGCCCTCCGGCACCACTCTGACGCTGCCGACGGTTCCGGCCGCCGTCCGGCCGACCACCTCGGCCACCTCCGCCGCCGGCCGCTCCTCGATCTCGACATCCCGGCCGAGCTCGAGATTCCAGTCGATGGTGCTGACGGGCAGCGCCGCGTAGAAGGGCACCGTGTTGTCTCTCGCCGCCAGCGCTTTCAGGTAGGTGCCGACCTTGTTGCAGACATCCCCGCCGGCAGTGGTGCGATCGCTCCCGACGATCACCATGTCGACCTCGCCGCGCTGCATGAGAAGACCGCCGAGATTGTCGACGATCACGGTGTGAGGCACGCCGTGCGCGCCGAGCTCGAAGGCGGTAAGCGCTGCGCCTTGATTCCGCGGGCGAGTCTCATCGACCCAAACGTGCACGGGCAGGCCCGCATCGTGCGCCATGTAGATCGGCGCGAGCGCGGTGCCCCAGTCGACGCAGGCCAGCCATCCCGCATTGCAATGTGTCAGGATGTTGATACGGCGTGTGGACGGTGTTGCGAGACCTCGAATGACCTCCAACCCGTGAAGGCCGATGGACCTGCACTGCTCGACGTCCGCCTCGCAGATGTCCCCCGCTTCCCGCAAGGCCGCCTCGAAGCGCTGCCGGGGGTCGAGAGGGGCGATCGCGCGGCGCACGCGCGTCACCGCCCACGCAAGATTGACGGCCGTAGGGCGCGTCGCCTGAAGGACCCTGGCCGCCTCCTCGATGCGCCGGTCCGAGGCATCCTCGCGCAGCGCGAGCGCGAGCCCGTAGGCGGCGGTGGCACCGATGAGTGGCGCACCGCGCACCAGCATGGCCTTGATGGCATGTGCCGCATCCTCGAGCGTCGCGAGGTCGACCGTAACGAGCTCGAACGGCAGCCGCGACTGATCGATCACCCGCACGGCCCCGGACGCGAGTGGCCAAATGGTGCGGTAGTGAGCGCCTGCGACTTTCATGGGGGTCCTCTTGATATCAGGTGTTCTCGAATTCGGCAGCGATCCGCGCACGGATTCTGCCCCTCAGATCCTCAGTCATCGCAGTCTGCTCGAGCAGCGCGAGGAGCCGGTCCTTCGAGGTGATACCCCGTCTTGCCAACTCTTGCGTGAACACCAGGTCCTTCTCGCGAGAAGCAGCGTACGTGGCGATCGCGAGATCATGGGGATCGAGGCACAGACCGCGCACCCCGTCGGTATCACCCGCGGAGAGGTTCACGAGCCGCCCCTTCCCTCCTTGGGGCAAAGTGGCCGTACCGGTATCGACCGGATCGGCATAGTAGCCGTAAGTCTCGTGAAACGGGGAATCGACGCCAATCGCGTTGAGCCATTCCGTGCGAGCGACGCACCTGATCCAGCGCCTGGTGCGCGAAGCCGCCGCGGGCAGGCGGTCGAATCGCCTGATCGGTAAGCTCCAACTCGTCCCCTTCCCCGATCCCCCACGCTTCGAGCGTCGCCTTCGGCAGCGGAATGCCCAGGGAATTGCCGACGCGGCGCACACGGATCCTCATGGTTTGATGATAACGCGTTATTAATCGCCGCAAGCCTACCCATCGGCCAGGCCGCGTAAGCCGGGGGAACAGCCCGTGCGGCGGGCTAGAACGAGTAGCCCGCCGCGACCACCACCGCATTCGGCCAGAAGTGGATATCCGAGGTGCGCAGCAGCCCGGCGGTGTCGGCCGTCAGCTTCGTGTTCACCCGGGAGATCGAATACGAGGCGTAGAGGTGCCAGCGATCCGCCAGGTGGTAGCTCAATCCGACTGTGGCCACCGGCCCCACCGAGACCGGCAAGGAGATGGAAGTCGGACCGCCGCTCGCCGCGTTGCCGGCGACCGTCGACTGACGGGCGAAGAACTTAGTGTAGTTTACGCCGACGCCGACGTAAGGCCGCAAGCGGGCGCCCGGATCGCGGAACACGTACTCGAGCAGCAGCGAGGGCGCAAACCAGCGAGCGCTGGAGATGACCTTGCCGTTATAGGGTATCGAGCCCAGCGTCGCCGGACCCCTGCCCTCCGTCTTCGTAAGAGGCGGGTAGCCGACGGTAAGCTCGGCATCCAGGTGCGGGGTGAGCGTGCGCACGTACGCAAGGTACAGCGTCTCGATATCATCGACATGTATGTTGAGACCGAGGCTCGATGGAACGAACGGGCCGGAGATATTGCTCGCGGCGGTGTCGAAGTGAACGTAGTACAGACCTATCCGCACGCTGTTCGGCCCACCGTTGTCCGCCTGCGCCGCGGACGCCACAAGCGCGAGACCGGTTCCGAGCGCCACTATCGCAATCTTGTTCATAATGTTCCCTAGGGCGGCAGGAACCGACCGAAGAAGCCGCGGGCCGCCGCCATGCAGAATGGAGCGACAGCGGTGTGATACTGCTCGAGCGCCGCCTGCGCGCCGACCTGCGCAACAGTTTGCGCGGCCGCCTGCCGGAACGCCTCCTGCACGCCGGCGTAAGGATCGCCGGCCGCCGGGGCCGCATTGACATCGAGGACCGACACGAGCCCCGTGGACACCTGCGCCTGCCAATAGGCTTCCATCGTCCCGGTGTTCACCCCGAAGAACACCACCGGATCCTGATCGCCTCCGCAAAGCAGCATCGGCATTCGCGGCGTCCAGCTTCGCATGTCGTTCACCTTCAGATCCTGGCGCAGCGCATTCTGCGGGGAGGCGGCGAGCGGCACACCGGATGCCGGCGGACTCAAGTCCGCGCCGTCGGGATCGGCCGCGACGTCCTCCACGTAGCTCACGCGGTAGCTGTTGCTGATGAGGAACGGGTTGCCGAAGCCCGCCGAATACACCGGATTCGGGGGACTCGGCAGGGCGAGCAGCGCATCCACCGCCGCAATGCCGGTGGTCGGGGGCGTGCTGCTGAAGAGCGCCGACTGCGGCAGCTTGCCCTCCTGGATGAGCGTGGCGAGCGGTGTCGCGCTCGGCAGGAGCGAGTCGATCCCGGCCGCATATTGCGGTGAATAGACATCGGTCGTCGCCGAATAGACATTTCCATAGGCTCTCTGGTAACTCGTCGTCGTGAGCACCGCAAATTCGGGCGCATCGAAGTTCACATGGCCCGTCATGATGGCATCGCCGAAAGCTTCCGCGGCGTAAGGTCCGGACATCGGCGCGGTCGCGGTGACTGTCTCCCCCGCAGCCTGCATGGCCTTGTCGGTGGCCATCGCCACGAAGCCGCCGATCGAATATCCGGTGACGAAAAGCTCACCTCCGTCCGTGGTGGACGGTGTGAAGGTGCTGAGCAGCGCGGTACGTGCCGCGGTCAGAGCGTCCATCATCTCATCCGCGTTCTGCTGCGCGTTGAGGAACGGGTAGTAGCCGAGGGTGGAGATGTCGTAGCCCGCGAAATTCGGCGCGACGACGATGTAGCCTTGCGCAGCGTACATCACGGCAAGCTCCAACCCCTCCACCTGCGTCGGATCGAGCACATCCGCGATGTTGTAGGTCGCATCCACCGTCGTGGCATGCGCGTAAAGCATGATCGGGCGGCCGCCCGAGCACTGAGCGGCCGAGCCGGTCGGCACCATCAGCGCCCCCGAGTCCATGATCGGCATGCTCGAGCCCGGCGCCGTCGGCGCGACGGTCCAGTATTTGAGGTAGTAGACATCGACGCCACAAGCCGGAGGTCCCGCGAGAGCGAGGAGCTGCTGCCCCGTCGAGCTCGCGTTCAACTGGGCCACGATGGCGGATGCGTCGAGTGACACGAGGCGCGCCGGTGGGTCCTCGACGAGCGTGCCGTGAGCGTTGGTAGTCGCCACCCTGGCGGTCGGGCTGTCGTGGCCGCAGCCAGCGAGACCCAGGGCGGCAACCGTCGCCCAGAGCACGCCAATCTTGCGCAAAATGCCCCCTCCCCAGGTCCCTGCGGCCGCGGTTACACCCGCAGCCTAGTGGCAGGTCCCTGTGCTGTGGCCGAAAGCATACACTCTCTATTGCCGCGAGCCATGCGATTGCCACGACCACGGGCGTGGCGATCAGCGTGCGTGTAGAGCCCACCGGGGAGCGTCAGCCGCTCGGCAAAGCTCTTGAGCTCGTGCCGCGGCGCGCCTCGAGCAAAAAGCGCGGTTTTTTGCTCGAGGCTCCGCCACCTGCGGCGGCAGGGCACCTCCTGTGCCGCGGTAAGCGGGGCCTACGCGGCGGCGGCCGGCGCTGTCCGTCCCGCGCCGCGGGTCATCGCCCAGTCGAGCAAGCGGCTGGCGAGCCCTCCGCCGAGACTCGCTCCGGTGACACCGTCCAGGCGGTACTCCGTGCCGTGCAGGATCGCTTCGGCCGCCTCGAGGCCGCTGCGCACGGCAGGGCCAATGCCCTCGGCCATGTCGCGCGTCGCGAGGCCGGCGGCATCCCCGACGATGAAGGCGTTTCCCCGGCGCGCCACCTCCACCTGACCCCGCAGGTAGTAGCTGTAGCCCGAGGGGTCATAGTGTGCGCCCTTGGCGATTCGGGCCCCGAGCATGCGGGTGAAGAGCTCCCAATGATCGTGAATGGAGCGGCCGCTCGCCTTGAGGCGATCGGCCATGCCGCCGATACCGACGTTGAGCCAGCCGTTCTGCTTCGGCACGTACCAGGCGTATCCCGGCAGGCCGCGATCGAAGAACCACAGATGGCAGTCGCGCTCGCGCCAGTCGTACTCGATCTCGTGCTCCAGAGTCACGGTCTGCAGGTCGCTCGCGCGCGGGTTGAGCTCCCGGAAGAGCGTGCGATACACCGGACACCGCGTGCCGCCCGCCCCGATCAGGTAGCGGCTGCGGAACGCCTCATCGACGATGTACGCCCCGTCCTCCTCGCGGATGCTACGCGCGGTGTGCTGCACCACCGGCGCGCCGGAGCGCTCGAGGAGCCAGGCATCGAACTCCACTCGGCGGATCGAGTGCTGCACACAGCCTCCGCGCAGGTGCAGTCCCTTGATGTGCAGGTGCAAGCGGTCGAACGTGAGGAAGCTGTGCGGATAGGCGCCGATATCGATCGCGAGGTCGCGCACCACCTCCGGAGTGACCCAGCCGGCGCAGAGCTTCAGGCGCGGGAAGCGCTCCTTGTCGAGCACCACTACGTCGGCCCCCGCCCGCTTGAGCTTCCACGCAGCGCTCGAGCCCGCCGGGCCGCCGCCGACGATCACGACGTCACAGGTGCGCATCTCTAGGGACTCAGCGCGGGTAGAGGTGCTCGCGGGTCATCGAGACATCGTCGTTGTCCCGTGGCGCGAACAGCACCTGGAAGAGTTGCAGCGCTCCCGTCGTGAATCCCGCGATCGATCCGGCCAGATACATCCGCCACATGCGCACGAACTTCTCGTCGAACATCTCGCGCACCCGATCGCTCGCGGCCTCGAAGAGGGCGAGCCAGTGGTGCAGTGTCTGCGCGTAATGCAGGCGCAGGTTCTCCACGTCGAGCACCGAGAAGTCGTGGGGCTCCAGAATCCGCATCATCTCCGCCAGGGAGGGCGGATAGGCGCCCGGGAAGATCCGCTTCTCGATCCAAGGCTGCAGGGGCGCCGGCCGATTGCGTCCGATCGAATGGATGAAGCCGCGGCCGCGGGTGCCGATGCTGCGCGCGATCACCTCGCCGAGCGCGGCATAGTTCTCCAACCCGACGTGCTCGAGCATGCCGACGGAGACGAAGGCGTCATAGCGGCCCGAGATGTTCCGGTAATCGTCGAGGACGTACTCGACCTGTGAGCTCATCCCCAGGCTCGCGGCGCGCTGGCGCGCAAAGGCCACCTGCTCGCGCGAGATGTTGAAAGCGCGCACCTTGACGCCGTAGTGCCGCGCCATATGCAGCGCGAGCGTTCCCCAGCCGCACCCGGCCTCGACGACCGTCTCCCCCGAGCGCAGGCGAAGCTTGCGGCAGACATGATGCATCTTCGCGGTCTGCGCCTCGTCCAGGGTCGTCGTCGGGGTGGGATAGTAGGCGCAGGTGTACGCCATGGTCTCCCCGAGCCAGAGCGAGTAGAACGCGTTGCTGATGTCGTAGTGATGATGAATGTTCTCGCGCGAGCCGTACAGCGTGTTGATGTGCGGCCGGCGCAGCCCCTGCACCAGGCGCCGCAGTCCGGAGGGTTGCGGTGCGTCGCGGCCGGAGCGATAGATCGTCTCGAGCAGTTGCACCAGGTCGCCCTCGATCTCCAGCCGGCCCTCGCTGTAAGCGTCCGGAAACCGCACCTGATGGTCGGCGAGGATGCCGAGCAGGGTCGAGCGGCTCGAGACGCGCAGGCGCGCGACGATCGTCGCCCCCGCGGGCGCGATGCGCTCGCCGGTCCAGAGGACGAACTCGAGCGGCGGATTGCCGAGGTACTCGAGCAGCCGAGCGAGGAGGCGCCCTTCCACCGAGCGGGCCCCCGCCGGCAGGGCCGACCCGTCGGCCCATGGCCCGGCGCCTCCCGCGCCGAGCCCGTCGGGCCGGCTCCGCGGTCCAAAATCGCTGCCGGCGATCTCCTCCCGCGGAGCCGCGGGCGGCGCGGCCGGGGACCGCTCGCCCGTTACGGCGCTCTTAATGCTCTCGTCCAACGCATTCACCGCTGATCTCCCCTTCTTCTCTATGCCCTAATTTACCATGCCCGCCTCAGAGGAACCCGCGCGACCCGCGCGGCGGTACGTTGGGGCCATCAGGGGGCGAGCGTCATTCGGTAGCAGTCGATCAGGCGCTCGACGTGCGCCTCGATCCCGAAGTGCAGGGCACTCGAGGCGGCGCCTCGTGCGCAGGAGAAGCGCCGGCCGGGATCGCGCAGCGTCTCGATCGCGGCGCTCGCAATGGCCCGGGGGCACCAGGCGTCCGCTCAGTCCGTCCACTACGACTTCGGGCAGGCCACCCACCGCGAAAGCAATGACGGGACTGGCCGCGGCGCGGGCTTCCATGGCCGCAAGGCCCAGGCCCTCGGACCGCGAGGGCATCAACACCAGGTCGATGGCCGGGAGCAGACGTGGCACATCGGCGCGCCGGCCCAGGAACCGCACATGCTGCCGAGGCTGTGCGCACCGGCGCCGGCGCGTCGCAGCGCTTCGGGGGGAATGCCGTTACGGGCGATGCGCACCCGCGCCGGCCGCACGTGATAGCGGCTCACTGTCAGCTCGTGCACGGCTTGCGAGACACCTACCGCGGCATCCATCGGATGCGCCCGGACTCCCTGCAGCACGCTCAGCGCGGGGCCGGGATCGTTCAGGTCGTGCACATGCAACAGGCTGCGGGCGCCGATGAGCCCCGCCGCCACGCGTGATCCCGGTCGCGTGCAGGAGCCGCGAGCCGTTGCGCCTGGCGAGCGCGGCGAGAGCCCGCACCCTGACGGCCAACAGCAGCGCGCTGCTCGCCATCGATCGCAATGCCTGTCAGCCCGCAAGCGATGCCACATCCGGCGCGGACGCGCCTCCGCCACAAATAACGTACCGATCCGAGAGGCACGGCCCCTCGACCGTGCTGACTATCCCATGGAGTTAGCGTAGCCTTTGCGGCTTTGCATGGCGAGGCGCCGTCCCCCGGCGCCATTTGCCGGAAAGGCGGAACAGGCGCATGTGGAAGTCGATCGTGACAATCAGTGTGGGCGCAAGTGTCGGGGCGGTTCTGCGCTGGTGGCTCGGCAACCGGCTGAACGCGATCTTCCCGCTGTTGCCACCCGGCACCCTCGCCGCGAACATCATCGGCGGTTATGTGATCGGCGCGGCCATAGCGTTCTTCGCGAGCTTCCCGGCGGTGCCGGCGGAATGGCGGCTCCTCCTCATCACCGGGTTCTGTGGCGGCCTCACCACGTTCTCGACCTTCTCGGCCGAAGTGGTGTCGCTGCTACAGCGGGGACAAGCCCTCTGGGCCCTCCTCGAGATCGTCGTCCACGTGACGGCCTCGCTCCTCATGACCTTCGCCGGCATGGCGACGGTGGTCTGGGCGCGCGGCATCGCGACCTGACTCGAGCGCCGGAGGTCCGAGGCCGACGGCCCTCGGACGCATCTCACTTGACCTTAGCCGCGGACCGGCCGCCGGTCTAGCCGCCCTCGCCGGGGCTGACGCGCATCGGTTGAGGGTCCGGATACAAGAACCAGTCCACACACCCGAACGCCGTTGACGGGTCGACCGCGGGCAGCGCCTGACGGGACCGGCCGCGGCCGGCAGCGCAGACTTCCGGGGCGGGCGGAGCGATGGGCGGTGTGCGACGGCCCTCCTGAGCCTGGGGAGCAAGGCGGTGCGTCTGCGGTAATGATGTCATGTGAGGTCCCCTGGGATGCAGACTGCAAAGGATAGACATCGACTGTGACAATTTCATGATGCGCCCGGCTCAGGCGGGAACACAAGCCCGGAATCATCCGGGCTCCTGCCAAGGTAAAGCGTGTCCTCGCGTGCCGTTGGGAGGCAACGGCTGAGCGGGCGGCTGTGGAATGGTTCTTGCGGAGACTTCAGCTGAGAAGGTGCGCGGAGCCTGAAGTCGAACAGATGAGAGTCAGCATTTTCGGCCTGGGATACGTAGGAGCGGTATCAGCGGCCTGCCTCGCCGACCGGGGCCACATGGTGATCGGTGTCGATCCGAACGCCGAGAAGGTTGAGCTCATCAACGCCGGCCGCGCGCCGGTGGTCGAAGCCGAGCTCGCGGACCTGACTCGACGCGCCGTATCGACGAAACGGCTGCGCGCGACCCGCGATCCGGTGAGCGCCGTGCTCGAGACGGAGGTCACCTTCGTCTGCGTGCCGACCCCGAGTCAGACCAACGGCAACCTCGATTTCCGCTATGTGGAGAGAGTCTGCGCGGAGATCGGCGCGGCGCTGCGCGAGAAGCGCGACTTCCACGTGGTCGTCGTGCGCTCGACCGTGCTGCCGGGCACTCTGAAGAGTCTCGCCATCCCGATTCTCGAGCGTGCGAGCGGCCGGCGCGCCGGGGAGGACTTCGGCGTCGGTCACAACCCGGAATTCCTGCGCGAGAGCACGGCGGTGGCCGATTTCCGCAACCCGCCGAAGACCGTGATCGGCGCGACCGACTCCCGCTCCGGCGACTGGGTTCAGAGCCTCTACGAGGGCATCCCGGGACCGGTGATCCGCTGCGCGATCGAAGTCAGCGAGATGGTGAAGTACGCCGACAACAGCTGGCACGCCACCAAGATCATTTTCGCGAACGAGATCGGCAAGATCTGCAAGAGCCTCGGGTTGGACAGCCATGCGGTGATGGACATCTTCTGCAAGGACGCGAAGCTCAACCTCTCCCCGTATTACCTGAAACCGGGGTTCGCCTTCGGGGGCTCGTGCCTGCCGAAGGACCTGCGCGCCATCACCTACCATGCGCGCAGCCACGATGTGTCGACGCCGCTTTTGAACTCGCTCATGTTCTCGAACGGCGAGCAGATCGAGCAGGGCATCGCGATGGTGCTGGCCGCGCGGCGCAAGAAGGTCGGCGTCCTCGGCTTCAGCTTCAAGGCGGGCACCGATGACCTGCGCGAGAGCCCGCTCGTCGAGGTCATCGAGCGGCTGATCGGCAAGGGGTTCGATCTGAGGCTCTACGACCGCAATGTCAATATTGCCAAGCTCACGGGAGCCAACCGTGAGTACATCATGAAGAGCATTCCGCACATCGAGCGGCTCATGGTCGCATCGGTCGAGGAAGTGCTCGAGCACGCGGACGTCATCGTCATCGGTAACCGCGGGGACGAGTTCGGCGAGCTCGCCGAGAGACTGCGCCCCGATCAGCTGGTGATCGACTTCGTGCGCATCCGGCAGATCGAGGAGCGCCATGCCAATTACGCCGGTATCTGCTGGTAAACGTGTCCTCATCATCGTCCAGAACCTGCCGGTCCCCTTCGACCGGCGTGTCTGGCAGGAAGCGACCGCTCTCAAGGCCCACGGCCATCAGGTCGCGGTGATCTGCCCGGCGATGCGCGAATACACCGCGCGCTACGAGTGCCTGCAGGGCATCCACATCTACCGCCATCCGCTGCCGCTCGAGGCCAAGGGAGCCTTGGGCTACGTGCTCGAGTACGCCTCCTCGCTCTTCTGGGAGCTCGTGCTCTCCCTGAAAGTGCTGCGGCGCCACGGCTTCGACGCCATCCACGCCTGCAACCCACCCGACAACATCTTCCTCATCGGCTTGCTTTACAAGGCGCTCGCCGGCAAGCGCTTCCTCTTCGATCATCACGACATCAACCCGGAGCTCTACGAGGCGAAATTCGGGCGCCGCGACCTGCTCTACCGGCTGGTGCGCCTCTCGGAGCGGCTGACCTTCCTCGTGGCCGACATCTCGATCGCCACCAACGAGAGTTACCGGCGCATCGCGCTCGAGCGCGGGCGCATGCCGCCCGAGCGGGTGTTCGTGGTGCGCTCGGGCCCGAGCCTCGAGCGGCTGAAGATCCTGCCTCCCGTGCCGCAATGGAAGCACGGGCGGAAGTTTCTCGTCGGCTACGTGGGGGTGATGGGCGCACAGGAAGGCATCCCCTACCTCCTGGAGGCGGCGCGGCACACGGTGCGGGAT
>JAKBCR010000173.1 GCA_021807675.1 Pseudomonadota bacterium
CAAGCGGCCGGGGAAACGCCCGGGAAAGCGCGCTGGAAAACGGCGGGCCTCGAGCCGCTGAGCGTCACCCCTCGGGCGACGGAGCGCATCTGACGATTTTCATCCGGGCCATTCGTTGATCTGGTGTAGCGGCATGTTCAAAGCCATCGATCTTTCCCCCCGTGTCGGCAGCGAGATTCTGGCCGATCGGTCAGCCCTCATCGAAGGCGGGTACTCGAGGAAAATCGAGAAGCTGCTCGTCGAGCGCAGCGCGCTCGTCTTTCGGGAGCTGTTCCTGACCGACGAGGAGCAGCGCCGGTTCGCCAGCACCATTGGCGAGGTGGTGCCGCTGGGGGAGGATGGCGTATCCAAGATCTCACTCGATCCGATGGTGTCGGATACAGCCGACTACACGCGCGGCGCCTTCTTCTGGCACATCGACGGAGCCAACGACAGAGTTCCCGCCAAGGCAACCATGCTCACGGCCAAGGTGCTCGCGGACGGAGGCGGCGACACGCTGATCTGCAACACTTACGCGGCTTACGGGGATCTTCCCGAAGGCGAGAAAAAGGCGCTCCAGGGCCTTAAGGTCCGCCACGCACTCGAGGCCTCGCAGCGCCTGGTGCACCCGCAGCCGACGGCGGCGCAGCTGACTCGGTGGCGAACGCGCCCGTCACAGACCCACCCGCTCGTCTGGCACCACCAGCACGGCGGCGCCTCACTGCTGCTCGGCGCCACCTGCCTCTATGTCCACGACGTGAGCCCCGAAGACAGCAGCATGCTGCTTTGCCGCCTGCACGATTGGGCGACCCAGGAACCGTACGTCTATCGCCACAAGTGGAAGGTCGGCGATTTCCTGCTCTGGGACAACACGGGGACGATGCACCGGGCGGACACCTATGCGCTCGACAGCAAGCGGCTCATGCACCGCACCACTCTGCAGGGAGAGGAGGCCGTGGCCTGAGCCGGCCCTCGCTCGGAGCGGATGCCTACCCCAGCCAGAGGTCGAACAGCTTGCAGCCGTAGTAAAGACCCACCCCGCCGCCGATCGCGCTCAGGACCACGGCCGTCCCGAGGCCGACGCGCTGCCCGATGGCCCAGCCGAAAGTGCTGACCAGGAAAGTCCCGATGCTGCCGAAGGTTTTGCGCATGGGTGCTGTAATACGTCCGCTCCCTCCCTGGGACCAGGAACTCTGCCGCAGAATTCCCTTAGGACCGCGCCCGGTTGGCGAACCCGATCACATCGTTCATGCGAGACCTCCCGTGGCCCAGGACAGGGGTCCCGGCGCAAGTGTCAGGTTATGTCTCTACGCCCGAGGAAAGGCTTCGTTCCCCCGGGGCGTGAGCCCCCGGAGCCATCCGTGACACACCGGGCCGTGACGCGCATCACACTCCCCCCCTGCCGTGAGACTCAAGTCCTCCCCGGGTCCCGTCGATAACCCATTGATAACGAATCTTTCCCCTGAGCCGCGGCGCTTCCGGACAGGGGCCCGATTTCGACGGGAAGGGCAGCGCTGGGGTTGCGAGACATGTCCTCGAGCAATGGGCTGCAGACCATCGATTCCGTACTGATCGTCGACGACAGCGGCGTGCAGCGCGGAATCGGTGCCGCGGTGTGCCGGCAGCTGCTCATCCCCAAGGTGCACGAGGCCAGCAATGGCCGCGAGGCATTGGCGCTCCTCGATGAGCTGTCGGCCCCGCCCGCGCTGCTCATCGTCGATCTGGAGATGCCGACCATGGATGGCCCCGAGCTCCTCTCGGAGCTCGGCGGACGCGGCACGCGCGCGCCGATCGTCCTCGCCTCCTCGCGGGAGCGGGCGCTCATGAACTCCGTGCAGGACATGGGCACCGCCCTCGGGCTGCGGATCGTCGGGGCGCTGCAAAAGCCCCTCACGCCCGCGAGCCTCGGCGCGCTGCTGCAGAACAAGCTCGAGGCCGCCGTCGAGCAGAAGGATCCGGCACTGCGCCAATCCGTCGATCCGCAGTCGCTGCGCCGCGCCCTCAGCCGCGGTGACATCGGAGTCCATTACCACCCCCAGGTGGAGATCGACACGGGGCGGGTTCGCGGCGTCGAGGCGCTGGCCCGCTGGCGCGATGCGCATCGCGGTTGGATCGCACCCGATGCCTTCATTCCGGTGGCGGAGCAACACGGCATCATCCGCGAGCTCACCTTGCACGTGATGGAGGCGGCCATGCGCCAGACGGCGCTCTGGAGCCGCCACGGCCTCGACCTGTCCATCGCCATCAATCTCTCCCCGACCCTTCTCGAGCGGGGCGAGCTCGTGCAGGAGATCTCCGACCTGCAGCAGCGGCACGGGCTGCGGGCGGACCAGATCGTGCTCGAGGTCACCGAGAGCTCGCTCCTGCGCGACATCGCGAGCGCGCTCGGCGTGCTGACACGGCTGCGGCTGCGCGGCTTTCGCCTGTCGCTCGACGATTACGGCACGGGCTTCTCCTCCATGCAGCAGCTCGCGCGCATTCCCTTCACCGAGCTGAAGATCGATCGGACCTTCGTCCATGGCGCTCACGAGCGCGACAGCCTGCAGGTGCTCCTGCGCTCCGCGCTCGAGATGGCGAGTCAGCTCGGCATCGAGACCGTGGCGGAAGGCGTCGAATGCCTGCAGGATTGGCGGCTCCTGCGCCAGTACGGCTGCAAGCTCGCGCAGGGATGGCTCCTCGCCAAAGCGATGCCCGGCGCCGACCTCGAGGGGTGGCTTCCGACTCTTCAGCGCCGCAGGCCCGAGCTGCAGGGCTGATCCCGCACCGCCCAGCGGAGCATGCGCTCGGGCGCATGCTACTCTGCGGACGTGCACGCCCCGTTGCCCCCCAACGTCAGACGCCTGCTGGCCGCCCGCGCGGCGCGCAGTCTCGGCCAGGGAGTGACGGTGGCGAGCTTCAGCCTCTACCTGCAGGCGCTCGGCTTCAGTGGGGCGGCCATCGGCACGGTGTTGATGGCGGGCCTGCTCTTCGGCGCGCTGATGACTCTTATCATCGGCCCTTTGAGCGACAAGACGAGCCGGCGCGCGCTGCTCATCGGCTACGAAGTGGCCGCGGCGCTCGCGGCGCTCGCCGCCATGCTCGTGCCCGATCTGGCCGTGTTGATCGTAGCCGCCACCGTCGCGGGCTTCGGACGCGGCGCAAACGGCGCTGCCGGCCCATTCTCGCCCGTCGAGCAGGCCTGGCTCGCGCGCGAGGTCGCGGGCGAGGAGCGGCGCCGCGCGCTTTCCCTCAACGCCACACTGGGGTTTCTCGGCATGGCCGTCGGCGCGGCGCTCGTCGCTCTGCCGGCGGCGCTGGGCGCCGGATTTCACAACCTGGCCAGCTATCGTGCGCTCTTCGGTCTCCCGCTAGCGGGCTCGGTCGTGGCATTGATTCTGATCGCGCAGACGCGCGTGCCCGCCGCCGCGCCGCGCCCTGCCCGCGCGCAGGCGCACAAGGGGGAGGCGAGCGTCACTCGCGCCGAGAACCGTCTGCTTCGCCGGCTCGCCACGGTGAGCGCGATCAACGGGTTCGCGATCGGCATCGTCAATCCCCTCATTGCCTACTGGTTCCTGCGCAGGTTCGATCAGAGCCCGGCGGTCATCGGCCCGGCGCTCGCGGTCAGCTTCGTGCTCGCCTCGGCCGGCTCCGTTCTCGGCGGCCGGCTCAGCCGGCGCTTCGGGGCGGTCCGCTCGGTCGTGTGGATGCGCCTGGTGGGCCTGGCAGTCCTGGTGGCGATCCCGTTCTCACCGACATTCCTCGTGGCAGCGGGTCTTTATGCGCTGCGCTCCGCTTTCAACCGCGGAACCGCCGGCGCGCGCCAGGCCGTGGCGGCGGGACTCACCCGGGCCGAGCGCCGCGGGCTTTCGGCGAGCGTGCAGAGCCTCTCGACGCAGCTGCCTCGCGCCGCCGGCCCGGTGTTGGGCGGCTGGCTGATCCATCGCGGAGAGTTCGTCGCCCCATTCCTCCTCACCGCCGCGATGCAGGCGCTCTACCTCTTCCTTTACCGCCAGTTCTTCGGCGGCATCGCCACTGAAGCGTCCTGAGCGGCGCCGCCGCATGGCGATGCGGGCCGTGTCGGGCTCTCTCGCCGATGACCCTCAGGAGGTCAGTCCGAGCAATGGACGCAGGATGAGGTTGCCGTAGACGGCGCCGAGCGCGAGTGCGGCAAGAAGCAGCGGAACCAATAGCGTGCCCGCACGCTCGAGCCGCCCGAGGCCCGATGAGCGAGGCTCTCGCGGCAGCGGCGCAAGGAGGCGCGAAACACGCTCGCGCAGTGCGCCCGGATCGCCGATCAGGGATGCATGGGCGAATTGCGTGCCGGTGAGACGCATGGGGGGGCGCGGCGATGCGACCTGCTCGAGATAACGCACTGATCCCAACACCGCGGCCGCGAGATCGGCACCGTCGGCCCCTTCGGCTCTCGCCTCATCGTCCCGCGCCAGCTCGAGCGCCTCGAGCCACACCTCCAGCCGCTTCGCGGCCCAGGGCCACGGCCACTGCAGATCGGTGACGAGCTGAGCGAGCCAGATGCGCAGCGGGTCGCGGTGCATCGCGTGCGCGCGCTCGTGCGCGAGCGCCGCGCGGATCACACCCTCCTCGAGTTGCTTGGCGAGAAACGGGGAGAACACCACCTGCGGCTGGATGAGCCCTACCGTCGAGACCCCGCAATCGATCGGGCTGCGCAACAGCGACCACACGCCCCGCGCCGCCGCGCGGGCGAAGATGAGGCCGAACGGAGCCCAGACCGCCACTAACACCCAGGGGTCGAGCGGATCGCGCACCGGATCCGGCTCCCGCAACGCCCAGCCGCAGAGCGATGCGGCCACGAGGAGCGTCGGCACGATGGGATACCAGACCCGCCGCCAGCTCCTGCGCTCGAGCCGCGCCGGCGGCAACTGCGCGGGGCTCATGGAGGGCCACCACACGAACAGCTGCAGCGCAAGGCCGCCGAGCAGCATGATCAGGATCGAGAGCAGCGTTTCACGCTCCAAGCTTCGACCTCCGCCGCGCGAGAACCGCCCGCTCGAGCTCCTCGAGGAGGGCCGGATCGACATCGTCCACCGCCTCGACAAGCGCCGCGACGGCGGCGCGCGGAGTCGCACCGAGCAACCGGGTCACCGCGTTGCGCGCCCGTGCGCGCTCCACCTCGTCGCGGGCCACACGCGCGCGGTAGACGAATGCATTGCCCTTGCGCTGGCGCTGGATCAAGCCCTTCTCGCGCAAGCGGTCGACCACTTTCGCCGTCGTGGTGTAGACCAGGCCCTGCCGGGCGCCGAGCCGGTCGTGCAGCTCGCGCACCGATGCCACACCGAGCTCCCAGAGCTCGGCGAGCACACCATACTCGAGGTCGTCCGCGGGCAGACGGAACCGTGTCATCATCCAATTTTACGACCGCAGTCGTAGGTGGGCAAGCTGCGGCTCAATCGCCAGGGCTGCCCGAGAGCGCCGGCCGGCCGAGCAGCACGCCCCCGTCCCACCCCGCCCCGCGCCGCCTCGGCCCGCGCTCGACGAGGCGGCGATCGGGGAGGCCTGCGGCCAGCCGGTCACGCGGGGCGTCGTAATCGGGCAGCTCGCGTGTCGTCGTGAGGAACCAGGCGGGTCGCTCCAGATGCTCCTCATCGACCGTGCCAACGAGGACGGAGACCGTCCGCCCGTCCGGGAAGGCCACCTGAAGGTCGGAGCGCCAGAGACGCAGCACGAGCCGCGCCTCGCCCGCGCTGCCGGGGGCGGCTCGCGTCAGAACCAACACCTCGGGGCGGCCGTTCTCGAGATGCGGCAACACTGGAAGGCTCGCGAGGCTCGGATGAGGCGTCAGCCACGCCAGGGCCGAGCGGATGCTCCACGGCACGGGGGCTTTCCAACCGTCGGGCGCCAGCTGAGCGGCGAGAGCCGCCGGTGTGCCCGCCCACTGGAGGGTGAGCGGCGCGCCGATCTCCCCGGCAAGGTCGACACGGCGCGCCGGCAGCATCGACCATGCCTCATGCCACCACTGGGACGCGGCGACCCTCGTGACATGCGTGCGTGGCGCGTAGAGACGATCGTCCGCGGCGTGCCGTTGTCCGATATGCACGGCACCGGTGACCAGCAGCGCGAGGCCGGCCGCCGCGCAGAGCCCGCCGGCTCCGACAGGCTGCGGATCGCGGCGCAGGTAGGCGATTCCGAGGAAAGCCGCCCAGGCGGTCCCGAAGGCGATGCCGGCCAACACATCCGACAGCCAGTGCGCTCCGAGATATACGCGCGAGAACGCGATCGCCCCGACGAAGAGCGTCACCAGCGCGGCCACGATCACCCGCCAGCGCGGCCCGACCTCCCACGACACCACGACCGCGAGAAAGCCATAGAGCGCGGCATTGGCCGCGGAATGTCCGCTCGGAAAGGCGAAGATTCCCCATCCCGAGCTCACCGCGTACGGCCGCGGCACTCGCAAGGTGACTTTCATGAGGAGCGTGAACAGGCTTGCCGCGGCAACCGCGGCGATCACGTGTGCCATCGCGCGCCAGTTGCGCCGCCAGAGGAGCCACAGGATCGCCGCGAACGTGACGGCCGCCACCACCGTGAGATCGCCAAGCTCGGTGACCGCGACCATCGCCCGGTCGACCCAGACGGTGCGCAGCGTCTGCAGGAAATGGAACACCGCCTCGTTGGCCCGCACCAGCGGATCGCCCGCGAGCACATCCTGCAGCACCCCGAAGAAAAGCCACAGGCTCGCCCCAAGGAGCACGCCGAGGAGCGCGAGGCCCGGCAACTCCCTGCGCGCGGGATCGAGGATCGAGAGCAGTTGGCGGCGCAGCCAGCTGTCGCGCCGCTGAGCCCACACCCACAGCCGCTGCTGTGCGAGCGTCATGAGCGGCGGCAGCCGCCGTATTGCCAGCCGCATTCCCCAGACGAACGCCGCGAGCAGCACGAGGAGGACGGCGGCGAGCATCGCGAGCCGGCCGGCCACGGCGCCGAGCACGACCAGCGTCGCCCCGATCGCCGCGCCGGCGAGAATGTGAGCCGGTCCCCAGGCCGCCGCCGAGAGTACGTTCATCGCATAGAAGCGTCCCGAGGGCATCTCGAGGACACCGGCAAGCAGCGGAACGATCGCCCTCACCCCAGGGGTGAAGCGTGCGATGAAGACGCTCTTGCCGCCGTGGCGCTGAAGGAACGTCTCGCCCCGCGCCACCACCGCCGGATGGCGGCTGAAGGGCCAGCGGCTGACGATGGAGCGACGGTAATGGTGTCCCAGCCAGAACGAGAGCCCATCACCCAGCACCGCGCCCACCGTCGCGGCCACTATCAGTGGACCCAGGCGCAGAGCCCCCGTCGGCACGAGCGCGCTGATCGCGAGAATGACCGCGTCTCCGGGAACAAACGCGCCAAATACCGGCAGCGCCTCGGCGAACGCGACGATGAAAATCACGCCATAGGCAAGCTCCTGATGGGCTCGCGAGAATGTGACGATCGCGTTGACGACCGATGCCAGCATGCTTTCAGGACCCTCGCAATTGTCGTAGCGTACCGCATGGCCATGGCGGGACCGTCCTTGACGGCAGCGGGGGCGCGCAGGTCCAATCGCGGACTTCGCGCCTCGAGACCACTCCGTGCCCCTGATTCATGCAAGTGTCGCCAACGAGACGATCTGGCTGATTGCCGCCCTGGCAACCTTTGGCATCATCACCCGTCCCTGGGGCGTATCAGAGGCGGTGTGGGCGGTCGCTGGCGCGGCCATCCTGGTGCTCGGCTCCCTGATCTCCCCCGGGGAGGCCTGGATGGCGGTGCGCAAGGGAACGGACGTGTATCTCTTCCTGGCGGGCATGATGGTGCTCGCGGAGCTGGCGAGGACGGAGGGACTCTTCGAGTGGGTGGCAGCGCTCGCGGTGCGCTGGGCGCGAGGCTCGCCGCGGCGGCTGTTCGCCCTCATCTACGTTGTCGGAATCATCGTCACCGCGCTCCTCTCCAATGACGCGACCGCCGTGGTGTTGACGCCCGCGGTATACGCTGCAGCAAGAAAGGCGCGCACGGAGCCGCTGCCGTATCTTCTCATCTGTGCGTTCATCGCCAACGCGGCGAGCTTCCTCTTGCCGATCTCGAACCCCGCCAACCTGGTGGTATTCGAAAGCCACATGCCTCCTCTGCCGCTGTGGCTCGAGCGGTTCACGCTCCCCTCGCTCGCGGCCATCCTCGTGACCTACATCGTGCTGCGCACGACGCAGCGGCGGGCAATGGCCACGGAGCATGCCGCCGAGGTCCCGCTGCCGCCGCTCACCCGCGGCGCGAAGCTCGCAGCCGGCGGCATCGCCCTCACGGCGGCCGCGCTGCTTTGGGCCTCCGCGGCGGGACTTCAGCTGGGCGCGCCTACTTTTGCAGCCGGCATGCTGGCGACGGCACTGGCGCTCCTGCTGGACCGGCGCTCACCCTGGCACATCGCCAAGGGCGTCTCCTGGGGAGTGCTGCCGCTCGTCGCGGGATTGTTCGTGCTCATCGAGGGTCTCGGCCGCACGGGGATGCTTGCGGCATTGGCGGCGGGACTGCAACACCTGGCGCAGGGCCCCGGCTACGAGGCGGTGCTCGCAGCAGGAGGGAGCGTCGCGGCGGCATCCAACGTCATGAACAATCTGCCGGTGGCGCTGGTCGCAGGATCCCTCGGGGGCGCGCATGCGGCAGCGCACTTGCAGGATGCGCTGCTCGTCGGCGTTGACCTCGGACCGAATCTGTCGGTCACGGGCTCACTCGCGACCATCCTCTGGCTGGTTGCGCTGCGCAGGGAGAACGTCCAGGTGAGCGGAGCAAGCTTTCTCAAACTCGGCGCCTTGATCATGCCGCCCGCACTGCTGCTCGCGCTCGCGATGGTCGCGCTGCAGCATCTGCCGCACCATTGAGAAGCGCTGGATCCGGGCTCCTGCGCGAACGAAGCGCTGCTTCGGGCAAAAAGCGTGATCCGGACTCCAGGGACGCCGCCAATCCGCGACGGGAACCCGCATGTTAGGCCTTCAGGAAGCTCCCAGGTCGTAGCAACCGATTGCGTTGTCACGCAGGATATCGCGGCGGACACCGTCGTCCAGATTCTGCGTCTGATAATTCAGAAGCTGCCTGCTCCAGCGCCAGGTTGCATCTGGATGCGGGAAATCGTTTGACCACAGCAGGCGCTTCGGGTTGAGCATGTTCAGGCAGTTGAAAGCCACAATGTCATCTTGAAACGTGAAATAGACATTCTCAGCCACGCGATCACTCGGCATCATCACCCCGCAAAAGCCCATCTCCTTGATCCGCTCGAGATCCCTCACGGCCTGCTCGACCGAATTCACGGCAGTTTGTCCGAGACCAAAGAGCCGGCTGGGCGCATAGGACTGGAATTCGGACAGCCACCTGTTGTATGCGGTGAAGCACGCGTCGCGGAATCTGGGATCGAGATATTCCGTGAACAGGTACGGCGGCTCCGTTACGTGCGAATCGGCAGAGATCGGCTTGTAGGGAAGCGGCTCGACGGCATCATCGGCCATCTCGGAAATGTGGCGTGGCGTGGCGTGAGCCTTTGATGATGTTCTGAACTGGGTTCATCTGTGATTCTCCCGATTGACGCCATTACCACTGTGCTTGACGGCCTCACGCAAGGCGGACACCAGGGCCACTGCCTTGGGCG
>JAKBCR010000015.1 GCA_021807675.1 Pseudomonadota bacterium
TCCGATCTATCTCTCGCCGCCCGCCAAGCGCGCGCTCGCGCGAGTCAGTTTGGGGTTCGGCGGGCCGACGCCGCGCCTGGCACGAGGGCTTCCGCTGCAATGAGCGCCGCAACGAGCCCAGCAGCTTCTCTGGAGGCGTTGGATGTGCTCATCGTCGGGGGAGGTCCCGTCGGAGCCAGCGCGGCGGCGCTGCTGCAGATCGCCACGAAGGACTCGCGTCGGCCCCTTCGCATTGCTGTCCTCGAGCCCAAGAGGCCCGCCACCACACCGCCGGACGCTCCGCTAGATGCGCGTGTCTCCGCGCTGTCGCGCGCTAGCGAGCGAATCCTGACGGCGATCGGTGCCTGGCCACTGATGCCGGGGTCGCGTATGCAGCCGTACGAGCGCATGCGCGTATGGCATGAGAGCGTGCAGCCGCGAAGTTCCGACGTGCTGGAGTTCGATGCGGCGTACGCCGGCGAGCCGAATCTCGGTTATATCGTGGAGAATCGTCTCGTTCAGACTGCGGCCCTCGCGTCCTTCGAGGCGGCGGGCGGCAAGGTCATCGTGGGCGAGCTCTCCCGTCTGCGCGTACAGGATCACCACGTGCAGCTGGAGACGAGCGCTGGCACATTCACGTGCAGCCTGGTCGTGGGGGCGGACGGCGCACGCTCGCTGGTCCGCGAGTCGATCGGCCTCACCGTCGAAATGTCCCGCTACCACCAGACGGCAATCGTGTGCAATGTCCGCACGGAGCTGCCTCATGAGCGCACGGCCTGGCAGCGCTTCCTCCGGGCGGGCACGCTTGCGTTCCTGCCGCTCGCCGATGGATGCAGCTCCATCGTGTGGTCCGCCGACGATCCCGTAGCCGCACCGCTCCTTGCGATGTCGCAGAGCGATTTTGCGCAAGAGCTTCTGCGCCAGTCGGACGGTGTCTTGGGCGCCGCGAAGCTGCGTACGGAGCGCTTGTCGTTTCCGCTATACAAGCTGACTGCGCACCGCTTTACGGCGCACCGGTGTGCATTGATCGGCGACGCTGCGCACGTCGTTCACCCGCTGGCCGGTCAGGGCGTCAATCTCGGGCTGTTGGACGCCGCGGCGCTCTGCGAGCTGATCTGCGCCGCCTGCCGGGTGCGCGAAGACCCGGGGGCCCAGAGCGTGCTACGCCATTACGAGCGCTGGCGCAAAAGCGAGATCGAGCCGATCGCTCTCGCCATCGACGGCTTCAACCGCTACCTCGCTCACGGCGTCGGTCCGCTGTCGCGTATCGCGCAGCGCGGCCTGGCTCTGGTCAACCGGAGCGATGAGGTCAAGCGCTTCTTCATCACCCGCGCCCTGGGGTTGGACGGTGAGCTGCCCGAGATCGCCAGGCGTCCCGCTTCCGCCTCTTCTAGTCTCCTCAGCTGAGCGCAATGGCGTCGAGCTTCGCCGCGCAGATGAAGTCGTTTTCCGACAGTCCCTTGATGGCGTGCGTCGTGAATTGCACGCGGCAATAGTTGTACCCCAGCTCGAGGTCCGGATGATGGTCCTCGATGTTGGCGATGTGCGCGAGCGCGTTGACGAAGCTCATCGTCCGGTAGAAGTCCCTGAACTTGAACTCCCGCCGCAAGTACGGCCCTTCCTTCGACAGCACCCATCCGCTGGCGAGCTGATTCACGAGCCTCTCAGCCTCCTCGCGGGAGTAGGGTGCCACCCCGCCGTCACACGGCTTGCAATGCTTTTCAGATAGCTCGCCCATAACCTTCTCCCGGCAGGTGTCGGTCGGTGCGCTCTCTCAAGCCAAAGCAGGCTCGGCGCTGACGTTCTTCCTGGTGAACTTTCTGGTCACATACTGCTCCAGCAGCTCCTGGAATTCCTCCGCGATCCGATCGCCCTTCAAGGTGACCGTCTTCTCTCCATCTTCATAGACAGGAGCCACAGGCCGCTCCCCCGTCCCCGGCAGGCTGATCCCGATGTTGGCATGCTTGCTCTCGCCAGGGCCGTTGACCACGCAGCCCATCACAGCCACCGTCATATCCTCGACTCCGTGGTATTCCCGACGCCACTCCGGCATCCGATGCCGGATATGCGTCTGAATACGTTGGGCAAGCTCCTGGAACACGGTGCTGGTGGTACGACCGCACCCCGGGCATGCCGTAACCAGCGGCAGGAATGACCGCAGCCCCATCGTCTGCAGGATCTCCTGCGCCACGATCACCTCCTGCGTCCGGTCCCCGCCCGGCTCAGGCGTAAGGGAGACGCGGATCGTATCGCCGACCCCCTCCTGCAGCAGCACCGCCATGCCCGCCGTCGAGGCCACGATACCCTTCGATCCCATGCCCGCCTCCGTCAGCCCGAGGTGCAGTGGGAAATCGCAACGCCCCCCCAGATCGCGGTAGATCGCAATCAGATCCTGCACCCCGCTCACCTTTGCCGAGAGAATGATCCGATCATGAGCCATCCCGAGCTCCTCGGCGCGCCGCGCACTCTCCAACGCCGAGAGCACCACGGCGTTGCGCATGATCTGTTGCGCACTCACCGGGTCCGTCCGCGAGGAGTTCTCATCCATCAAACGCGTGAGTAGATCCTGGTCGAGGCTGCCCCAGTTGACGCCGATGCGCACCGGCTTGCCGTAGCGGCAGGCCGTCTCGATCATCTCCGCGAACTGGGGGTCGCGCTTGCTGCCGCGGCCCACGTTGCCGGGATTGATGCGGTACTTGGCGAGAGCCTCGGCGCAGCCCGGGTGCTCACGGAGGAGCTTGTGGCCATTGAAATGGAAATCGCCGATGAGGGGTACCGCCACTGCGAGCTGATCGAGCCGATTGCGGATGTGCGGCACCGCCTCAGCGGCTTCCGCCGTGTTCACGGTGATGCGCACGAGCTCCGACCCGGCGCGGGCGAGGGCCTTGACCTGTTGCGCAGTGCCCTCGATGTCCGCGGTATCGGTGTTCGTCATCGACTGCACGACGATCGGCGCTGTCCCGCCCACCCGGACGGAGCCGATGGACACCTGCACGGAATTGCGACGCTGGATGGACGACATAGTGCCTGCCAAAGAAGTGCTTCCTGGAAGAACGGGGATTTTACAGGGTCGGTCCGCAAAGGCGGTGATTATCCCGAAAGGCTGCTATGATCCTGCGCACCCCACATTCGGTCTGTCCGGAGAGAGTCCGGCCACCGCCGGAACGCCGAAGGCGCAAGCTCCGCCCGGAAACGCTCAGGCACACGAACGGCAGATCGCGGGGACTCTGGAGAGTGGTGGACGTCCTTGGCGGCCACCCACCGAAGGGGAGCGGCGCCGCTCTGGCGCCCGATCTCTCAGGTCACCGGACAGAGGGCGGCAAGGGTGTACTGCGCCTGCCGTCGTTCTCTGATTTGGCTGAAAGTGGCCTGCGGCCCTTTCAGCGGACCGAGGTAGGCGCGCTGTTTTGGGCGCGGGTAAAGGAGCGGCCTTTACCCGCTAAGCGCGGGAACCTTATGGGCCGACGAACTCCCCTATTCGAGCTGCACCAGAGGCTTGGCGCCAGGATGGTGGATTTCGGCGGTTGGGATATGCCGCTGCAGTATGGCTCCCAGATCGCCGAGCACCATGCCGTCCGGCGCGGCGCTGGCGTCTTCGACGTCTCCCACATGTGCATCGTCGATCTCAAGGGCGCGCGCGTCAGATCATTACTCCTCAGGCTTCTTGCGAACGACATCGGCAAGCTGAAGGTTCCCGGAAAGGCGCTCTACGGCTGCATGCTGACCGCGACGGGTGGGGTCATCGACGATCTCATCGTCTATTTGCTCGGCGAGTCCTGGTTCCGCGCTGTCGTCAATGCGGGCACGCGCGAGAAAGACCTCGCGTGGATCCGGCGGCACGCGGCAGAGTTCGGGGTCGAGGCCGTGGAGCGTACGGACCTCGCCATGCTGGCCGTGCAGGGCCCTGAAGCCCGCGGCAAGGCGGTGGCTCTGCTCTCAGCTGTCGGCTCGGCGGCCGCGCTCGCTCTCGAGCCGTTCTTTGGCGGCGAGATCGACGGTTGGCTCGTTGCGCGGACCGGGTACACGGGCGAAGACGGCTTCGAGATCATGTTGCCAGGCGCAGACGCGGAGCGAGTGTGGAAAGCGTTGAATTCCGCCGGCGTGACCTCCTGCGGCCTCGGTGCCCGCGACACCCTGCGCCTCGAGGCCGGCATGAACCTCTATGGCAGCGACATGGACGAGAGCACCCATCCATTCGAGTCCGGGCTCGCCTGGACGGTGGCGCTCGAGCCGCGCGAGCGCGCCTTCATCGGCCGCGAGGCGCTCGAGGCGATCCGCGCGCGCGGCCCGCAGCGCAAGCTGGTCGGGCTGCTGCTCGAGGGGCGCGGGGTGCTGCGCTCACACCAGAAGGTGCTCGTACCGGAAGGCGGCGAGGGCGAGATCACGAGCGGTACCTTTTCCCCCACCCTGGAGCGCTCGATCGCGCTCGCCCGAGTACCTGTCGCGGCAGGCGCCAGCGTGCAAGTCGACATTCGCGGCAAGCTGCACGACGCAAAGGTCGTGCGGCCGCCGTTCGTGCGGCACGGTAAAGTGCTCGTCTCCTGAGTATCGTTGTCCTCGGGCCGCTCGCAAACCGTGTCTCCCGTGCCGGTGGCGTAATCGCCCAAGAAGCCGACCTTCAGCATCTTGCCACTGTGTTTTTGTCCAGACACATCCACACAACAAAAGGAGCGGCGTTCCCTCTCCGGCATGAGGGCCGGAGTCTTCGCGCCGGAAAGAAATGAGCAACGTTCCTTCCGACCTCAAGTACACGAAAACCCACGAATGGCTGCGAACCCTGCCCGATGGCACGGTGGAGGTCGGCATCACCGACCACGCGCAGCATGCGCTCGGTGATCTGGTGTTCGTGGAGGTACCCGAAGCCGGCCGCACGCTCGCGGCCGGTGAGCCGTTCGCGGTCGTGGAATCCGTCAAGGCGGCTTCCGATGTCTACTCCCCCATCGCGGGCGAGGTGATCGCCGGCAATCCCGCACTCGCCGCGGAGCCGGAGGCGATCAATTCGGACGCCTACGGCAAGGGGTGGCTGATGCGTCTGCGGCCGGCCGCCGCCGCCGCTCCCCAGCTCCTCGCCCCGAAGGACTATGAGAAGCTCGTCGTGGAGGAGGGCAGCTGATGGCCTTCATTCCTCACACGCGCGAGGATGTCGAGTCGATGCTTGCCGCCATCGGCGTCGAGCGCATCGAGCGGCTCTTCGATGAGATCCCCGCCAGCCTGCGGTTGGCTGGGCTCGCCGGCGTCCCGGAAGCCATGAACGAGATGGAGGTCGGTCGTCTCATGACCGAGCGGGCGCGACTCGACGGCCGCCCGCTCTGCTTCATCGGCGCGGGCGCCTACGAGCACCACATCCCCGCGGCGGTATGGGCCATCGCCACGCGCGGCGAGTTCTACAGCGCCTACACACCTTATCAGGCGGAGGCGAGCCAGGGGACGCTGCAGCTCCTTTACGAATATCAGACCATGATGGCGAGCTTGACGGGCATGGAGGTCTCGAACGCCTCTCTCTACGATGGCGCGAGCGCGGTGGGCGAAGCGTGCCTCATGGCGGTTCGCGCCAACCGCAGGTCGCGATCACGGCGTATTCTCGTGCCCACCACGGTGCACCCCCACTACCGCGCAACGGCCAGGGCGGTGGCGGGCAACCAGGGGCTCGTCTTCGAGGAGCTGCCGTACTGCACGGAGGAGGGCTGCATTCCCGCCGGTGCGCTCGAGCGCTACGACGGGCAGGACATCACGGCTCTCGTCATTCAGCAGCCGAACTTCTTCGGGCGGCTGGAGGACGTCGATGCGCTCTGCGACTGGGCGCGTGCGCGCAACATCCTGGTGGTGGCGGTGGTGAATCCCACCTCCCTCGCGCTCCTCACGCCCCCGGGCCAGTGGGGCGCAAAGGGCGCGGACATCGCCGTCGGCGACGGCCAGCCGCTCGGCGTGCCGCTCTCCTCGGGCGGCCCGTACTTCGGCTTCATGACCGCAAGGATGGAGCACGTGCGGCAGCTTCCGGGCCGCATCGTCGGGCGCACGCTCGATGCGGCCGGCCGCCCCGGCTTCACGCTGACGCTCCAGGCCCGCGAGCAGCACATCCGCCGGGCCAAGGCAACTTCCAACATCTGCACCAACCAGGGATTGCTGGTGACGGCCGCGGCGGTCTACCTCTCGCTGATGGGGCCCGTGGGCCTCGAGCGGGTCGCCGCCGCATCGCACGCGCGCGCAAGGGAGCTCGTCGACGCGCTGACCCGGGTGCCGGGAGTGCGGCGCCTCTTGCGCGGGCCGGTCTTCCACGAGGCGGTCATCGGGCTCGATCGCCCGGTGGCGCCCGTGCTGCAGAAGATGACCGCTCGCGGCATTCTCGCAGGCCTGGACCTCGCCGAGCACTATCCCGAGCTCGGCCCCGCGCTCCTCGTCTGCGCCACCGAGACGAAAACGACCGCCGACATCGAGCGCTATGCGAGCGCACTCGCCGAGTGCCTGCGCGAAGCGCGCGCCGCCTGAGGCTTCGAGATCATGTCCACACGACTGGAAAAGCCGATCTTCGAGTATTCCGTTCCCGGCCGCGGCGCCGAGGACCAGTGGCCGCGCGATCCGGGGCCGGCTGCCACGGACGATCTGCCTGCCACGCTGCGCCGCAGTACGCGGCCGCTCCTGCCCGAGGTCAGCGAGCTCGAGGCGGTGCGGCACTTCACGCGGCTCTCGCAGCTCAACTTCTCAATCGACACGCATTTCTACCCGCTCGGGTCGTGCACGATGAAGTACAACCCCAAGGCCTGCAACAGTTTCGCGATGCTGCCCGAATTCCTGGCGCGCCACCCCCTCTCGCCGGAGAGCGTGGGACAGGGATTTCTCGCCTGTCTCTACGAGCTGCAGGAGATGCTGAAGGCGGTCACCGGCATGCAGGCCGTGGCATTGAGCCCCATGGCCGGCGCCCAGGGGGAATTCGCGGGCGTTGCGATGATCCGCGCGTATCACCGGGCGCGGGGCGACCTCGAGCGCAATGAGATCATCGTGCCCGAGGCGGCTCATGGCACCAACCCCGCAACGGCCACGATGTGCGGCTGTGTGGTGCGCGAAGTGCCTGTCAATGCCGAAGGCGACGTCGACCTCGAGGCGCTCAAGACCGTGGTCGGCCCCAAGACCGCGGGCATCATGCTTACCAACCCGTCCACTCTCGGAGTCTTCGAGCGGCGGATCGAGGAGGTGGCGCGCACCGTCCACGCGGCCGGGGGGCTTCTCTACTACGACGGCGCGAATCTCAATGCCATTCTCGGCAAGGTACGGCCGGGCGACATGGGCTTCGATGTCATCCACGTCAACCTGCACAAGACTTTCTCCACGCCGCACGGCGGCGGCGGACCGGGCGCGGGTCCGGTCGGCGTGAGCGCCCGGCTCGCGCCCTTCCTGCCGGTGCCGATCGTCGGGCGCCGGGGTGAGCAGTATTGCTGGCTGACGGAGCGGGATCTGCCGCAGTCGATCGGGCGGCTCTCGGGGTTCATGGGCAATGCCGGAGTCCTCCTGCGCGCGTATGTCTATATGCGCTTGCTCGGCCGGGAGGGGATGGCGAGGGTGAGCGAGTACGCCACGCTCAATGCCAACTATCTCCTTGCGCAACTGACCCGGGCGGGCTTCGATGCGGCTTACCCGAGCCGCCGCGCCAGTCACGAGCTCATCATCACGCTCAAGCGTCAGGCGAAGGAGCTGGGCGTCACGGCGATGGATTTCGCCAAGCGGCTGCTCGATCACGGGATGCACGCACCGACGACTTATTTTCCGCTTCTCGTGCCGGAGTGCCTGCTGATCGAGCCGACGGAGACCGAGAGCAAGGCGGCGCTCGATGCCTTCGTCGCCGCGATGGCTGAAATCCTCGCGGAAGCCGCGCAAGAACCCGAGCGCCTCACCAGCGCTCCGCATACCATGCCCGTACGGCGCCTGGATGACGTTCGGGCAGCCAAGCAACTGGACCTCACTTGGAAGCCGACCGTAGCTCATGCGATTCCCACGACTGCTTAGCCTCTTCCTGCTTGCCGTCTGCGCGCCGCTGAGTCTCGCCGCGGGTCAGCAGGCGGCCTCACCCACGACCGCCGAGCAGGCGCCCATGCCGGCAGCGGAGGCGCCCGTGCAGCCTCGCCCCGCGAGACCGGCCCAGGAGGTGCGTCCGCCGCGAGTGCCGTTACCGAGGGGCGCGCGGCGAGGGGCGCTTCTGGGCGGCCCCCCCCAGGCCGCCCACCTCGCCCGGCAGGCGGCGGCGGTCGAGGCCAATCCCACCTGGGCGGCCACTCTCGAGCGCATCGCGAGCAGCGTGGTCTCCATCAAGGTGGACGAGGTCCGTGCCTTCGACACGGACGGAAATGAGACCGCGCAAGCGACCGGCTTCGTCGTGGATGCAAAGCGCGGCATCATCCTGACCAACCGCCATGTCGTGACGCCGGGGCCGGTGACCGCCGAGGCGGTGTTTCTCGATCGCGAGGTGGTGCCCCTCAAGCCCATCTACCGTGATCCGGTGCACGACTTCGGCTTCTATCAGTATGACCCGAAGAAGCTGCACTACATCAAGCCGAAGGCGCTCGACCTCTATCCGCAGGGGGCGAAGGTCGGCACCGAGATCCGGGTAGTGGGCAACAATGCGGGTGAGCAGCTCTCGATTCTCGCCGGCACGCTCGCTCGGCTGCACCGGCAGGCGCCGGACTACGGCTTCGGCAAGTACAACGACTTCAACACCTTCTACTTGCAGGCCGCTTCCGGCACTTCCGGCGGCTCCTCCGGATCGCCGGTGATCGATATCCGGGGCCGCGTCATCGCACTCAACGCCGGCGGGGCGGACAACGCCGCCTCGAGCTTCTACCTGCCCCTCGAGCGCGTGAAGCGCGCCCTGAGGCTCATCGAGGACGGGAAGCCCGTCACCCGCGGCACGCTCTTCTCGGTTTTCAACTACACGCCTTACGACGAGCTCGAGCGGCTCGGGCTCCCGGCGGGTGTCGAGGCGGCCGTGCGCAAGCGGTTCCCCCGGCGCACGGGCATGCTGGTGGTCTCGAGTGTGCTGCCGGGGACGCCGAGCGCGCTCGCCCTGCAGCCGGGCGATATCCTCCTGCGGGTCAACGGTCACTATGTGACCACCTTCGACCCGCTCGAGCAGATTCTCGACTCCTCGGTCGGCCGGCAGGTGAGGCTCGAGCTGGAGCGCGGCGGCCAGCCGGTATCCGTCACGGTGCCCGTCGGTGACCTGAACGCCATCACGCCGAGCAGTTACGTTCAATTCGGCGATGCGGTGGTCAACACCCTGTCCTACGAGGAGGCGCGCCAGCTCAATGTGCCGCCGCGCGGCGTGTTCGTCGCCAACCCGGGATACGTGTTCGGCGCCGCCGGCATTCCCCGTGGCGCGGTGATCACCCAGGTCAACTCCACGCCGATCGACTACCTTGGCGATTTCCGCCGGGCGCTCCGTCAGCTCGGCAATGGCGATTACGCCAACGTCCGGTTCACGACGGTCGACGATCCCAACGGCAGCGAGCTCGGCTCCTTCCGGATGGACCGTCTGTGGTACCCGACGGACCACTGCGTGCGGGACGACGCCCTCGGTACCTGGCTGTGCAAGCCGCTCGCAGCGGGGCCCCCTCCCAAGCCTGATCCGGTGAGCTCCACGCGCTTCCCGAAGTATCAGGACCCGCGGATGAACGCTCTTGCCCCGTCACTTGCGATGGTGACGTTCACGATGCCCTACTCGGTATCCGGCGTGACCGAGCATTACTACCATGGCACGGGCCTGGTGGTGGATGCCAAGCGGGGCCTCGTGGTCGTGGATCGCGACACCGTGCCGGTCTCTCTCGGAGACGTCACGGTGACTTTCGCGGGCACCGTTCAAGTGCCCGGGCGTGTCGTGTACGTCGACCCGGTGCACAACTTCGCCATCGTCGCCTACGATCCGAAGCTCATCGGCACCACGCCGGTCAGGTCCGCGAAGCTGAAGCCGCAGAGGCTCTCCCCCGGCCAGCCGGTCTGGGTCGTCGGCCTGGGCGGAGACAGTCAGATGCACTCGCGGGCCACGCAGATCGCCAGCATCGATCCGCTGTCGCTGCCCCTCTCGCGCACCATGCGCTTCCGCGATACCAACATCGAGACGATCGGCCTGGTGAACCCGCCCACCGAATACGACGGTGTGCTGGCCGATGCCTCGGGTGAGGTGCTTGGGACGTGGTCGAGTTTCGCGTACGACACCGCTGGCGGCATCGCGCAGGCGTTGCGCGGCGTGCCGATCGATCTGGTGGCCGACATGGTCGATCGCGTGCGCGGCGGGCGCCCGCTGCACTCATTGGACGTCGAGCTCTTCCCGGAGCCGTTGGCGAACGCGCGCCTGATGGGTCTCTCGCAGGCGTGGACCGCGAAGCTCGCCGCGCGCAGCCCCACGGCGCGGCAGGTGCTGGCCGTCATACGCACGGTCGGCGGCTCGCCAGCATCCCGGCTGCTGCAGCCGGGCGATCTCGTGCTGGCGCTCAATGGCAAGGTGGTCACCGATTTCCGCGAGGTCGAGCGGGCGACTGCGGATCGCACCGCGGTGAGGGTGACGGTATGGCGAGGTGGGGGCGAGCGGACGCTGAGCGTCCCCACGGTGGCGCTGTCGGGGGAGGGCCTGAGGAGAGTGGTGGAATGGGCGGGCGCGACGCTGCAGACTCCCTTCCAGTCCATGCGCGCACAGCGGGGCATTCCGCCCGTCGGCGTTTATGTCGACTACTTCGCATTTGGCTCGCCTGCGGCGCGCTATGGGCTTTACCCGGGAAGGCGCATCGTGGAGGTCGATGGTGTACCGACTCCCAATCTCGATGCCTTCCTCGGGGCGGTCGCGGGGCGGCCCGACCGGTCTTCGGTGCGACTGACGACGATTGCCTGGAACAACGCCCCGCAAGTGATTACCCTGAAGCTCGACAAGCACTACTGGCCTGCCTATGAGCTTCTGAGGACGCCGGACGGCGGCTGGACGCGACGCTCCCTGAACTAGTATGAAGCGCTGGATCCGGGCATCCTGCCCGGCCCAGCGCAGCTTTGGGCAAAAAGCGTGGTTTTTGCCCAAAGCTCCGCCACCTGCGGCGGCGGGGCACAGTCCCTGTGCCTGGGGCCGAACTGTCGTGAAAACGCAACGGTTGGGCTGACCGCGAGATCGGTGGCCGGCTTGCTAGAATTGGCGCCATTATGGTTCGAGTCACTAGAGCTACCCAGGTTGAGATCGAGGCCGCGGTGCAGGCGCTGCGCGACGGCGAGCTCGTGGCCTTCCCGACGGAGACGGTCTACGGCTTGGGCGCGAATGCGCAGAATCCCGCCGCGGTCCGCAAGATCTTCCAAGCCAAGGGCAGGCCCAGCAACCACCCGGTGATCGTGCATCTCGACAGCCCGCGCTTTCTGCCTCGATGGGTACGGGAGGTGCCGGAAGCGGCCATGAGGCTCGCCGAGCGCTTCTGGCCCGGGCCTCTCACCATGGTGATGCCGCGCGCCTCCAACGTACACGATGCCGTGACGGGCGGCCAGGATACCGTCGCTGTCCGCGTGCCGTCTCATCCGATGGCGCAGCAGCTTCTGACAGCGTTCGGCGGCGGCATCGCGGCACCCTCTGCCAATCGCTTTGGCAAGCTCTCGCCGACGCGGGCCGAGCACGTGCGTGAGGAGCTCGGTGAGCAGATCAAGGTGATCCTCGACGGCGGTGAATGTCAGATCGGGCTGGAATCGAGCATCATCGCCTTTCAGGGACAGAGTGTGCGGCTCTTGCGGCCCGGCGCCATCACGGCAGCGCAGATCCGAGAGGTCATCGGAGAGCTGCTGATCGGCGCGGACGTCGAATCGCCGCGTGTCCCCGGCGGCACTTCCTCGCATTACGCGCCCACGACGCCGATGACCATCGTGCCGACGGGTGAAATTGATGCGCGGGCGGAGGAACTCTCCGAGGGCGGTCGGCGCGTCGCTGTGCTCGCACAGCGGCTGCCGCTCAAAGGCCACAAGTACGTCACCTGGATCAACGCGGGGCGCCGGCCGGAGCAGTACGGACACGATCTCTATACGAACCTGCGCACGCTGGACAAGGCGGGCTGTCAGCGGATCCTGGTCCAGGATGTCCCGGAGGGCGAGCGCTGGACCGCGATCCGAGACCGGCTGCTGCGGGCCGCGGCGAGCGTCAGCGACGCCGACGACAGCGGCTCCGTCGCCGTCTTGCCCTGATTTACGGCTCGAAGTCGCCTGCGGCGCTTCGAGCGGCCAGCCCGTTGAACGCATTTGACCTCGCGGGCCGCAAAATCGCCCGGAGCGATTTGGGACGGCCCACGGCGCCGGCCCCTAAGGGGCGAGGCCCGGGATGGGGCGGAGCACCGGCGGCCTTGGCCCGCTTACTGATTGCTGTTGACGTACGAAGAAGATGAGCCAACCGCACCGCGCGCGCTACATTGATCCATTCCAGCCGGCGGAGGTCCGGCGGCTGGTCCGCCAGTTCGGCTCGCCGCTCATCATCCTCGATTGCGAGCGGGTGCGAGTGCAGTACCGGAAGCTTCGCGCCGCGTTGCCGGGCGTGGACCTCCATTACGCGCTGAAGCCGATGCCGCACGCGGCGGTCGTACGCACCGTGCTGGGCGAAGGCGGTTTCCTCGATCTGGCCACGACCGGTGAGGTGCACCTCGTACGGCGTCTCGGTGTTACGCCCGACCGATGCATCCACACGCATCCCATCAAGCGTCCCCAGGACATTCGCAACGCCCTGGATTTCGGCGTCCGTACGTTCGTGGTGGACAATCCTGACGAGGTGCGGAAGTTCGAGCGGCTCGCAGATCGGGTCGAGCTGCTGTTGAGAGTGTCCTTCCGCAGCCCCGGCGCGATGTGCGACCTGTCGCGCAAATTCGGCTGCGACCCGGAGGATGCATTGGCTATTGCGCGGCTCGCGGCGGAGCTGGGCATCACCGTGCGCGGCCTCTCCTTCCATGTCGGGTCGCAGGCGGCGGACTCCGCCAAGCATGTCGAGGCGGTCCTTGCCTGCGCAAAGCTCATGTCGGCGGGGCGCAAGGCGAAGCTCGGGCCGCTCGATACGCTGGACATCGGCGGCGGCTTTCCGATCGACTATGCTCAGCCGGTGCAGGATATCGGCAGATTCTGCGAGCCGCTGCGCGAGGCGTTGGCCAAACTCCCCAGGAAGGTGAGGGTGATTGCCGAGCCGGGCCGCTACATCGTCGGGCCTTCCGTGATCGGTGTCGCTTCCGTAATGGGACGCGCGCGCCGCGAGGGACACTGGTGGTACTACCTCGACGACGGGCTCTACGGCTCCTACAGCGGTCAGCTGTACGATCATGCGCGGTATCCGGTGGAGCCCTTGCGCGACGGCGAGGAGAGGCTGCCGTCAGTGCTGGCGGGTCCCACGTGCGACAGCATTGATGTCATCGCCGAGAATCTGCTGCTGCCGAAGCTCGAGGCGGGCGATCTCATCGTGGGCAGGGCCATGGGCGCGTACACGTGGGCCAGCGCCTCGGAGTTCAACTTCTTTCCCAAGGCGACGGTGGTCGCCGTGAACGGCACACAAGGTGATACCGGGACCGTGATGCCGTTCCCGCTATAGCGATGCGCGGGACCGGCCAACGTGCCTGGCCTCCGACGCATCGATACGAATCGCCGGCCACCGCACATCGTCCGCGGTGACGGCGTCGTAGAATGGCGCGACCTGCGATCTCACGGAGGCGGCTTGATTCGTAACGTCGTTTTCGACATCGGCTGGGTGTTCGTGCATCTGAACCATCAGCCCTTCCTCGACTTCCTGTCGGCTCATGGCGCGGATGCGCCCGACCTCAACTCCGTGCTCGTACGCATCGCTCTCGACGATCACGAGTGCGGGCGCATGGACGGCCGGGCGCTGCTCGAGCGCTGTGCGGCGCTCGCCCCTCGGCCGATGAGCCTCGAGGCGGCGCAGGCGAGCTGGGTGGGCATGTTCGAGCTGCAGCCGGCCATGGTGGACCTCGCCCACCGGCTGAGCGAGCGCTACCGCGTTTACCTGCTCTCCAACATCGGCGATCTGCACTGGACGCATCTCTCGAGGGAACATCAGCTGCACCTCATCGGTCATGGCGCGCTGCCCTCGTTCGTAGCCGGCGTCATGAAGCCTCACGAGGGGATTTACGTGGAGGCGGAGCGGCGTTTCTCGCTGACGCCCGCGGAGACGGTCTTCATCGACGATCGGGCGGAGAACATCGCCGCTGCGCGCCGGCGGGGCTGGCACGGCATCGTGCACGGCGGCTATGAGACTACGGTGGAATCTCTACGCGGGCTCGGCGTGGCGTGTTGAAATGAAGGCCGATACCAACTCAGCGCCGGAGACGGCGATTCACCGGCAGGTAGCCGCAGCCAGGGCCGGCCGCGATCCGCGCGTCATCGCGCGCCTCTACTCCGGCTGGGCCGTGTTCGGCGAGCGGCAGTTCCTGCGCGGGTACGCGCTGCTTCTGCCCGATCCCGTCGTACCCAGTCTCAACGCCCTCGGGGCGCACGAGCGCACGCTGTTCCTTCAGGACCTCGCGCGGCTGGGGGATGCGATGCTCAAGGTCACGGGGGCGGAGCGCATCAACTACGCGATCCTCGGCAACCTCGAGCCGGCGCTCCATGCTCACGTCATTCCCCGCTATGCCGAGGAGCCGGCGACATTGCGGACGGCCCACCCCTGGGCATACGACTGGGAGGCGGCGCCGCTCTTCGATCGCGCCGCTCACCAGGAGCTCGCGGAAGCGCTGCTGAAGGAGCTCTCACGGCTGGGGGTGACCAAGCCGATGCGCTACGACCCGGGAGCGAATGCGGGCGAGCCGGCCTGATCCTCGTGCCGGGTCAGCCAGTCGCCGCGTTGGCGCGATCGGCCGATGCAGTCGGGGCGCCGCGCTCTCCCTGCAGCACGGGGCGCGATAGCAGCAGTCTCGTGAGCTCGGCGTAGTCGGGCGGCTTGATCAGGTGCGCGTCGAAACCAGCCTCCCGCGATCTCAGCTGGTCTGCAGGCTGACCCAAGCCCGTCACGGCGACCAGCGTCACGCTCTTACCCCACGGATGTTGTCGTATCCGGCGGCACACCTCATAGCCATCGAGCCGCGGCAACTGGACATCGAGCAAGACGACGTCCGGGTGCAAATGCTCAACGGCTTGGAGCGCTTCGAGCCCGTCGTGCGCCGTGTACGTCTCGTGATCGGAAAGGCGCAACAGCGTTGCAAGCGAGGCGGCCATGTCGGCATTGTCGTCGACCACCAGGATCCGGCGCGCGGGTGCCTTGGCTTGCTCACGCGGCCGGAGGGTGTCCTCCTCGCGCCCGTGAGCCGAGAGCGGCAGTCGCACCATGAACTCGCTCCCGCGGCCGGGACCTTCGCTGAAAGCCTGCACGGATCCTCCATGCAGGGCGAGGAGACGCCGCGTGAGCGCGAGTCCGATGCCGAGGCCGCCCTGCGAGCGTGACGAGCCTGCCTCGATCTGGGCGAACATTTCGAATATCGTCTCGAGCTTGGCCGGCGGAATGCCGACGCCGGTGTCTTTGAGGCGCACGACCGCTTCGCCAAGCTCCCGCTTGACGGTGATCTCGATGCGGCCTCCGGGCTCGGTGTACTTGCGTGCATTCTGGAGGAGATTACGAAATATCTGCGTCAGGCGTACCGTGTCGCCCTGCACGAACAGCGGCTCGGCCGTCAGCATCGCCTGCACCTCCAGACCGGCCGCCTGGGCCAGGGGACGCTCGCTTTCCACGACCTCCCGGACGACCGCGCCGAGGTCGGTGGGCACCGGGCGCAGCTCGATCTTGCCCCGGGCGATGCGGCTGGAGTCGAGCAGATCGTTGACGAGACGGACGAGCTGCTCGAGCTGCCGCTCCATCAACGCGCAGGCTCGGTGGCGCAAATCCTCGGCCCCGTCGCTGTGCTTGATGAGCTCCAGTCCGTTGCGCAGCGGCGCCAAGGGGCCCCGCAGCTCGTGGGCAAGCAGGGCGAGGAACTCGTCCTTGTGCCGGTCGGCTGCGTTGAGCTCGACGATCCGCCGATTGCCGAAATAGAACGTCAGTCCGAGCAGGACGGCGCCGATCAGGGCCGGGGCTACCATGGCGATGACCGTCAGGCGGGACCTGAGCTGCGAGTGGGCGGCTCGGCGGGCGAGGAGCGCGTACTCCACCGTCCGCATTGCGGCCACCTGGTTGCCAATCTCGTCCATGAGCCGCTTGCCGGTGCCGGTGCGAAGGATGGCCAGCGCCGCGGAGCTGTTGTCCGCCTCCTCGAGCGAGATCATCCGCCCGAGCTGCGCCAGCTTGAGGGTGACCAGCCGGCGCAGCACATCGAGGCGCGCACGCTGGCCCGCATGCGTCGCGACCTCGCGCGCCAGCGCGGCGATCTCGCCCTGGATGCGCTCGGTGGCATAGCCGTAGCGTCGCAGGTGCGTCTCACCGCCGGTCAGAAGATAACCCCGTTGGCTCCTCTCAGCGTCCCTGACCGCGGAGAGCAACCGGGTGAGATCGACGATCGTAGCGTCCGAGTGCCCCACCAGTTGCTCGTTGGCGAGCAGATGGCGCGCGTTGAGGTAGCCCGTGAGCGCGCCGCCGATGAGGACGGCGAGGGTCAGCCCGAAAGCCCAGAGCGGCAGGCGGCGACGGAGGTTGGTGGTGCTCGGCACTCGGAGGACTCACGCTCGTCGGCGAATGCGTGGCGGCCGCCCCGTCATCGCGCGCTTAACGTACGCCGCATCGCGGCAACCGCGAGGTCCGCATCCCTGGGTGACCCCGGTCAATCCGGCATCGGCCTCACCTGACCTCTGAGCGCGTCCTCGAAGCCGAAGTTCCGCAGGTCCAGCATGCGCTGCGGATAAAGAATGCCGTCGAGGTGGTCGACCTCATGCTGCACCACCCGGGCATGGAATCCCTCCACCGTGCGCTCGAAGGGCACGCCTTCCACGTCGTAGCCGCGATAGCGGAGCCGTCTCAGCCGGGGCACGAGTCCCCGCAGTCCGGGAACCGAGAGGCAGCCCTCCCAGCCATCCTCTTGCTCATCGCCGAGCGGGGTCAGCTCGGGATTGACCAGCACGGTGTAAGGGACCGGCGACACGTCAGGGTAGCGCGGATTCGAGGTTACTTCGAAGATGACCACCCGGAGGCTGACGCCGATCTGCGGCGCGGCGAGGCCGGCGCCATTCAGCGCGCGCATGGTGTCGCTCATGTCCGCTACGAGCGCGGCCAGCTGCGCATCGAAGCGCTGCACCGGTACGGCCACTTGCCTGAGCAGGGGCTCGCCCATCTTGAGCACGGGTCGCACGGCCATGCGGAGAATCTATCACTTCGGCCGCTGGTCGAGCGTGTCGGCGAGGCCGGCGCCGTGCTCGCCCCTGGGGGCGGGCGGTCCGCCGGTGGTGTCGACCGTGGCCGTGATGACCGAGCCCGAGCTGGCCCAGCGCCACTTGGCTGCATTCAGCCTCGATCTGCGGCCTCGGGTGCGCACGAGGCGCACCGAGCAGCCGCTAATCCCGCGCGGTGCCGCCGCGGTAGTCGCGAAAGGCCATGGGCTCGGCGAGCGGAGCCTCGGCCGCGCTTCGCTCGGCCCTTTCCACCGCCTCGGTCACCAGATGATGATGAGGGGAGAGTCCGCAGACCGGATCGGTGTCGGCCGCATCGCCCGTCAGCAGATACGCCTGGCAGCGGCAGCCGCCGAAGTCCCGCCCCCGCTCGGGGCAGCTGCGGCAGGGCTCCTTCATCCAGCCCTCGCCGCGGTAGCGGTTGAATGCGGGGGAGTCGTACCAGATCGAGCGGAGGCTCGCCTCGCGCACGCTCGGGAAGAGGAGTCCAGGCAGCATCCGCGCCGACTGGCAGGGCAGGGCCACCCCGTCCGGCGCGATGCTGAGGAACACTCGCCCGAGGCCGCTCATGCACGGCTTCGGCCGCGTCTCGAAATAATCTGGCACCACGAAGAAGATCCGCATCCGCGGGCCGACCCGTTCGCGAAAGCGCGCGGTGGCGTCCTGCGCGCGCCGCAGCTGCGCCCGGCTCGGAAGAAGCTGCGCCCGGTTGCGCCACGCCCAGCCGTAATACTGAGTGTTGGCGAGCTCGACGTAGTCGGCGCCCATCCGCTCCGCCATGCGGAGGATCTCCTCGACATGATCGATGTTGAGGCGGTGCAGCACCACGTTGAGCACCATCGGATAGCGGTATTTCTTGATGAGCGCCGCCACGCGCGACTTCAGCTCGAAGCTGCGCGTGCTGCTCAGGAAATCGTTCATCCGGCGCGTGCTGTCCTGGAAGGAGAGCTGGATGTGATCGAGACCGGCTTCCTTGAGCGCCTGCAGGCGCGGCTCCGTGAGACCCACGCCCGAGGTGATGAGGTTGGTGTAGAAACCGAGCCGGTGCGCGGCGGCCACGATCGTCTCGAGGTCATCCCGCACCAGCGGCTCACCGCCCGAGAGCCCGAGCTGCACCGATCCCAGCACCCGCGCCTCCTCGAGAACGCGCAGCCATTCCCCCGTCTCGAGCTCGCGACCGACACTCCCGAAATCGATCGGGTTGTAGCAGAAGACACAGTGCAGTGGGCAGCGGTAGGTGAGCTCGAGAAGGAGCCACAACGGCGGGCCGGGACGCTCGGCGTCCATGGCGCACTGCCCGCTCACGGGCGCAGCTCCAGCCAGGTCCGCTCCACCGCGAGGGCGATGAACGCGCAGACATCCGGTGACAAACCGGCGGTGGAATACGCTCGCTCGAGATCCGCGACGATGTCAGCGACCGTCCGCATGCCGTCACAGCGTGTCAGGATCGCCGCGGCGCTCTGGTTGAGCTTCACCATCCCCTCGGGATAGAGCAGTACGTGCGCCTCCTGCGCCGGCTCCCACTGCAGGCGCAAGCCCCCGCCGATTGCCGGACGCGCTGCCGTGTCGACGATCCCCATCACGTACCTCCGGATTCACTGTACGCCGTATCTCAGCGCCATCGCGTCGTTCATCTGCCAGAGCACATCGAGCTTGAACTGCAGAATCTCAAGCGCACGCTCCTGCTCGACGCGCGTGCGGAACTGCTCCAGCGTCGCCGCCAAGGCACGTTCGGCATCGCGGCTCGCGAGGCTCAACCGGCTCTGAAAGTAGTGCAGCCCGGCGCGGTCGATCCACGGGTAGTGCTCCGGCCAGCCGGCCAGGCGCTGCTTGTGGATGTGGGGTGCGAAGAGCTCGGTCAGCGCGGCGCACGCTGCCTCGTGCCATGGCGCGCGGCGGGCAAAGTTGACGTAAGCATCGACGGCGAAGCGCACGCCCGGCAGGAGGTCCGTCAGGCTCTCGACCCGCGAGCGCTCGAGGCCTACCGCCTCGGCCAGCCGCAGCCATGATTCGATGCCGCCGGGATCATCGCCGTACCCGTCGTGATCGAGAATGCGCTGCACCCAGTGGCGGCGCACGCTCCGGTCGTCGCAGTTGGCCATGATCGCGGCATCCTTGAGCGGAATGTTGATCTGGTAGTAGAAGCGGTTCGCCACCCAGCCGCGGATCTGCTCGGGCAGCGCGCGGCCGGAGTTCAGCATGACGTTGAAGGGGTGATGGATGTGATAGCCCCGATCCTTTGCGCGCAGCTGACTCTCGAACTCCGACAGGCTCCACGAGGCTGCGCTCACAGATCGATCTCCATGCCGTCCCAGGCGACTTCGATCCCGCGGCGGCCGAGCTCGGCCCGCTCGGCGGAGTCCTCATCGAGGATGGGGTTGGTATTGTTGACGTGGGTCAGGATCTTGCGCGTCGCCCCGGGCAGCCGGCCGAGCCACTCCAGCATTCCGCCCGGGCCGCTCTGCGCGAGGTGGCCGATCTCGCGCGCCCGCCTGGGCGAGAGGCCGAGCCGGAGCATCTCGTCGTCGCTCCAGAACGTACCGTCCACCAACACGCAGTCGGCCGACTGCATGGCCTGCCATGTCGCCTCGTCGATTTGTCCGAGGCCGGGCGCATAGAACAGGGTCCGCCGCGAGCGCTCATCGGCGAGCAGGAGCGCCACGTTGTCGCCCGCCACGGGAGAGTCGCGGTTAGGAGAGTAGGGCGCGGGCTTGCCCGGGACGGGAAGGGCGCGCCAGCGGATGTCAGGCGCTCCCTCGGCGGCGAACCCGGTGCCGTCCACGCTCATGCGCCGGCGCTCGATGCGGCAATAGTGGGAGAGCACTTCGATGATCGGATTGCCCCGTGTCAGGTCGGCGTGCACTGCATCGGTGCACCAGAGCGGCCAGGCTCGCGTCGACTCGCGCAGCATGTAAAGACCCGTCGTGTGATCGACCTGGCCGTCCACGAGCACGATCGCGGAGAGGGCCGTGTCACGTGGCGCGCGCGCGGGCTGCAAGTCCGCATGGGCGCGAAGCTGGACGAGAATGTCGGGCGAGGCGTTGACGAGGACCCACGAGGAGGCATCCTGAGGCGTGCTACGTCCCATCGGCGCATTGTCGGCGCGGACGGCGATGGAGGACTGTGTTCTGGCGCGCGCCCGCATGGTTCCGCCGCGCACTCCAGCGCAGTTGCGGCAGTTACAGTTCCACTGGGGAAAGCCGCCTCCCGCGGCCGACCCGAGTACGCGAATCTTCATTCGAGGGAGGTCGCATGGGCGACGCATGCGCCGCAATCACGGCACATGCGCCGCGCTTGCCGGTCAGCGATGGGCGATGTACATCGTGATTTCCATGCCGAAGCGAAGATCGATCGCCTGCGGGGTTTCCCATTTCATGACGAATCCTCCGGTGGTTTGCCGTGACAGCCGGGCCCGACGGCCCGACGGCCTCATCCTCGCCAAAGCGCCTCGGTGGGGAAAGCGGATCATCATGAATCGCTCCTCATGAATTTCATGAGTCGCGAACGCCGCGGCGCTGCTACGATGTCGCTCAGACTCCCGAGCTCCGGCAATCGGCGATGAAACTGCGCACACGGCTGCATCTGGTGGTCACCGGCCTGACGATCGTGTGGGTGATCGTCCTCGTCGCGTCCGAGGTGCAGCTCACGCGCTCGCGCATACGAGAAGACGTCCAGGCAGCGAATCAGGTGGCCATCCAGCTCCTCGGACGCCTGGTCAATGTCTACGGGCTCATCGGTGGCACGCGGACCGTGACCGATTTCCTGACACGACTGGGGCACGTACGCTCCAACGACATCGTCCTGACCTATCCCGGCGGCCCCGTGCTATATCATTCGCCGCCAGCTACCTACAAGGCGGGCCAGTATGCGCCGGCCTGGTTCGCGCACCTCGTTGCCCCGAGGACTCCGCGCTATGTCTTTCCCCTTCCCTCCGGCCTCGAGCTCATCGTGCAGGCTGCGCCCTCACGCGGCATCCTCGACGGCTGGGATGCCATCAGGCGGCTCCTCGCCATAGCCGCGGTCATGCTCTTCATCGTCAATGGCCTCGCGTTCTGGATGGTCGAGCGGGCGGTGGCGCCCGTCGTGATCGAGCAGCGGCTCGACGAGGAACGACGGCTGATCGCCCACGAGCTGCACGACGAGTTCGGTCAGTCGGTGACGGCGATCCGCAGTCTCGCGCAGGCGATCGTCGACCAGTCGAGTCAGGCGCCGATGCAGGAGGCGGCGCGTCTCATCTCAGCGGAGGCCGCGAGGCTCTACGATGCCATGCACGGGCTGATACCACGCTTGGCGCCGGCGGCCCTCGATACCCTGAGCCTTTCCGAGGCGCTGGAGGATCTGGTGCGCGACCTGCAGAGCCGACACCCTGCCGTCAAGGTCACCCTACGGCAAGAGCTGGCTTGCAATCCGGACCCGGGCGTCTCGCTCGCAGCCTACCGCGTCGTGCAGGAAGGATTGGTCAACGCATTGCGGCACGCGCATGCGTCTCACATAGATGTCGAGTTGCAGGCTGAGCGCGGCAGCCTGACGGTGACGGTTACGGACGATGGTGTGGGGTTGCCGAAGGACTGGTCCCGGCCCGGACATTACGGCTTGCGGGGTCTCCGTGAGCGTGTGAGTCACCTGGGTGGCAATCTGACACTTCATAACCGCGGGTCCCGCGGCACATTGCTCGCGGCGCAGATCCCCCTCGCCGGGCTGCCACCGGTGGGCGCATGATCCGTATCCTGCTGGTCGACGATCACGCGGTGGTGCGTACCGGCTTTCGGCTGCTGCTGCAGGCGCGGTCCGATGTGGCCGTCGTCGGTGAAGCCGAATCCGGGGAGGCCGCCTGTCAGCGCTACATCGAGCTCTTGCCCGATGTCGTCGTCATGGATATCGCGATGCCCGGCATGGGCGGCATCGAAGCGCTGCGACGCATCCGCGCCCACGACCCGCAGGCGCGGGTACTCGCGCTATCCGCGCACGATGATCCGATGCACGCCCGGAGGGCGCTGCGAGAGGGAGCGCTTGGCTTCCTCTCGAAGCGCAGCGCCCCGGAGGCCTTGCTGGAGGCGGTCGCGGGCGTCGGCAGCGGGCAGCGCTACATCGACCCGCGCGTCGCGCAGCGGCTGGCGCTCGAGGACATCGAAGGAACGGAGTCATCACCCATCAAGCGGCTGTCGGAGCGGGAGTTCGACGTCTTCATCCGCCTGGCGCGTGGCGCGAGCGTGCAGCGCATCGCGGATGATCTGAGGCTCTCGGCCTCCACGGTCGGCACGCATCTTTACAACGTCAAGCAGAAGCTTGGCGTTTCCAACCAATCAGAGCTGACGTTGCTCGCCATTCGCCACGGCCTCATCGAGGCATGAGCTGCCCGTCGGCGGCTGGTAGGCCAACCCGACGCGCGGTCAGACGCTCTAGCGAGCGTCGTGCGGCGGCTTTCGCGATGTGCTTGCACCAGAGAGGCGTCTCGCGCCGCCACTGGCGTCTGAATCTCTCGCAGTCGCAAGTCCACTCGATGCGCCCGTCGCTCGTCCGCAGCACCTGTACGGTATTACCGGTGAATGAGTAAGTGCCGAGGACTGTGGCGTCGTTTCTTCGAGCAAGAAGCTTGGCGACCCTGAAGGGCATGAGCTGGAGCATATCGCGGCCGGCCTGTGGAGCGCTTGTGCATAAGCTGTGGGCGGGCTGTGATCATGCGCAGCGCCGCGAGAAAAGTGGCCGTACCCCAGAGCGGCTCGAGAGGCGGGTGCCTTGAGAGGCGCCGCCGACCCGGAAGCGAACGCCTCGGTCAGCTGATGTCGGCGAGGGCGACGGGCACGTGCCGCCGCAACAGCGCGTTTCGCGCTTCCCACTGCGCCCCCGCATCCAGCGCCTCGAGGTAGCGCACCTCTCCACCGGCCAGTGTGGCGAGCGGCAGGCCATCGCGGTACAGGACTCTGTTGCCGGCAAGCGCCGGTAACCGCGGGCCCGGTGTCAGAATCCCGAGCAGGTTGAGTGGATCGGCTGCACAGAGCGATACCCAGTCCTGCTCGCGCGGCCGGCGGCGCACCTCTCGCAGCAGTCCCACCGCCTCGGGGGCGGCGAATTGCTCGCCTGAGAGCCCCGCGACGAAGCGGCCCCCGCGGATCTCCCCGCGGGCCTCGAGGCGTCGATAGCAGAAGAGGAGCTCCCGCCAGGGCGGGAGCCACTGCGCCTCTCGCGCGATGAGACGCCAGAAGACCACGCCCCAACGGCGCAGCAGCCCGCGAGCGACGAGCTCCGTAGTGTCGGCGTCGGCGCGGCTGGCGGCAGCCGAGCTCTGCTCGCGGCGCACGAGCGCCCAACGCCCCGCGGAGTCCATGCCAAAGAGCGCCCGGGGGCGGCGACGGTGACCTGTCGAGGACCTGCGGCGATCCGAGGGCACCAGCAGGGCGCGCAGTCCGCCAAAGCTGTCGGAGTTGACGAGACCGAGCCCCACCAGCTCCGCCAGGCCTTCCTCCGCCTGCGCGGGCAGGAGGCCCGTGCTCTCCACGATCTCGTCGAAAAACGAGGCGCCCTGGTTCCCGAGGTGCTCCAACACCCTGCGAGCCTTCGAAGACGGCGCGCCGGCATCCACCGGTCCCGCGAGTGCCGTCCAGGCCCGCAGGTGCCGCCTGCCGAGGAGGGCGATCGGTGTGCCACGGACCGGACCCGCGGACGGTCCGGCTTCGGCTCTGCGCCGCGCGAGCCGAGTCCAAACGAACCGTCCGGCGAGGCACTGCTCGTCGAGCCAGGCCGGGTCGTACTCGTTGATTCGAGCGGGCAGGATCTCCGTTTCCCACGCGCCCGCCGGAGCCTCGAAGCCCTCGAGCTGCGCGAGGACTGCGGCGACAGCGTCCGGTCCCTCCATGCGCGCCCGAGGGGCTGCCCGCTGCCACTCGAGGAGGAATCGCAGCAGGTCCCGAGGCTCGACCGGCTCGATCTGCGCGCGCAGGCGCTTCACGGTGTAGCGATGGATGCGCGCGAGCAGCCCGCGCTCACACCATTCCCCCTCCTCTGGCGCGCTCGCGGTGAAGCGGCCGTGCATCACCGATCCTTCCGCCTGCAGCGCGGCGAGCGCCGGCGCCAGTCGGACGGCGGACATGCCGATCGGCTCCGCGAGGGCAGCGGCGGACACCGGGCCCAGGCCCTGCAGGCGCCCGCGCGCGATCTCGACGAGCGCCTCTTCGGCACTCCATTTACCGGCGTACTCCGCAGGCGTCTCGATGGCAGGATCGAGCCGAGCGGCGGGGAGGAGCGCCTGCAGAAGCGGCAGGCGCTCGGCGGCGACCCACAGAGTCTGGCTTTCCGAGCGAAGGCGCGCGGCCCTGCGGGCAGCGGCGAGAACGGCGGCCCGGTCCGCCCAGCCCTCTCGCCCGCGGATTTCCTCCTCAGTCATGAAGGTGAGCCAGCAGAGCGCATCGTGCAGCTCGTCGGGATCGCTCGCATCGGGCCACGCTTCCTCGCGCACCCGGGCGATGGCCGCCGGATCGAGGGCGCCGAGCTCGCCCGCCGCCGCGGGATCGAGCCAACGGCGACTCAACACCGCCTGCGTGCGCCGCTCCTCGAGCGGAGCGTCATCGAGGAATGCGTAGGGTTTCGCCGACAACACCTCCAGGGCGAGCGGCGAGGGCTCGGTGAGGTCCCGTGCGACCGCGCGGATGGCGCCGCTCTCGAGGCCGCGCAGCAGCGTCTCGAGTCCCTCGATGTCCATCGCCTCCTCCAGGCAGTCGCGGATCGCCTGCCGGATGAGCGGGTGGTCGGGAATCTCGAGCTCGCCCGAGAGATTCTCCGCGCATGCCGCCTGGTCGGGAAACACCGAGGCCAGGAGGTCCTCCGCCGCCATGCGCGCGAGCGGCGCCGGGACCTTGCGGCCGCCCCGAAACCTCGGCAGCGCAAGCGCGATCACCGCGCTCCAGCGCCAGCGCGCGGGGAACATCGGCGCCGCACAGAGCGCCTGCACGAGGAGCGGGCGCACCGTGCTGGAATGCAGATAGCGCGCCACCTCCTCGAGCTCGAAGCTGTGCGCGGTGGTGAGCGACAGCACGATCGCATCCTCGGTCGCGGCCGCCTGCAGCTCGAAGTTGAATGAGCGGCAGAAGCGCTTGCGCAGCGCGAGACCCCACGCGCGGTTCACGCGGCTGCCGAACGGCGAGTGGATGATGAGCTGCATGCCGCCCGCCTCGTCGAAGAAGCGCTCCAGCACCACCGCCTCGCGGGTGGGCAGGGCTCCGAGAGCCGCTTGCGCCGCCGCCAGATAGCCCACGGCCTGCACTGCCGCCGGCGCGGCGATGCCGACTTCGTCCTCGAGCCAGGCCACCGCCGCCTCGAGGCGGCCGCCAAGCCGGCTCTCGATCTCACGCCGCAGCCGCGAGACACCCTGTGACAGCTCATCGGACCGGCCTGGCGCCTCGCCCAGCCAGAAGGGGATCGAGGGCGGCTGGCCGTGCGCGTCCTCCACCCGCACCGTACCCTGCTCCACGCGCAGGATCCGGTAGGAGCTGTTGCCCAGCTGGAAGACATCGCCCTGCAGGCTCTCGACGGCGAAATCCTCGTTGATGGTGCCGACGGGCTGGGACTGGGGCTCGAGCAGCACCGTGTAGTCGGCGGTGTCAGGTATCGTCCCGCCGGAGGTGATCGCGATGAGGCGCGCGCCGCGCCGGGCGCGCACTTTGCCGTTGACGGCATCGTAGTGGATCAGCGCGCCGCGGCGGCCGCGTCGCGTCGTGAAACCATCGGCCAGCATGCGCACGAGCTCGTCGAGCTCGGCGCGCCGCAGGTCCCGGTAGGGATAGGCACCCTGCAGCAAGGCGAAGAGCTCATCGACATCCCATTCACGTGCGGCGACTTCGGCGACGATCTGCTGCGCGAGCACATCGAGCGGCTTCGGGGGAATGCGCAAGCGGTCGAGCTCGCCCCGGCGCACGCAGTCGAGCAGCGCCGCGCACTCGATGAGATCATCACGCGAGAGCGGGAAGAGCCTGCCTTTCGGCGTTCCGCCCAGGCTGTGCCCCGAGCGCCCGACGCGCTGCAGCAGGGCCGCGATGGATCGCGGCGAGCCGAGCTGGCAGACGAGGTCCACCTCACCGATGTCGATCCCCAACTCCAGCGATGCGGTGGCGACGAGCGCCTTCAGCTCCCCGCGCTTCAGGCGCGACTCCGCCGCGAGGCGCAGCTCCTTCGCCATGCTGCCGTGGTGCGCCGCGACCTGCGTCTCGCCCATGCGCTCCGACAGATGCCGCGCGACCCGCTCCGCGTGCCGCCGCGTGTTGACGAAGATGAGCGTCGTGCGGTGCTCACCGGCGAGCTCGGCGAGGCGATCGTACACCTGCGTCCAGACATCGCCTGACATGACCGCCTCGAGCGGCGCCGCCGGCACCTCGAGCTGCAGGTCGCGCCGGCGGACGTGGCCGATGTCGATGACGGCGCAGTCGGCCTGGCCGTCCGGGCGCAGTTGCCGGGTGCCCACGAGAAAGCGCGCCACCTCCTCGATCGGCCGTTGGGTGGCGGACAGCCCGATGCGCGTCAGGCGTCGCCCGGCGAGCGCTTCCAGCCGCTCCAGGGAGAGCGCGAGGTGCAGGCCGCGCTTGCTGCCCACCATCGCATGAATCTCATCGACGATGACGCTGCGCACGCTCGCGAGCATTCCGCGCCCGGACTCCGAGCCGAGGAGGATGTAGAGCGATTCCGGAGTCGTGACCACGATGTGCGGCGGCCGCCGGCGCATGCTCTGCCGCTCGTGCTGCGGGGTGTCGCCGGTGCGCACGGACGTGCGGATCTCGACATCGGGCAGCTCCATTGCACGCAGCTCGTCGCGAATACCCGCAAGGGGTGTCTCGAGGTTGCGACGGATGTCATTGGAGAGAGCCTTCAGCGGCGAGACGTAAAGAACATAGGTCTCGTCCTGCAGCCCTTTGCGCTCGAGACCCTCCCGCACCAGCAGGTCGATGGCAGTGAGGAACGCGGCCAGTGTCTTGCCCGACCCCGTGGGCGCCGCGATCAGGGTATGGTGTCCCGCCTGGATCGCTGGCCAAGCCTGCTCCTGCGCCGGTGTCGGCGCCTCGAAGGCGCGCTCGAGCCAGCGGCTGACGGCGGGGTGAAAGGCTAACGGCATCGGTGTGGCGCGGGGTGAGGCTCAAGTGCGATCCGGCGGGGATCAGAGTAGAGTATCTCGCTTCTGAGTGCGCGGAGAGCCGCTGGATGTGGAACAAGGCGACGGACCCGGAGGAGTCCTTCCGGGACAAGGCCATCTGGTGGTCGGCCGGGATCGTGATCGCCGCCGCCATCGCCATCGGGGTGTATTACAGGTACTACTCGCCGATGCCGGCAACGCCTCCGGCGCCGCAGCCCGCCGCCGCGCCGCAGCCGGGGCCGCCGCCCGTGCCTGCCATCAAGCATCCGATCCCGCCCTTCGCCGCGCCGCAGGCGCAAGAGAAGCCGCTGCCGCCGCTCGAAAAGAGCGACCCGGTCGTCACCGACTCGTTGATCGGGCTCCTGGGGAAGCCCGCGGTGGCGAAGTTCCTGGTGCAGCGCCACATCATCCGCGACATCGTGGTGACGGTGGACAACCTGCCCCGCAGGAAGGTCGCCGCGGAGCTTCGGCCGATACGGCCGACGCCTGGCGACACCATCGTCGACAACCAGGGCGGCTCGACGATTCTCAGTCAGCAGAACTACGCACGCTATGCGCCGTTCGTCGATGCCGTGCGCTCGCTCGACCCGAAGGCGCTCGCTGCCATCTATTTCCGCCTGTATCCGCTCTTCCAACAGGCTTATGAGAGTCTCGGCTACCCGGGCAAGTACTTCAACGACCGCCTGGTGCAGTCCATCGACAGCCTGCTCGCCACCCCGGACGTACAGGGCCCGATCCTGCTCGTCCGGCCCAAGGTCTTCTATCAGTTCGCGGATCCGAAGCTCGAGGCGCTGCCCGCCGGACAGAAGCTGCTCATCCGCATGGGCCCGCAGAACGCCAGCATCATCAAGGCAAAGCTGCGAGAGTTCCGCGAGGCCATCACCACCCAGCCGCCGCAGATGATCCCGGCCTCGCCGGCCGCTCCGCCAACACAGGGCAACTCGGGAACCCAGGCGAATCCGCTTTCGCCGGGCGACTCGGGAGCGCAGACGGCGCCGCTTCCGCAAGGCACGCAGGCCACGCCTTCCAACCCGCTGCCTCTCCATTGACTGGCGCAAAAATCCGGCCCACGGCCGTGCAAAATCGCTCCTGCGATCTTGTGCGCGAGCGCGGGACTGTTGATTCGTTCGATCTCGCGGCCCTCTGAGGCCGGCCCATGCGGGACGAGATGCCCCGGGAAGCGGGAACGGCTCCTCTGAGACCGGTCAATGCAAGAGCATGCGCCCCGGGCAGCGGCCGCCTGTTGATTTGCTTTTGCGCAGCCGCGCTGCTTGCGGGGCTGTCGGGCTGCAGCCGCCGGCCCCATCATCCCGGCTGGGTGATTCACTCCGCCCTCGAGGTCGTCGGCCCGGCGCCGGCCGGCGGCTACCGCCTGGTCTTTCCCTATATCGTGGGGGATTTCTACGGCGCCCCCACCACGGGCGACTTCGTCGTGCCGGTGAGCCGGACAGACAGCGGTTTCACGCTCGACCTCAACCGCACCCAGCAGGCGCTCGAGAGCGAGCTCGGCCCCACGAACTTCAGCCTGCGGTTCCTCAAGATCACGCCCGCCAACGCTCGCATCGCCCGGCTGGCTCCCGCCGCCCTGCAGCGCAACGGCATCGATCCGGTGGGCACGGTGGAGTGGCTGGATGCGCAGTCCCGAAGGCCGCTGATGTTGGTCTACGTCGACCGGCCGGCGCGCATCGAAGGCTCCCTCACCCGCGCCGCGGAGACGACCCGGTACGAGATCCGGGCGGCAACGGCCGGGTACGTATGGATCGGAGGATTCCCGGCCGGCGGGCGCGAGATGCTCTACACGGTGGTGCCGCCGCCCCGACACCTGCTGCTGCTGATCACGACTCGCTCACCGGCGCCTTCGGCGAGCGAACACGGTGCGTCCGCCCAGCGCGAATGACTGTGCGCGCTCGGTGTCGACGTGAGATTGGAAGCTCGGTCCGCGCCCACTGCGTTCCAGTTGGCGCGCGTGCGCATCCAGGCGCTGCTGCGCTCCCTCACCCGCTGTCAATGCCCCATCAGGTCCTGGACTTGACGGTGGAGGCGATGACGGGCGAGGAGCGTTCCGGGGTGAGGCAGCGGTGGCGATCCGTGCCGTGTGTGCGCAATCGGGAAAAACTCCCTTGCGACTGGCGAGCGAACTTCGGGATCATCCCGCCAGAGCGCAAACAGGTATTACGGGCTGCTACGGTCGGAAGCGAGTGCCCGGCCGGCGGCAAAGGGGAGCTTGTGAATGACTGACGAGCGGATGCCGGGCAAGGCACCGATTGGCGCTTCCTGGGTCCTGACGGGATTCGGCGTCCTGGCGGCGTTGAGCACGCCTGGTCGCGCGGCAGGCATGCCGTCCGGGCAACGTGGTCTGCAGGAGGTCGTGATCAACGCCACGCCGGTGGCCGGATCGAAAGTGCCTCTCGATGACATCCCGGGCAATGTGCAGATCCTCTCCGCAGCGGACCTGTCGCGGCAGGGGACGTCGAGCTTGACCACTGCGCTCAATTCGGAGCTGAGCAGCATCAACGTCAACGATGACATCGTCGATCCCTTCCAGCCGGATATCGTGTATCGGGGCTTCGAGGCTTCCCCGGTGGGCGGCACGCCTCAGGGTCTCGCGGTCTACGTGGATGGCGTACGCGTCAACGAGGCCTTCGGCGATACCGTGAACTGGGATCTGATCCTGCCCACCGCGATCCGCAACGTGGAGGTGGTCAGCTCCAGCGCGGTCTACGGCCTCAACGCGTTGGGCGGCGCCATCTCAGTCACGATGAAGAACGGGTTCAGCCACCGGGGAGGAGACCTCGAGCTGTCGGGCGGCTCTTATCACCGGCAGGAGATTACCGCCCAATACGGCACGCATAGCCGGATGCTCGGCTTCTACGTGGCGGGGCGCGGCCTGAACTGGAAGGGCTGGCGTGAGTTCTCGAGCGATCAGTTGCGCGATCTTTACGCCGTGGTCAGCCTCCGCGGGAGTGCCGGCTCCCTCGATCTGAGCTACGCCTGGGACGATAATCTGATGAAGGGGCAGAGTCCCGTGCCGGTTCAGGAGCTCGCGGTGAATCGCGCGCTCGTGTTCACCGGGCCCCAGGGCAATCGCAACAGGCTGAAATTCCTGACACTGAACGGGACGCTCGCGCTGCCCGCGAACTGGTCGCTGTCGGCGGTGCTCTATTACCGCGATTACACGCAGTCGGTCACGAACGGCAATACCACCAATTACGTCAGTTGCACGACGACACCCGGCGTGCTCTGTCAGCCTGACGGGGTGACCCCGCTTGCCAATTCCGCCGGGGGGCTGCTGCCCGATATCTCCAACGGGGGCGCGCTCAATATCGGTGAGAACGATTTCGAGCTCCTCCACGCGTGGGGGCGTGGAGCCACGCTTCAGGCCTCCAACGGCGGCAAGATCTTCGGTCACGCGAATGAGTTCACTGCCGGCTTCGCCGTCGATTATGCCTCGACGACCTACTATGCCGGAGCTCAGATCGGGCTGCTCAGCCCCCAGCTGATCGTGCAGCCCTCGGACCTGTACGTCGATACCCCGGAGGGCTCCCCCGGCGCCATCGCGAACGGCGATGCGGTGCCGGTGTGGGCCGACTCGGTCAACAAGAGCCTGGGAGCGTATTTCACCGATACCTTCAACGTAACCCGATCCCTGGCCGTCACGGCGAGCGCCCGCTACAACGTCGCGCACGAGAATATCGCCGATAAGCTCGGCACCGACCTGAATGGCTTCAACCGGTTCGCCCACTTCAATCCGGCGATCGGGGCGAGCTACAAGCTCCTTCCTTCGTTGACTCTCTATGGCGGCTATACGGTCAACAATCGCATACCGACACCGGGCGAGCTCGAGTGCGCGGACCCCACGGCTCCCTGCCTCCTGCCGTCGAGCCTCTCGGGAGATCCGCCTCTGCATCAGGTCGTCTCGCACACGACCGAGCTCGGTCTGCGCGGCCGCTTTGCGAGCGTGCCGGGCGTCAATGGAGTGCTGAGTTGGAATTTCAGCGTCTTTCGGGCGGTGCTGTACGACGACATCCATGCCGTCGCCACTTCGCATACCTCCGGTTTCTTCCAGAACATCGGTGACACCCGCCGTCAGGGGATGGAGGTCGGCCTGAGTTTTCATGCGCCCCGCTGGTCGGCATACGCAAATTACAGCCTGGTCAAAGCGACGTTCCTCACGGCGCAGCTGTTTCCATCGCCCTCGAATCCTTTTCGGGACGCGAACGGGAACATCCAGGTCGACTCGGGTGACAATCTCCCCGGCATCCCGGAGAACCGCGTGAAGCTGGGAGCGGATCTCGATGTCCTGCCGGAGTGGAGTGTGGGGGCGAGCGTCAATCTGGTGAGCAGTGTCTATTACGTCGGGGACGAGTCCAATCAACTATCGCCGATTCCGGGGTACACCCTGGTCGATCTGCACTCGAGCTACTACCCCGTGCGGCACGTGGAGCTCTTCGCGACGATCGACAACCTCCTGAATCGAAAGTACGGGACGTGGGGTGTTCTCAGCGACCCGACGGGAGTCGGCGCGCCGGGCATCCCGAACGTCGGCACGAACGGCCCCGGGGTGAACAACAGGTTCTTGAGCCCCGGGGCGCCTTTCGAGATCTTCGGCGGGATAAGGGTCAGCTTCTGAGCTCGGGCGAGCGCATCGAGCGTCGCGCCCGGCTCAGGCCTTCTTGTGCTCCTTGTCCCAGCGGCGCACGACCGCCATCGTGTTGGCGACATGCTCGGCGGGGTTGAGATTGGTGTAGGAGTAGAGGATCTTGCCGTCGGGAGCGATGACGTAGGAGGTTCGGTTGGCGTACTCGGGATGGGCGGGGAGCACGGCGTCGTACTCCTTCATGATCTTGCCGGTCGCGTCGGAGGCGACCGGGAACTTCTTGCGGCACTCGCTGACGGAGAAGCGCTGGAGCTTCGCGATAGGATCGTGGGAGACGCCGATCACGGTGGCGCCCAGCGCCTTGAACTGCGGCATCGCCTTGGCGAAGTCATGGGCCTCGGTCGTGCATCCCGGAGTGAAGGCGGCGGGATAGAAGTAAAGGACCACGGGCCCCTTCTTCAGTGCGGCGGCGAGAGAGAAGGTGTAGGTGTTGCCTCCCAGGGAGGCTTCCGCGGTGAAATCCGGTGCCTTGGCGCCGTCCGGCAGCGCGGCAAAGACGGTCGGGGCGGCAATGAGGAGTGTCGTCAGCGCGTAGGCGATCGGGCGTCGCATGGAGCGTCTCCTGGTGGATCAAAGGGGATGTGCATCATTGCGCAACCGCGCGGTGCCGTCACCTGTAGGCAGCCGATCCGCCCCTCGCGCCGGCGTATCCGACCAACTCGACATATCCCCGGCCGGCGACGGGCCGGCCCGCACGGGTGCCCGCGACATCCACGGCTCCCTCCCAGTACCGCGGCGAGGTCATGAGCTCCTGGTCGGCCAGCACGGGGCGCACCGTGAGAGCGAGCCCCAATGACGGCACCTGGAGTCGCCAGCGCGAGGGGTAGCGGACAGCGCTCGGGCCCGTCCAGTGGGCGAGATCCTCGATCCGCACCTCGCTGCGAGTCAGCGGATGCGCCTGGCCGTGAGCGTCGACCCAGGTCCCCGCGCTGTAGGGGTCTTCCGCGCCGTCCCGGTCGCGAAGCGCATAGAACATGAGACAGGAGCCGTCATCGAGTTGCAGCCCGAACCACTTCCAGCCGATCTCCTGCGGCCCGAGGCTACCGCTGCCCCACTCCCGGTCGAGCCAGGCCAGGCCGTGCACCTGGAGAGGCTGGCCGTCGCGGACGATCGTGCCTCGAACGGCGATGCGCGGGATGGAGTAGTAGTAGGTCGCATCCCCGGGCTGTCCCGACTTGCGACTCAACCCGTCCTCGCCGTTCGGAACGGGGGGCATCAGCGGCCGAGCGGTAAGCGACATGACGTACCCGCGCTCGTCGGCCTGCAGCCGCCACACGGCACCTTTTGCCACGGAGCTCGATGGAGCGCCGAGCGCCGTGCTCTGCCCGATCCTCCAATTACCGATCCAGACCCGGAACGGGTCCGCTTGCGCGCCGGCGAGTCCGAGCGCTCCGCGCGACCGCCTCACCGCGAACCGAAACCGGTGTCGGGCGACGTCGGTGATGGCGAAGTGGCCGAGGTAGATCTGGCGCGTGCGCCAAGCGGAACGCTCGGCGTGCGAGGTCAGGGTGGCTGACTGCGTGGGGAGCGCGCTCGGCGCCAGCGCAAAACGGAAGATCGTGAGCTCGAAACCGAAGCGCTCGCCGGTGCTGGAGTCCAGATTTCCGGTTACGTACCACCATTCCTGGCGGAAGTTGGGATGGGGTCCCTGATCGCGGGGGAACTCGAGGGGCTGCGGCCTCAGTGCCTGCGAGAAGGAGGGCCGCTGCGCTCGGGTGGCGTGCGCCGCGAGGGTCATGGTCATCACCAGTGCGGTGGCTGCAAGAGCCCCGAGGCGCATCCTCACTCCTCACGCATTTTGCCGGCAATCGGTCCCACGGCTGCGCGCCACGCCGGATAGAGGCCCGCGAGCAGAGCCGCGGCCAGCGCCAACGCGAGCGCATTCACGAACTGCAGGGCGTGCAGATGCATCTCGATATGCCAGCCGAAGGCGCGCCTGTCGATGACCTTGGTCAGTACCAGCGCGATGATGAGCCCCGCCGGGATCGCCGCGAGGAGCGCTGCGCATCCCATGAAAAGAGTCTGGGCCTCGACCAGCGCCGCAGCGCCGCGGGGCGTCAGCCCGAGCGCGCGCAGCACGGAGAGCTCCCGGGTCCTGTCGAGCTCCCACGCGAGTAGAGCGCTCACGAGCCCGATGGCGGCAATTCCCGCCGCCAGCCAGTAGAGCACCCGGGTGATGATGAAGGTCCGGTCGAAGATGTCGAGCGACATGGCCCGTATCTGCGCGTTCGAGCGTATCAGCAGCGCCTGACGTCCGGCCGAGGCGGCCTCGAGCCGGGGAATCTCCTGGCCCGCGCCGACCCCGGGATCGAGATACAAGCCGACTGCGGTGACGGCGTCATCGTGCCATAGCCGGCGGTAGGCCTTGAGGCTCATCATCGCGCTGCCGACGCCGCTCCCATACTCGTGGTAGACACCGGCGATCGGAAACTCGCGTGGCCCCGCTGCGGTGATCAGCGCAAGGTGCTCGCCCGGCCGAAGGCGCAAGCGCCACGCCAGGGATTCGGAGAGCAAAAGCGCGCCGCGATCGTAATCGCGCCAGACGGTGCGGGGATTGCCCGCGGTGAGCTCGATGCCGGCATAGCTGCCGGGTGCGAGGTGCAGCGCATCGAGAGCGATGTCGCCGCGGGACGAGTGCACGATCACCGAGCGACTCGCGCTGTAGTTGGCGACGCCGGGCGTTGCGACCAAAGCTTGCAGTACGGCGGGCTCGATGCGCCGCTCAGGGCGCCCCGCCCCCGGGCCCGGAGCCGCGACATAGATGTCCGCTCGCATCGTCTCCTCGAGCCAGTGGCGCAGCGACACCCGGAAGCTCTCCACCATGATCGACACGCCGATCATGGCCGCGACCGCCATGCCGAGGGCCGCCACCGCGACCCCCGTGCGGCTGAGGGAGCCGGCGATATCTTCGAGCGCGAGGCGAGCCACGGAGCTGATCCCGGCGAGGGCCTTCGCGCAGAGTCTCGCCAGCCCGCGCAGCACTGAGGGCGTCACCGCTGCAACACTCAGCAGCAACAGAAAGAGCGATGCGAAGCCCGCCAGCACGCTGCGGCTGGAGGCCGCGATCAGTGCGCCCGCGGCGAGCGCGAATGCGGCGCCAAGCCAGGCCAGCCATCGGGCGATGAGCACGGCACGGCCCTCGAGCGCGGAGCGCCGGAGCCCGAGCTGCGGGGCGCCGCCGGCGACTTCGAGGGCCGGTATGAGGCTCGCGGCGAGCGCCGTGCCGAGGCCGGCGCCCAGCGCTTCGAGGAGGGTCCACGCCGGCAGCGTGACCCGCCGCACCGAGACTACGTAGTAGAGATCGTTGACGGTCTGCGAGACGAGATGGACGAGGCCATGGCCCACGGTGAGCCCGAGCAGCACCCCGAGTCCGGCTCCTGCCGCTCCGAGCACCACCGCTTCCACGAGGACGATCGTCAGCAGCTCGCGCCGGGTCGCCCCAATCGCGCGCATAATGGCGATGTTGCGTCTGCGCTGGACCACGGTGAAGCTGACTGCGCCGTAGATGAGGAGTGCGCTGACGAGCAGCGCCAACAGGCTCATGGCGGTGAGATTGATGGAGAAGGCGCTCGTCATGTCGAGCGTCTGGTGCACCTGTCCGGCGGCCCGCTCGAGCCGCGCCCCCGGCGGAAGCTGGCGTCGCAGAGCCGCGAGGGCAGCCGTGCCCGCGGGTCCGCGCGGCATCCTGACATCGATCTGGGTGAGATGGCCCGTGAGGCCCAACCATTCCTGGGCCTGTGCGATGTCGGTGAGTATCAGCGTGGCATCGCCGGGCCGGCGATCGCGGATGAGGCCAATGAGAGTCGCGCGGCGCCGCACGCCGCCGATGCTCACGGTCAGTGCCTCACCTACGCGCAATCTCAGCTGCCGCGCGGTGTCGGCGGCCATGACGACCGCGCCGGGCTCAAGGAACCACCGCCGCAGCGCGGCGAATGTCGTGCCGCCGACCGCACCCGTCGGCATGGCTTCCCGCGACCCTTGCAAAGCGGCGGTGGCGAACGGGTCGACTCCGACCAGCTGCATCACTCGGTTGTGCGCCGTGACATAACCTTCGACCAGTGGGGCGAATATGGGCTGAGGGCTGCCGCTGAGCGGGGCGCCGGTGACGAGGCGCACATATAGTGCTTCGTCGAGGCCTTGAGGTCCCCCGGAAATGATCTGTGTGGCAGGCCCGTTCACTGCCCGCATCGACAGCTCGAACGCGCGGCGCGAGCTTGCGGTGGCGATGTTCACGGCCACGATCGTTGCGACGCCGGCCGTGAGCGCGACGAGCGCCAGGGCGAGTTGCGCCGGTTGCCGCAGGAAATGCCGAAGGCTCGCGGCCCAGAGTGTAGGCACCGGAACGCGCATCAGCTCAAGCCGGTGCGGCGCGCGGGGGCACGCTCGGTGCTCATCCCTCGCCGCTCGGCGTCGAGGTCTTGCCGCGAGCCGTCCGCAAAGCCCTGGCCGGCTGAGCCCTCTCGCGGTGCCAGTTTCCCTTCACGAAGCTCCAACACTCGGTCCGCGCTGTCCGCGACCCGGCTGTCATGAGTGACGACGATGAGCGTCGTCCTGCGCGATTGGGTCAGCGACAGCAGCACGCGCAGCACCTGCGACGCGGTCTCCTCATCCAGATTGCCTGTCGGCTCGTCGGCAAGCACGACTGGCGGCTCGTGCGCGAGCGCGCGCGCGATCGCCACCCGCTGCTGCTCACCGCCGGACAGCCGGTCGACGGCGCTGCGCAGCCGCTCGCCGAGTCCGACCTCGGCGAGAATCGCGGCGCTGCGCCGGCGGGCCGCGGTGCCGCGGACTCCGTTCAGCTCGAGGGAGAGGCGTACGTTCTCCTCCGCGTCAAGCGTGGGGATGAGGTTGAAGAACTGATACACGAAACCGAGGTGCGCCCGCCGGAAGAGCGTGCGCTCAGGCTCTCGCATGGAGGTCACGATCCGGCCGGCGATCTCCACTTCACCGCTGTCGGCACGGTCGATTCCGCTGATCAGATTGAGGAGCGTCGACTTGCCGGAGCCGCTGCGGCCCATGATGGCGACCACCTCTCCCCTGTGGAAGCGGGCATCGGCCCCATCGAGCACCCGATGCACGCCGGCGCCCTCGCTGAAGCTGCGGCAAAGTTGGCGAATGACGATCAAAGCGCAAATCCCCGAAAGAGCCGCAGCCAAAGGAACACCAATATACAATCAGCCGATGAGACAGATCGCCGCGCTTGACCCGACCCGAGCGGCCGCAGCCTGCGCTGTGGCTGCCCTCTTAGGCATCAGCAGCCTCGCCTTGGCCCAGGGGGCGTCTCCCGCCGCCACACAGCCACCGCCGAAGGCGCTGAGCCCGGCCGAGGTCAAATCCCAGGGCAGCTACAGCCTCGGCCTTTCCATGGGTGAGACCCTGCGCCGCGCTTCGGTCGATGGCAAAGCCGTCTCGACCGAGCGGTTGGTGCAGGGGCTGCGCGATGCGCTCGCCGGCAAGGCCACATTCGGTCCCGCCAATGAGCAGAGCATTCGCGCCCTGATCGTCGGCGCGCGCGCGCGTATCGGCAACGCGAATCATGCTGCGGCGCACGCCTTTCTCGTCCGCAATGCGAAGAAGAAGGGCGTCGTAACCACGGCGAGTGGCCTCCAATACGAGGTGCTGAAGGCGGGGCAGGGCAGCCCGCCGAAGTCCGGTGACACGGTGACCGTCAACTATCGCGGCAAGCTGCTCGACGGCACGGAGTTCGACAGCTCCTACAAGCGCGGCCAGCCGGCCAGCTTCCCGGTGGATGGTGTCCTCCCGGGCTGGCAGGAGGCGCTGAAGCTGATGAAGCCCGGCGCGAAGTGGCGCATCTTCATCCCGCCGCAGCTCGGCTACGATCTGAATTCCCCGCCGCCGATTCCACCGGGCTCCCTGCTGATCTTCGACGTCGACCTGCTCGGGGTCCACCCACCCCAGCCGGCGCCCCCGATGCAGCCGCCCCAGGGACAGCCGCAGCAGCCCTGAGGCACCGGAAGCGGCCGCGTGGATCGCGCAGGATGTGCCCGGATCCAGCGCTTTGCCCAGGCACAGGAAGTGCCCCGCCGCCGCAGGTGGCGGAGCCTTGAGCAAAAAACCGCGCTTTTTGCTCAAGGCGCGCGTGGACCGCGCAGGATGC
>JAKBCR010000174.1 GCA_021807675.1 Pseudomonadota bacterium
CAGGCCATCGAGTACATCAACGAGCGCCGCAACAAGGCCTGAGCAGCGCTCGGGCGAGCGCGCACGCGGGACGCGTGGGCCGGCGACGATTCCAGGGAAGGTTCCAGTTCGCTTCCGCCGGAAAAACGTATTGCGGCGCCCAGCGCGCCGCAGGATCCCCCAGGAAACCTATCAAGAGACGGGTAGCGTGTGAGCAAGCGTCGTGTGGTCGTTACGGGAATGGGATTGATCTCGCCCCTCGGCAGCGAGGTCGAGACGGCGTGGAAGGCCATTCTCGCCGGCGAGAGCGGCATCGGACCGATCACGCGGTTCGATGTGTCAAGCTTCCCCGTGCGGTTCGGCGGACAGGTGAAGGGCTTCGAGCCGAGCCGCTATTTCAACACCAAGGAGCTGCGGCGCATGGACGAGTTCATGCACTACGGTGTTGCCGCGGGCATCCAGGCCGTCGAGGACTCGGGGATCGACTTCGCCAAGACGGACGTGACGCGCTGCGGAGCGGTCTGCGGCGCCGGCATCGGCGGCCTCGGAACGATCGAGAGCGAGTACGCCGAGTATGTGAAGACGGGGAACCCGCGCAAGATCTCCCCGTTCTTCGTACCTGCCACGATCATCAACATGATCGCCGGGCATCTCTCCATCAAGTACGGTCTCAGGGGTCCGAATCTCGGCGTGGTGACCGCGTGCTCGACCTCGACCCATGCGGTCGGCGTGGGAATGCGCACCATCCAGTACGGCGATGCCGATATGGTGCTCGCCGGCGGCGGGGAGATGGCGACGACGGTATGCGGTCTGGCGAGCTTCGCGCAGGCCAAGGCGCTGTCGACCCGCAACGAGGCTCCCACCGAGGCCAGTCGGCCCTGGGACCTCGACCGTGACGGCTTCGTCTTGAGCGACGGCGGCGGCGCCCTCGTGCTCGAAGAGCTGGAGCACGCGCGGCGGCGCGGCGCGCGCATTTATGCGGAGCTCGTCGGCTTCGGCATGAGCGGCGACGCCTACCACATCACCTTGCCCCCGGAAGACGGGGAGGGTGCGCGTCTCGCCATGGCGAACGCGCTCAAGGACGCCACCCTGAATCCCACCGACGTGCAATACGTCAATGCGCATGCGACATCGACACCCGCCGGTGACAAGGCGGAAACGCTCGCGGTCAAGCGTGCCTTTGGCGACCACGCGCGCCAGCTCGCCGTCAGCTCGACCAAATCCATGACCGGGCACCTGCTCGGCGCCGCGGGTGTGGTGGAGGCCATCTTCTCCATTCTCGCCATCCGCGATCAGGTGGCGCCGCCCACCATCAACTATCACACGCCGGACCCGAACTGCGATCTCGACTACGTTCCGAACACGGCGCGGCGCATGAAGATCGACGTCGCCCTGTCGAACTCTTTCGGGTTCGGCGGCACCAACGGCTCGGTGATCTTCAGGCGCTTCTGATGTTTCCATAGGCCCAAGGTGCCCACGGCGCTTTGGGCGGCCAGCCGTGTGACCGCGTTTGATCTCGCGGCCCAGGGAACGGCCCCTCTGAGACCCGCCAACGCGAGAGGAGACGCTCCGGGAAACGGCCGCTTGATCGTTTGCTTTCGCACAGGAGGCACGATTTGATCGTCCGCGAGCTCGACGTTCCCCCTGGCGTACTGAGGCAGCTCGCGGCGAGGCATCCGCAGCGCTATCCCGTACTGCTCGACAGTGCCGCCGATGGGCCGCTCGGCCGCACGAGCGTGCTCGTCGCCATGCCGACAGGGGCGCTTTGGCTCGATGAGCACTGGAGATTGCAGGCCGAGGGCAGGGTACCGCGTGAAGTGGTCGGGGGATCTGGCGGATCGACGGTTGCCGGCGAGGCCCCCCCGCGGAAGGGGTTTCTCACTGCGCTCGAGCACTGGGTTGCGATCGACAGAGGAGACGCGGGAGCGGCTGAGGGAGCAGCGGACCTGCCATTTTCCGGCGGCTGGGCGGTTTTCCTCAGCTACGAGCTCGCCGCAGAAATCGAGCCGCGCCTTGCGCTGCCGCGCCCGTCCGCATCGCAGCGTTGGCACGCCTTCGCTTTGCGCGTTCAGTGCGCACTCACTCACGAGAAGCTCTCCGGTCGGGTACAGGCAATCGCGGAGGACGGCGCCGCCGCGCAGATGCTCCACGTGATCGAGAGCGAGGCTCTGGCCCTGGCGCGCGCCGGCACGGCTCTCACCGGGACACCGCGGCCGCTCGAGGTGGCCGGCGTCAGGGAGGAGGATCCCGCTGCCTACCTCGAGCGGGTAAGGCGCGGCAAGGAATACATCAGGGCGGGCGATGTCTATCAAGCCAATCTCTCGCGCCTCTGGCGGGTCGAGCTGCGCGGCGACGCGGACGTCGGTGCGCTTTATGAGCGCCTGCGCGCCGTCAACCCGGCGCCATTCGCGGCGCTGGCTCAGTGGCGCGGCGGAGCGGTGCTCAGCTCCTCGCCCGAGCGACTGGTGCGTGTCGTGGGCCGGCGCATCGAGACGCGCCCCATCGCGGGCACCAGGCCCCGCAGCCGCGAGCCGGGTCAGGATGCGCGCGAGATCGCAGCCCTCGCGGCCCACCCGAAGGAGCGCGCGGAGCACATCATGCTGATCGATCTCGAGCGCAACGACCTCGGGCGGATCTGCGAGCCCGGGACAGTGCGGGTGGAGGAGTTGATGTGCATCGAGTCCTACGCTCACGTGCATCATATCGTATCGAGCGTGACGGGCATGCTGCGGGAGGACGTGACACCGGTTGGCGTCGTGCGCGCGGTATTTCCGGGGGGAACGATCACTGGCTGCCCGAAGCATCGCTGCATGCAGATCATCGCGGAGCTGGAAGGGGAGGGCCGTGGCGCCTACACCGGCTCGATCGGGCTCATCGGGCGCAGCGGCGACATGGATCTCAACATCCTGATCCGGACCCTGACGCTCGCTGGACGGACGATCGAGTTTCGCGCGGGCGCGGGGATCGTGGCGGACTCCGATCCGCAGCGAGAGCTCGAGGAGACTCGCGCCAAGGCGCGGGGGCTCCTTGCCGCCTTCGGCACGGTGCCGCAGGCGGGAGCCGCGGTATGAGCGTTCCGGGGGACCCAGGTTTTGATGCGGCGGCATCGGTCCTCATCGACGGCGTCGCGGGGAGCGGCGTGTCGGTGCTCGACCGCGGACTGCACTTCGGCGACGGAGCCTTCGAGACGATCGCCTGCCTTCGGGGCCGCGCGCGCTTTCTCTCCCTTCACCTCGAGCGCCTGGCGCGGGGCTGTCATGCGCTGGGCTTCCCGTCTCCGCCGGCGCGGCTGCTGCGCGAGGAAGTCGAATTGCTCGCGGGCGCGCAGGAGCGATCGATCATCAAGCTGATCGTGACCCGGGGCCCGGCCAGAGCGCGCGGTTATGCGGTGAGCGGCCGGGAGCAGGCAACACGCGTGGCGATTCGCTATCCTTGGCCCGTGGAAGACCCTCTCTTGCAGCAGCAGGGGGTGAGCGTGCGCATTGCGACGATGCGTCTCGGCGAGAACCCCGCGCTAGCCGGCCTGAAGCACTGCAACCGCCTGGAGCAGATCCTCGCGCGCAGTGAGTGTGACGCCGGCGCAACCGCCGAGGGCCTGATGCTCAGCCGCTCCGGCAAGATCGTGTCCGGCACCATGACCAACGTGTTCCTCGTCGATGGAGCGCCGTGCTCGCCGCGTCTGCGCACGCCCGCGCTCGACCTGTGCGGTGTGGCTGGGATCATGCGTCGCGTCGTGCTGCGCGAGGCAGCGCGGGCCGGTATCCTGACAATGGAATGCGACCTGTGGCCGGCCGATCTGCCCGCGGCGGCTGAGGTCTTCCTCACGAACGCCCGCGTCGGTATCTGGCCGGTGGGTCGGCTCGGGGAGCGCGCCCTGGAGCCGGGCCCCGTGACACGACGCCTGCAGAGTCTGCTGCGACCCTTGCTCGAGGAGCCAGCTGATGGCTGAGACGGTCCGGCGCCGCGGCAAGGCGGTCGTCGTCGCAATTCTGGCATTGCTCCTGCTGGCGGGAGCGGTGGGCTACGCGCTGCTCAATGAGGATTTCCACTCTCCCGGACCGGCGGCGACGGCCGTGCAGCTGAAAGTCTCTCCGGCCGAGAGCATCCGCGCCGTGCTCGCGAGCCTCGCGGAACTCGGCGCTCTCGCGCATCCCCGGGAGGTGGAGATGTATATGCGCCTGCGCCTGCGCAACCCGCGAGTGGAGATCGGCACCTACGAAGTACCCGCGCACGCGAGTCCCGCCGACATCATCCAGATGTTCGAGCAGGGCCGGGTGGAGTTGGATCAAATCACCGTGATCCCCGGGACGACCTTCGACGACTTTCGTCACGAGCTCGATGCAAGGTCGGACATCGTTCATACGCTGCGCGGCAAGAGCGACGCCCAAGTGATGGCCGCACTCGGGCATCCCGGCGAGAATCCCGAGGGGCGATTCTTCCCCGATACGTATTTCTTTGCCCCCGGCACGAGTGACCTGACGATCCTCAAGATGGCCTACGACCGCATGGCTGCGGTGCTGAGCAAAGTGTGGCAGGGAAGGAGCCCCGGTCTACCCTTCGACACGCCGTATCAAGCGCTGATTCTCGCCTCGATCGTGGAGAAGGAGACGGGAGTGGCCGATGAGCGCGCTCGGATCGCGGGCGTCTTCGTCAACCGGCTGCGCCGCGGCATGCGCCTGCAGTCGGACCCGACGGTAATCTACGGGCTCGGCAGCAAGTATGATGGGACCATCCACACGCGCGATCTCACCACCGATACGCCCTACAACTCCTATACGCGCTCCGGCCTGCCGCCGACGCCGATCTCGCTGCCGAGCCTGGAGTCGCTGCTTGCGGCAGTGCATCCCGACCATACGGACGATCTTTACTTCGTGGCGACGGGAAAGGGTGGTCACCACTTCTCCAGGACGTTGGCGCAGCACGATGCGGAGCTGAGGGTCTATCTGGCGCGCCTGCGCGAGCAGCAGCAGGCCTTAGCGCGCCATCAAGCGGCAGGCAACCCATGACTCAAGCGCCTGGAAAGAAAAGAGGGTCGCTCATCACCCTCGAAGGCATCGAAGGCGCCGGCAAGTCCACCGTCGCACGGTGGGTCTGCGACTGGCTCGGCCGGCATGGGATTCGCGCGACCCTCACCCGGGAGCCCGGCGGCACCGCTCTCGCCGAGCGCGTGCGGCAGATCGTACTGGAGCGAGGCGAGGAGCAGCTGTCGGCCGCCACCGAGACGCTCCTGATGTTCGCCGCTCGAGGCATTCATGTGGAGAATCTCATCCGGCCCGCCCTCGATCGCGGTGACTGGGTCGTTTGTGACCGCTTCACGGACGCCACGCGGGCGTATCAGGGGGGCGGGCGCGGGGTCGATCCGGCCTTGATCGAATCGCTGGCGAGCCAGGTCCACGGAGGGCTGCAACCGGATTGCACCCTGCTGCTCGACCTGCCGGTACCAGTGGGGCTCGAGCGTGCGAGAAGCCGCCAGGCGGGCGCGCTGGATCGGTTCGAGTCCGAGGCTCAGGCCTTCTTCGAACGGGTGCGTGCAGCGTATCTCGCGCTTGCAGGCCGGGAGCCAGGGCGCATCCATGTGATCGACGCTTCCAGGCCGCTCGAGGCGGTGGCACGGCAGGTCGAGGCGGTGCTGGAGCGGCTGCCGATCCCCGGCGGTGCGGTGCGCGTGCGATGACTCCCTCCTGGCTCGACTCGCAGATGGCGAGACTGCGTAGCGCCTACGACGCCGGTAGGCTTCCGCACGCGCTGCTCATCCACGAGGCGCCCGGCGCCGGCGGGGAGTGGCTAGCGGGCTGGGTCGCGCGGCTGGTGCTGTGCTCGCAGCCTCGAGGAAACCCATGCGGACATTGCCTCTCGTGCCAGCGGGCCACACAGCGGCAGCATCCGGACCTGACTCTCATTCATCCGCTCGAGTCCTCGGCTCAGATCCGCATCGAGCAGGTGCGTGAGCTCGGCGCGGAACTCGCCCTCACAGCTCATCAAGGGGGCTACAAGGTTGGCATTCTGAGTCCCGCCGACAGCATGAACCGGTTTTCTGCCAATGCCTTATTGAAAACTCTTGAGGAACCACCTCAAGGTACGCTGCTCATCCTGGTCGCCACCCAGCCCTCGCGCCTGCCGGCCACGATCCTCAGCCGCTGCCAGCGGGTGCGGATTCGCGCCCCGGAGCGAGCCGATGCCATCGCGTGGCTCGAGGCGACCCGTGGGCCTGGCGATTGGGCGAAGGTGCTGGCAGTGCTCGGTACGGCACCCATGGCGGCACCCGCCGAGCCTGCGGCAGTGGTCGAGATCGCCGCGGAGGTCCGCCGAGGGCTCGAGGAGGCTGCCGCGGGTGGCGGCGATCCCGTGGCCACGGCCGAGCGCTGGGTCCGCTCGGAGCTGCCTTTGCGCCTGACCTGCGTTGAGAATTGGCTCACGGAACGGATTCGTGGGAGCGCCGCCGGCGACGGCCTCTTTACAGAAGTGCGGGCTGGCGCCCACCCCCGTGGGCGCAGGCAGAGCTTAGACTTGCGCCAGCTCTTCGGGCTCCTGGACGCCGTTCGGGAGCTCAAGTCATCGCTCGACGCGCCGATCAACCGGGGACTGGCGCTCGAGAGCCTGCTGCGCTCCATCGAGGCGCGGAGTTCAACCTGAGCCAGGGGACGAGAATTTGAGAGCGGGTGGCAACAAGCCGGGCCTCTTGACGCTCACCATCAAGGATAAGAGCGCCCTGTATCTCGCGTACATGCCGTTCGTGAAGAACGGAGGCCTGTTCATTCCCACCAACAGCAATTACCGGCTGGGGGATGAGGTGTTCATGCTGCTCAACCTCATGGGCGAGGACGAGAAGCTGCCGGTCGCGGGCCGGGTGATCTGGGTGACCCCGAAGGGCGCGCAGGGCAAGCGCACCGCCGGTATCGGGGTGCAGTTCAGCGACCAGGATCACGGGCAGACGCAGAAGAAGATCGAGACTTATCTCGCGGGGGCGTTGGCCGGGGATAAGGCTACCCACACCATGTGAGTGACACAATCGGGCTGCGGGCGCATCACTGAATGCCTCTCGGCCGGAACGCCGTCAGGTGCGTCGCTCTGGCCTTCCCTGGCGGCAGGGCACGCGGCACGCGCAGTCCCGCGCGGGCGTTCGCCGCATGCGCATGCGGCGAACCCATGTAGGCTCGCGCCTCGGCTCCTGCCTCGGAGCGTCCGCCCCAAGAGGCATTCAGCGCTGCGCCCTCCGTCATCGTCGGTGCAGCGATAAGACTGGCGCTCAAAGCGCCGCAGGCGGCGTTGAGTGAACCTACGCACTCCGGCGCAGAGTGAGGCCGCTGTGTGCCAGGCCGCCTGTGAGGACGTAGGCGTCGAAGCCGCGCTCGACCAGGATGTAGGCAGCTGCGGAGCTGCGCCGCCCGGTGTCGCAGAAAACCACGTATGGCACCTTGCGGTCGAGCGTCGTGAGCTTCAGGCGGATGAAGTAGAGGGGGATATTGAGCGAGCCTTCGATGGAGAGGTTCTGGTGCTCGCTCGGCAGGCGCACGTCGAGCCAGCGACCGCCGCGGGCGACGATCTCCCGTGCGCCCTCGTAGCTCACCCACTGCAGAAGCGGCTCGTTCATGAGCTCGCGGAAATCCTGCTTGTTGAGGCGCATCAGCACCCCGTCGGTGAGCATCGTGACGGTGGCATTGCGCTTGGCCTCGGCGATCAGCGCCTCCTCACCGAAGGTATCACCGACGCCGAGCTCGGCGAGCTTGATGCCTTCTTTGTTGAGTGGTGTCTCGCGGGTGACCACGCACTTGCCGCTCACGATCACGTAGAAGAAATCGCCTTCGTCGCCCTGCTTGATGATGACATCACCGGCGCGAAACGGCACCCGCTGCAGGCGCATGAAGATCGCCTGGATGTTTGCGGGTGGGATGCGGTGAAACGCCTTGGTCGAAAGGAGCGTCGTCATCCAGTCATCGCCCGCCGAGCCATCGATCTGCGCCTGCAGCTCCGCGACCTCGTACGTGCCCGTCTGGTCCCAGGTGATCATGACATCGAGCAGCTCGCTGTCGATCGCGAGATAGCTGATCTCATCGACCGCCCGCGCGGTCGTCTGCCGGGGAATCTGCGGAGAAAGCGGGGTGCGTGCCTCGGGCGTGCCCCCGCGGATCATGGCGATCGTGCGGTCGCCTTCCTTCATCTCCACCATCCCCGAGACGAGCCAGACGGTGCGCCTGTCGGTATCGCCTTCCTTGAAGAGCGTGCGGCCGGCAGGCAGGGTGCGTACGAGGACTTTCTTCGCGAGCGCCGCGAGATTGTCCCGCTTCAGACCGTCGAGCGGCGCGAAGGTCTTGAGCAATTGAACGCTTGCTTCGCGTTCTTCGAGCATCTTGATTGGGGCCTGATGGTGTCTCGGTCTCGGTCCGATGGCGCCTGTGCGGCGGTGCTCGTCCCGTAAAAATTATGTCCGATGGTAGCACAGGGTCCCCTGGCCACCGGGGACCTGTTCACGATTTTGGCGCCGGTCCGCCGACCGGCGGGCCGGCGGGCGTTCCGATCATTGACAATTCACGACTTCTCACCGGCCCGCTCGCACGACCCGCCACCGGTGACCAGCGCCCACCCCGAATCCGGCTGGAAGCGGGAACCGTAGCGGGCAGCGAGCTCCTCCAGCCGCTCGACCACCGCCGCAACGCCCCGACTGCGGGCATAGGCGAGGGGGCCTCCGCGGAACGGCGCAAATCCGGTGCCGAAGATGACGGCGGCATCGATGAGGTCGGCATCCTCCGTAATCCCCTCCCGCAGGCAGGCGGCGCATTCGTTGACGAGCACGAGAATCAGGCGATCGGTGAGATCGCGCGGCGGCGGCTCGGTGGAGGCGCCTGCGGCCTTCACGGGCCTCCCGTCCTTCCAGAGGTAAAACCCCGCGCCGCTCTTGCGGCCGAGTTTTCCGAGCTCCACGAGCTCACGCAGGCGCGAGAGATTCGGTATCGGTCGCCGCAGATCGGCGGCGATGATCTCCCCCACATGTGCGGCAACATCGAGGCCGACCACGTCGGCAAGCTCTATCGGGCCTACCGGCATGCCGAACGCAACCGCCGCTTCGTCGACGACGGTGATCGGCACACCCTGCTGCGCGGCGTACATGGCCTCCTGCAGGTAAGGCATCAGCACCCGATTGACGATAAAGCCCGGCGCGCTGCGGCAAGGGACGGGGAGCTTGTCCAGCTTGCGGGTGAAGGCGGTGGCGGTCTGCACGATGGCCGGATCGGTCGTCGCGCAGCGGACGACTTCGACCAGAGGCATCTGCGGCACGGGGTTGAAGAAATGCAGGCCCACCAGGCGTCTCGGCTCCGCCAGACCCTCGGCCAGCGACTCGAGCATGATGCTCGAGGTGTTGGTTGCGAGAATGGCGCCGGGCTTCATCCGCGGCTCGAGGGTGGCGTAGAGCTCTCGCTTGGCCTCGAGACTCTCGAAAACGGCTTCGATCACGATGTCAGCTTGGGCTACGCCTTCTCCGGCCACATCCGCCGTCAGGCGCGCCATCGCCTCTTTGACCTTCGCCGGATCG
>JAKBCR010000016.1 GCA_021807675.1 Pseudomonadota bacterium
CCAGGCTCCGCCACCTGCGGCGGCGGGGCACAGTCCCTGTGCCTGGGCACCGGCTCGTGCCGCTTCATGATTCGGGGTGGACGGGGGTACATGGGAAACTACTGAGCGCGCCGGCTCCTCGACACCCGGCTCCAGTGAGCCCGGACAAGGCGACGGGAAACGGATAGGCTTGCGGGCCCGTGGCCGCACAGCGCAACCGGACCTCCCGCCGATCCAAGAGACCGGCATGGACTCGTCTCTCCGACGAGGGCCTCCTGTCGCTGCGCTTCTGCGATCTCGGTCTGCGACTCCAGGGCTCCCGTATCGAGCGGCGTGTCCGGCGGCTCTACTGCGAGCTCGAGGCCCGAGGCATCCGCTTCCACCCGCACGTCTGGCTGTCGGAAGAGTGGTTCTCCCCGGACGGAGTCCCGGGCGTCGCGATCCCGTTCTACCTCGCACACCCCCGCCTGGAGCGCCTCGAGCGGCGCATCATGCGAGAGGCGGAGGGCGGTAATTCGCGCTGGTTCATGCGGATCCTGCGCCACGAAGCAGGACACGCGCTCGACAACGCCTATAGGCTCCGTCGCCGCAAACGCTGGCGCGAGATCTTCGGCCCAGCTTCTCTCCAGTATCCGGCCCGCTACAAGGCGCGGCCTGGCAGCCGTCGCTACGTGCATCACCTGGGAGAGTGGTACGCGCAATCTCACCCGACGGAGGACTTCGCAGAGACTTTCGCTGTCTGGCTGACACCGCGCTCCGGCTGGCGAAAGAGCTACGCTGATTGGCCCGCATTCCAGAAATTGAGCGCCGTCGAGGATCTGATTGCCGATGTGCGCGGGCGGCGCCCGCCCGTGCGCAATCGTATCCGCATAGAGCCTCTCGAGACGAACACCCGCACGCTCGCCCAGCACTATCGCCGAAAGCTCGCCCGTCAGCGCTATTACCGGCGCGGACTCGCCGATGAGTTTCTGCACAGGCTGTTCGCGCCCCGGCCGATGCGTCGCGGCGCCACTCGCGCGGCAACCCTCTTGCGCGCCAACCGCAAGTCACTCATTGCGTCCGTGTCGCGCGAGCTGGGCCTCGAGCGCTATAGTCTCCAGCAGATCGTCCGCATGCTGATCGAGCGCAGTGAGACCTTGAAGCTATACGTCCGCGGCAATCGTCGCGATGCCGTCCGCAATGCCAGATGGCTGCTCGAGCGGCTCGCGAGCCTCTACGCGCAAGGCGAGACCCCCCACCTGCCCCTATGAGAAAACTGCGCGCGCTCGTCGTAGTGCACGCGAGCCTGGTGCCACCGGAGTCTCTCGAAGGACATAGCGACAAGCAGATCGAGGAGTGGCGTACCGAATACGACGTCACGAGCACGCTGCGTGCGAGCGGTCACGACGTCCGCTGTCTTGGCGTGCTCGACAGCCTCACCGAGATGCGTAGCAGCATCGCTGAGTGGAAGCCAGACATCATCTTCAACCTGCTCGAGGAATTCAACGGCATCGTCACTTACGACCAGCACGTCGTTGCGTTCCTCGAGCTGCTGCGCCAGCCCTACACCGGCTGCAATCCTCGGGGACTGCTGTTGTCGCGCGACAAGCCTCTGTGCAAACAGCTTCTCGCGTTCCACCGTATTCCGACACCGCAGTTCGCCGTTTTCCAGCGCGGCTCGCGCATTCATGTCCCGCGCAAGCTCCGATTTCCGCTCTTCGTGAAGTCGACCGTCGAGGATGCCTCGCTCGGGATCGCGCAGGCCTCCGTGGTGGAGGATGCTCCGAAGCTCAAGGAGCGGATCGCGTTCGTGCACGAACAGATCGGCTCCGACGCCCTGGTCGAGGAATACATCGAGGGACGCGAGCTCTACGTCGGAGTAATGGGTAACGATCGGCTCACGCGCCTGCCTGTCTGGGAGATGGTGTTCGGCTCCATGCCCGACTCCCTGGCAGCCATCGCCACCCGCAAGGTGAAATGGGACAAGCGGTACCAGGCGAAGTACGGCATCACCACCCGCGCCGCCGAGGATCTGCCGGCTGCCGTGCTCGCGCGCCTCGATAAGCTCTCGCGCCGCATCTATCGGGCGCTCGGGCTATCGGGCTGTGCGCGGATGGATTTCAGAGCGACCGCGGACGGCCAGGTCTACGCGCTCGAGGCCAATGCCAATCCCAACCTGGAGGCGGCCGAGGACTTCGCCGAATCCGCCCGTGCGGCCGGGATCTGCTATCCGGAGTTGCTCGAGCGATTGATGTCGCTGGGAATGTCCTATCGGGCGGAGTGGCGGGCCACGTACGGGTAAGGGCGGTGCCTGCATCGAGGACACTTACCGTGTCCTCGATCCGCCCGAACGCCCGGGTATGATGGCTCCGTTGGAGGCCGTGCCAGCGGCCGTCCTGGCGGCGAGGCCCCCAGCCCGGCCATCCTGGCCGGTCGCTCGCCTCCTGAGTCGGCTCGCCCGCCATGGATGGCCAGTGGCACGGCCTACCCCACTTCCGACCCCTCGATTCTCCAGGGCTCCGCCTTGGCGGCCGCCAACCACGATTGCAGCGCCGCATCCTCCAGCGCCGCCGCCATGTACCACCGTGCGGTTTCCGAGACCTGCGCGCCGTAAGTGTTGAACCGAAGCACCACTGGCGCATACATCGCATCGGCGATGGAGTACTCCCCGAAGAGCCAGGGGCCCGCGGCTCCGAAGCGCCGCCGGCAGTCGTTCCAGATCTCATCGACCCGGTCGATGTCCGCTTCCAGCCCCGGCGTGATGACGGTGCGGCGATTGCGCGCGCGCGCATTCATCGGCCATTCCGTCCGCAGATTGCCGAAGCCCGAGTGCATCTCAGCGCAGACCGAGCGCGCGACCGCACGGGCGGCGGACTCCCGCGGCCAGCCGCGCCCCGTGAGCTCCGCCACGTACTCACAGATCGCGAGGGACTCCCACACGCGCAGATCCCCGTGGAGCAGCACGGGTACGCGCCCGCTCGGGCCGTACTTCTCGATCTCGTCCTTGGTCGCCGGGGTATCGAGCCGAATCACCCTCTCCTGGAACTCGAGGCCGAGGTGCTTCAGGAGCATCCAAGGCCGAAACGACCAGGAGGAGTAATTCCTGTTGCCGATCACCAGAGTCAGGTCCGACATGGGATGGTAACCTTAAGAGAATGACGGCGGTAACCTTGAGCGTGAGCAGCGCCGCAACCCGGGCGGCAATGCCGGGTGACATCCGTGCAGTCGCCTTCGATCTCGATGATACACTGTGGGATGTTGGCCCGGTGATCGTTCGCGCGGAGCGATGCCTGCAGGAATGGCTGGGTGAGCACTGCCCGCGGATCGTCGAGCGCGTCTCGATCGAGGAGATGCGCGCCGCGCGCGAGCGGCTCGCCCTCAGCGAGCCGCACAATGCCCACGACTTCACCTATCTCCGCATCACTGCGCTGGCCGCCCAGGCGCGCGAGTGTGGGTACGGGGAGGAGGTCGCCGAGCGCGCGTTCCAGGTATTCTTCGCTGCGCGGAACGAGCTGCGCCCCTACCCCGATGTTCAGCCCGCGCTCGAGCGGTTGCGCGCGCGCTATGCGCTCGCATCGCTCAGCAACGGGAATGCGGATCTGGAGCTGATCGGGCTCGCGCCGCTCTTCAGCGTCTCGTTGAGCGCCCGTCAGATCGGTGCCGCCAAGCCACATCCCCGTTGCTTCGGGCAACTTGCCCGTGATCTGAGTCTCGACCCGCGAAGCATCCTCTATGTCGGCGACGATCCCTTCCACGATATCGAAGGGGCGCGCGCCGCGGGCCTGCGCACCGCCTGGATGAATCGCGGCGGCGCGCCTTGGCCGGCCGGCCTGCGGCCGGCCGACCTCGAGGTCGCCGACTGTCTGCGGCTGGCGGAGCTGTTAGCACTCGACGGCGCCAGCTGCCAAACCTGAACGCCGATTAGACACGGCTGCGCCGGCGCCTTTCCGTGTGGCATCGGCGCACTGGTTCACGGAATTCCCACAGTGCATGAGGTGAACTTCTCGCGCGCGCTGCCGTTCTATTCTATAGGCGCAAAGTCGGCATCCTGCTGCGTTGCGCGGGCGCGGGAGAACCGGCTCGTTCGATCCCGCGGCCGTTTCCTGGGGCGCCTCGTCTCACGCTGACGGGTCTCAGGGGGGACGGCCCTCCGATCGCTGGAATGTTGTGGGTGGTCGGGGGTGCCTCAGGAGGTGTTTATCAGATGCATGACACTCACTCATCCTGCCGGGTACAGCCGGTTGTCAACCTGAAGGAATATTTCAAGGATGCCCTCCACGGCGCACTGGAGAGCCAGCAGCTCGCGGTCGAGGGCCAGACCGAGCACTACGTCGTCAACCTGTTGACTCTGTTCTCCCGCTCCGAGGCGCTGTTCGAGCGCACGCCGGAGGGGTCGCGTGTGAAGCCGCTGGTCGTCATGCTGTCGGAGGCGCTCGAGGCGCGCTCCACTGACGATCGCAACCGGAACCTGCAGCGCCTGGGTGACGTCTCGCTCTTCATCGCCGGCTTCTTCGCGCAGAGCTTCGCGCGAAAGCTGATCGACATCGACTACCACATCGCCATGGGAGGGCGCGCCTACGGGGTCCTCGCCGACGCGTTGTCCCGGGGGAAGGGCAGGGTGCTCGGCAGCGTATTCGCGGAGCTGTCGGAGAAATTCCAGCCCATGGTCGATGCGCTCAACGAGCTCGCGGAGACCGCCTATACGCATTCCGACAAGGACATCCTGCGGCTCTACGAGAGCTGGCTGAAGACCGGCAGCCGCCGCAGCTACGAGATCCTCAGGCGCCTCGGGGTCGATCCCACCGCGGCCGGCGGAACGCAGCTCGCGCACTGATCCGATGATCCTGACACAGCTGCAGCAGCTGATCGGCGCGATATACGACGTGAGCATCGCTCACGATGTGTATGACTTCCTCGTCACCGATCGCGGACGCTTGCCGCAGTCCGTCCGCGGCCGCTCCTCGGAGGAGGATCTCATCGTCGCAGAGGCCGCCGCCGGGGGGGAAGCGGGGGTTTCCCTTTACCTCGATCCGGGCGTGTTGGAGCGGCTGCGGCGCGAGAACCCCATGGTGCGCCTGCACGAAGGCAACGTCGGGGACTATTGGAAAGCGCTCGAAGGCGTGAGTCACTTCCTGTATGTCGCCTGGAACGCCGGTCACGATCGCCCGGTCTCGATCCTCGAGCTCGAGATGCAGGCCGAAGTCGACAAGTACGTAGCGAGCTATTGGCTGCTGCGGCGCCAGCTCCCGAACCGGTTTCCGGCCGAGCTGCGGCGAATTCTGTTCGAGCGCACGCGCATCGATCCAGGGTTGGCCGAGGGGCGGGAGGACCTCTACCGTGAAGCCAGTCGTTACGCGGAGAAGTTCTGCCGCCGGCTCGAGCAGTCGCTGCGCCGCTCGGGTGCCGGCACGGAAGGAGCGGTGCTGACCGAGCTGCGGCGGTTCTACCGCCTGACCAACGCGCGCAAGGTCGCGCACATCGAGCGCTCCGGCTGAAACCGGTGCGCCAAGTCGGCCTGGCCGAAATTCCGGCGCTTCTACGGCCGGCCGCGTGGAGGCTGGTCCTCGTCCCCGCCGTTGCGCTTGCGCTCCTCCAGCTCGCGCATCATCTTGATCCACTCGGAGAGCTGGCGCAGGTTCGTGCGCGTCGTATTGCCGCTCTTGCGTGCGACGCCGGAGGCATTCGCGTACGGATCGTAGGCGCCGCGTTCCGGGTTTGCCTGCCATTCCCCGGGCTCGCGCTGGATCTCGAGCTTGGGACGCTCCACCAGCTCTGCGGGCACATCGACCCATTCGACATAGGCATTGCCGCGATCATCGTGACGGACGCGGGAGAGGCGGCGGCGCTCGCCCGGACCGTCGTGGGTACGGCGCTCCATGCCCTCGGATTTTTCTGTGCTGGCGCCCATGGAATCCGCTGCAGTAGTCATCCGCGACTCGCGGACGCATGCACCTTAGCAGTGCGCCTGTCGCCGTTCCGAGACATTCGTCACGGATCAGTCCGCTGCCACGACCGATCCCGCATGGCTCAAGCGCCTGCGGCCGGGCCATCCCCGCATTCACGGGCATAACGTGCCCGAATCAGCCCCATCGCCGTCTTCCCATCGGGGATTTCGCCGCTCTGCGCCCACTCGCAAGCCTGGGCGAACGGCACCCAATGCACTTCGATGACTTCCGCCTGCTCGTGAGCTGTCGCCGCCGGCTCGATGCCGGTCGCCAGGAAAAGATGCAATACCTCCGTGAAAATTCCGGGCGAGCTCAGGTAGGAGCCGAGGCTGCGCCACTCCTGTGCACGCACGCCAGCCTCCTCGATGAGCTCGCGTTGCGCGGTGAGAAGCGGTGGCTCGCCGGGCTCCAGCTTCCCGGCCGGCAATTCCCACAACCAGCCGTCCGCCACATATCTATACTGCCTCAGCAGGCAAACGCGCTCCTGGGCATCGATCGCCACTGCAGCCGCGCCGCCGGGATGGTGAACGACCTCGAGGGAGGCCAGATGCCCGTTCGGCAGCCGTACGTCGTCGGTGGTGAGCGAAATGATCCGACCGCGAAAGTGCGTCGTCTGCTTCTCAGGCTTCATGAGCGGCGAGCCTAGCACGGTTACACTTTGAAACGTTTGCGGGCACTTCGCGTGCGTAGACTCCGAGCTCGCCGCCGCGATGCCCTGGGTACAGCTGCACGGCCGGACGAGGGGGTTTGATGCCTTGAAAGACTCACCGGAACAGCACACGGCGGTTTTTCTTCACGCGGGATGGCGTTGCGCGAGCACCTACGTGTGGAGCCGCTTCCGCCGCAATCCACTCACGACCAGTTTCTACGAGCCTTTCGGCGAAGCATTGGCGCACTGCTCGCCCAAGCGCATTCAACACGGGACGCCGCAGGGGTGGAATTCGCGCCATCCACCGCTCGGGGCGCCGTACGCCGAGGAGTATCGCCCGCTCCTTCGGCCCTTCCTCAAGGGGCTCCCGGGCTATCGCAAGGAGCTCGCGTTCGCGAGGTATTTTCCGCGTGGCGCAGATATCGGACTCGAGGTCCGCTACGTGTCCAGGCTCATCCGGCATGCGCGCAGCCGCGGCACTCATCCGGTCCTCGGGTTCTCCCGCTCCCTCGCCCGGGCTGCCGCGCTGAAGCGGGCGCTCGGCGGATATCATGTGCTCGTGCGCCGCGATCCGGTGCAGCAGTGGCTTTCCTGCCGCAGCTACCGTGGAGAGCTCTCGCTCTCCTACTTCGAGTTGTGTCATTTTCTCATTCTGGCGCTCGCCCCCGAAGGCACTCCGGCCCACCGGCTGGGCGGCACGCTGGGGCTTCCCCGTCTCCCTCGCCGCCTGCGCAGGCAGCTGCGACTCCTCGAGGACGCGCTTCGCCCCGTGAACGATGAGCTGTCCTATCGAGCCTTCATCGGCGTCTCCCTCCTGTCCCATGCCATCGCGGAGCCCGTTGCCGACCTGGTGCTCGATGTCGACCGCCTGAGCGGCCTGCCTCAGTACCGCGAGTCGGTGCATGCGCGCATTCTGGCCGACGTCGGTCTCAGCGTAGACTTCGACGACTGTCGGCTGCCAGCTCGCGATCCGACGGCCGTGTCGGTCGACTTCGCGGCAGTCGAGCGGGATGTCAGGCAGCAGCTCCTTTCCTGCGGTGCGGAACTCTCGCCGCCTCCTGCGGCAGCACGCACGGAAGCAGACTGGAGGCGCGCGTCCAGTGGAGGACGGACGCCTGCGCTGTGTGCCGAGCGCGTGACGCCAATCAGTGACAGCGGGTCACCCGATTACGTATAGTCCCCGGCCGTCATGTCGACGGCGTCACACTTGGTGAAGCTCAACGGCCCCCAGCGCCGGGCCGTCACCTATGGCGAGCCGCTGGCCGATGGCGCTGGTGCACCCAAAGGCTTCAAGGCCGGGCCGCTGCTGATCGTGGCGGGTGCGGGCACCGGCAAGACCGATACGCTGGCCCATCGCGTCGCTCACCTCGTCATCCATGGAGTGGACCCCGCGCGGATCATGATGCTGACCTTCACCCGGCGGGCTGCGATCGAGATGCGCCGGCGCGCACACGAGCTCGCCAAGGCGGCGCTCAACGAGGCCTTGGGCGGAGTGAGCCAGGGCATTCTGCAGCGCATGAGCTGGTCGGGCACTTTCCATTCCGTCGGCAATCGCCTGCTGCGCCACTACGCCCGCCACCTGAGCCTCGATCCCCAGTTCAGCGTGCTCGATCGCGGCGATTCCGCCGATCTCATGGATGCCTTGCGCCAGGAGCTCGGGCTCGCGCGCAAGGAGCAGCGCTTCCCGCGCAAGGATACCTGCCTGCAGATCTACTCCCATCGCGTCAACACTCAGCGGCCTCTCAAGGAGACGCTCGCAGCCCAGTTCCCCTGGTGCGCTCAGTGGGAGCAGGACCTCACACGCCTCTACCGCGCATACGTCGAGCGCAAGCAGCGCAACAGCCTGCTCGATTACGACGATCTGCTGCTTTACTGGCAGATCATGATGTCCCATCCGCGCCTCGCCGCGCACGTGGGGGGACACTTCGATCACGTCCTGGTCGACGAATATCAGGATACCAACAGGCTGCAGGCGGAGATTCTCCATGCCTTGAAGCCCGACGGCGCGGGGCTCGCCGTCGTGGGCGACGACGCCCAGGCGATCTATTCCTTCCGCGCCGCCGCGGTGGAGAACATCCTCGGTTTCCCCGACCGCTTCACGCCGCGAGCGGAGGTGGTCACGCTGGCCCAGAACTACCGCTCCACCCAGCAGGTGCTCGACGTCGCCAACGCCGTAATGGCGGAGGCGCCACGTCAGCACCGCAAGCACCTACTGTCGAGCCGCGGCGAAGGACCGAGACCCCGCCTCGTGACCGTGGAGGACCTGCAGGCGCAGGCGGAGTGTGTCTGCGGCGAGGTGCTGAAGCGCCGTGAAGCCAACGTGCCGTTGCGCAGGCAGGCGGTGCTTTTCCGCTCCTCCAGCCACAGCGATGTCCTCGAGGTCGAGCTCGGGCGACGTCAGATTCCCTTCGTGAAGTATGGTGGGCTCAAGTTCCTCGAGGCCGGCCACATCAAGGATCTCCTCGCCGTGCTGCGCTGGGCCGATAACCCGCGCAACGGCCTGGCGGCCTTGCGGACCCTGCAGCTCCTGCCCGGCATGGGCCCCGTCAATGCCCGCCGCGCGCTCGACCATCTTGAATCAAACGGCGGCTCTCTCGGCTCACTGCAGAGCTTCACGCCGCCCCAAGGCACCGCCCAGGACTGGCGCAAGCTTATCGAGCTGCTCCTCGCGCTCGCCGACCCGCAGCGTCCTTGGGCCGGACAGGTGCACTTCGCGCGGGAATGGTATCGGCCGCATTTCGAGCGGCAGTACGAGCACTTCCACACCCGACTCGGCGACCTGGACCAGCTCGAGGTGCTCTCCGGTCAGTACCCGTCCCGCGAGCGCTTCCTGACCGAACTCACCCTCGACCCCCCGAACGCTACCAGTGATCTCGCCGGCCGACCCGCGCTCGACGAGGACTATCTCGTCCTCTCCACCATTCATTCCGCCAAGGGCATGGAATGGGATTCGGTCTACCTGCTGAACGTCGTCGACGGCAGCTTCCCCTCGGAGTTCGCGACCGGCAAGCCCGAGCTCATCGAGGAGGAGCGACGCCTGCTCTACGTCGCCTTGACCCGCGCCCAGAACGACCTTCTGCTGCTCGCTCCCCTGAAGTTCCACCTGACATCGCAACATCGTCTCGGCGACGCGCATGTCTACGGAGGCCGTAGCCGCTTTCTGAGCGACAAGGTCCTCAAGACCCTCGAGCCCGCCGCCTTCCAAAGCACCAAGCTCGGCGGTGATGCGCTGACGGAGGAGGGGGGTGATGCCGCCCTCGACGTGAGCGCCCGTTTGAAGGAGATGTGGTAGGGATCAGCCTGCAATGGCGGCCCGGCTCAAAGCGCTCCTGAGAGCCAGCTGCAAGGCAGATGCGGTAGCCCGAAGTCGTTCAGCAAGCCCACGCGGAGCCGCGCTCAATCATCGCGCGGCTTCACGAACTTCAAGGTGAACCGATCGCTCTCCCCGATGGCCCGATACATCCCGCGATCGATATTCCCCAGCCGGTAAACCGGCGGCAGCGCCCAAACGCCACAGGGATAATTCTTCGTGTCCTTCGGATTGGCATTGATCTCGGAAGTGGCAACCAGCCGGAACCCCGCCGCTTCGATCAGCCGGATGGCGTAGTCCTGCCTGACATAGCCATTCTTCGCCAACGGGTCCTGCGGCACCGCCGGATCGCCGCGATTGTCCACCACCCCGAACACGCCGCCGGGTGCCAGCGCACGGTAGATCGTGGCCAGCGCCTGCTGCGCATCCCCCAGCGCCATCCACTGGTGCAGATCGCGGAAGCTCAACACCATGTCCACCGACCCGGGTGGCACCGCATCGCCCCCATTCAGGGGAAACGTCACTACCTTTACCCGGCCATACAGGTCGGGCCGGGAGGCGAGGAGCCGCCGGTAGCGCCCCAGCCGCGCCGCCAGGAATCGGCTGCCCGGGTCAGGCGCGATTACACCGGCATAGTACCGTCCGCGAGCGCGGACGAGCGGTGCGATGATCTTCGTGTACCAGCCCGACTCCGGCCAGACTAGCAGTACCCGCGTACGTGGCCGGATGCCGAAGAACAGCAACGTGTTCTTCGGATGCCGGAACCGGTCGCGGGCACGATCAGCCGCAGTGCGTTGATGACCTGCCAGGATGGCATCCAGCGCGCTGGCGGTCGTCGCCCGGCCGCTGGTCGTCACACACCCGGCGAGCAGCGCCGTGCCACCTACCAGGCAGAAGAGGGCAACGACCAGGGTGACGTTCTTTGGGCGGGGACGCATCCCGCCTATTCTAAGCACTGCCGCAGGTCCTCGAGGGATTCGCCCAAGGATGGCAAGTCGCCCGGAGCGATTTGCAAGGCCATGCGCGAGGGTTAGTGCATGCCGAATGGTTTCGAGCGCCTGGCCGCGCCTGCGCGCCGATTGGACGCCCAGTCAAAAAAAACCCCGCCGAGGGGCGGGGTTCGTATCAAATGTGAAACGGACGTTAGTCTCAGCGTCTGAATGGGCCGCCGCCTTGCCGCGCGCGAGGCGCGCGCTCCTGGGCCTCATTGACCCGCAACGCGCGGCCGTTCATCTGAAAGCCGTTCAGGGCCTGGATCGCCCCCTGGGCCTCGCTCTGCGACATCTCGACGAAACCGAAGCCTCGCGGGCGGCCGGTTTCCCGATCGTTGATGAGCTTGACCGATTCCACCTTGCCGTGACGCTCGAACAGTGCTTTCACGTCCTGCTCGGTGGCATTGAAGGGCAGATTGCCCACGTAGATCGTCGTCATCCGGAAGTCTCTCTTCAGAATGCGCACAGCGGCGAGCCGCGCGAGGCGGTCGCATGTGCCGCGTGATCATGGATTACGGGACGGGGAGGGGATTCGCACGAAACAGAGCAACTCAAGCGTACTCATCCCAGGGGGATACCAACGCAAACCATGCTACTCCCGGCTTTTGCCGATGGCAAACACCGGTTGTAGTATATTTGCTACAAAATACGGCAACGCTGCCTGTGGCGCATTGCTCGGCCCGCCGCACGGGTCCGTCCGGGCGCTCGCCCCTTGGGGCCGTCTAGCTGCCCGGCGGCTCCAGGTAGGAGTACCCGTCGAGCTCGCCCTCGTAGAACCGCTTCAGCATCCGGCTCTCCGCGATCGTCATCCGGCCGTCCCGGATGGCCCGCTCGCAATCCCGCGCCAGGGCCGGGTAGAGCTCCGCCACGTCATATTCCATGTACTCGAGCACTCTGTTGGCGGTATCTCCCTTGACGATCTCCTCGATCCACCAGCCCCCCTCGTCATGGAGCCGCACGTGCACGACGTGTGTATCACCGAACAAGTTGTGCAGGTCGCCCAGAGTTTCCTGGTAGGCGCCCACCAGGAAAACCGCCAGGTAGTACTTCTCTCCCGGCTTCAGCTCATGCAGCTCCAGGGTGCGCTTGACGTCCCGTAGCGACACGAAATGGTCGATCTTGCCGTCCGAGTCGCATGTGATATCCGCCAGCACGCCCGTGCGAGCAGGGCGCTCGTCCAGCCGATGGATGGGCATGATCGGGAAGAGCTGGTCTATCGCCCAGCTGTCCGGCAGCGACTGGAAAACCGAGAAATTGCAAAAGTAGGTGTCGGATAGGATCGACTCCAGGCCCTCGAGCTCCTCCGGCAACCGCTCGAGCCGACGGCAGCAGTCTCGCACCCGGGCGCACGTCGCCCAGAACAGCCGCTCCGCGAGCGCGCGGAACTCCAGCGAGAGCAGGCCGAGATTGAACATCTGCAGCACCTGATCGCGCGCCGTCAGCGCATCGTGGTAGCACTCCACCAGCCGGCGCTCGCTCACCGAGCGGAACGCCTCGAACAAATCCCGGATCGGCTGCGGCAGCTCCTCTTCCCCATCGTAGTCCTCGTCCTCCCGGCCGGTCACCCGGAACTTGTCGAGCGCCGATGAGCCGAGTGTGTCGAACACCAGGACGCTGTGGTAGGCCGCGATCGCCCTGCCGGACTCGCTGATGATCATCGGGTGCGGGATGTCACGCGCGTCGCAAACGCTCGCGATCCGATAGACGACATCGCTCGCATACTCGTTGAGCGTGTAGTTCATCGACGACGAGTAGTTCGTGCCGCTGCCGTCGTAGTCGACGCCCAGGCCCCCTCCCACGTCGATGTACTGCAGGCCCGCGCCCATGAGCTTCAGCTCTGCGTAGACGTGCGCCAACTCGTTGATGGCATCCTTCACGCGCCGGATGTCCTGCAGCTGACTGCCGGGATGGCAGTGTACGAGCTGCAGGCAGTCCAGCATCCCGCGCGCCTTCAGCACCCCGAAGAGCTCGACGATCTCGGTGATGAAGAGGCCGAATTTCGACTTTTCGCCCGCCGATTCGCGCCAGCGGCCCGAGCCTTCCGTGAAGAGTTTCACCCGTACGCCGATGCGCGGCCGCACCTGGTAACGCTCGGCGTGCTTGAGGATGAGGTCGAGCTCATCGAAGTTCTCCACGACCGGAATGATGGTCCGTCCCAGCTTCGTGGCGAGCGTCACCGCCTCGATGTAGCTGTCGTCCTTGAAGCCGTTGCAGACGATCAGCCGTTCCGGGGCGTTCTCGGTCATCGCCATCACGGCGAGCAGCTCGGGCTTCGAGCCGACCTCGAGGCCGAATCCGAACTCCTTCCCGTAGCGGTAGACCTCCTCGACGACGAGACGCTGCTGGTTCACCTTGATGGGGTAAACCGCCGTGTATCCGTTACGGTAGTCGTTCTCGGCGATCGCCTGCGCGAAAGCGGCGTGCAAATGCTTCAGGCGATGCGCCAGGATGTCCGAGAAGCGCACCACGACCGGTGTCGTCAGATCTCGAGCCTCCAGGCCCTCGACGACCTCGTAAAGATCGATGTCCCGCCCGGGCTGCGCGTCGGGCCTCACCACGACGTGACCGGCCGCGTTGATGCCGAAGTAGCCTTTGCCCCACGCAGTGACGTGGTAGAGCTCCAGGGAGTCCTCGACGCGCCAGGGCTGGGCGGGGTTGAATTTGCGAGCACCGTTCACGGCGCTCTTCGGATCTACGGCCACGTGCGAGAATCCGCTGTCGGTCTCGGTGAGTTCACTGGGCCGGCACGATATCAAAACTGTGTGACACATTCATGGGCGAAAATCGCCGAGGCGATCTCCGGCGAGACCCCGCACATTTCGCCGCGGGCCAGGGAACGGCCCTGGCCCGGTCTTTCATTGGCGGAAATCGTCGAGACGATTTCCGCGAGACCCCACACATTTCGCCGCGGGCCAGGGAACGGCCCTGGCCCGCTATGCCGTGCCACGGGAGACGGGGCGGTTCGGGTCGCGGATCCACTCGCTCCAGGAGCCGGCGTAGAGACGCCCTTCCTTGAGCCCGGCCACCTCCATGGCGAGCAGGTTGTGGCAAGCGGTCACGCCCGAGCCGCACATGCAGATCGCCGAATCCGGCGCCACCCCCTCGAGCGTCTTTGCGAACCGCTCGCGCAACCTGCCGCGATCGAGAAATCGCCCGGCGGCGTCCACGTTATCGGTGAACGGATGATTCCGCGCGCCCGGGACGTGGCCCGCTACAGGGTCGATCGTCTCGTTGCAGCCCGCGAACCGGTCGGCGGCACGGGCATCAACCAACACGACGTCCGCGCAGGCAAGCTGCCCCGAGGCGATGAGCTCTTCGAGCTCCGGAGTGCTCACCACCATCTCCTTGTCGGGACGCGGGTCGAAGCGGCGGGCTGCTCGGCCGGGATGCGCCTGGACCGTGGGGGTGAGGAGAGGCGTCGTCTCGAGCGGGAGGCGCTCCTGCTGCCAGGCGGCCAAGCCACCATCGAGTACCGCCACTCTCCCATGCCCCAGCCAGCGCAACAGCCACCACAGTCGCGCCGCATAGGCTCCCGGGCTCTGGTCGTATGCGATCACCTGCACCTGCGCGTCGATACCCCATTGCCCCAGCCGCGAAGCCATCTCATCGACCGGCGGCAGCGGATGTCGACCCGTGGATGCGGAGACCTTTCCGGACAGGTCTTGGTCCAGGTGCGCATACGAGGCATGTGGAATGCGTGCGCTCGCGTACGCCTCGCGCCCCCACTCAGGGCGCGCGAGGTCGAATCGGCAATCGATGACCGCCAGGTCCCGATCCTCGAGCCGCGCGGCCAACTGTCGAGGAGTTATGAGGGTCTGCATGTGCATATATTGGCGCAAAGTCTCCCGCGGCGCTTTGCTCGCCGCATTCTGCGCAAAGCCCCGTGGGCCTGCTGAGCACATCCACGAAAAATTGCCCGCAGCAATTCTGTGCGCCCGCCTAGGGCGGGCTCAGGGCCGAGGCCCGGGGGCTCCCCGGCTGCATCGCTCCAGACCGGCTTCCCGCGCGAGCGCGGCCATATGACGCCCTCCGGCCCGCGGTCCAGCCGACAGCCCTGCGAGCCGATAAGGATGACCTCGGAGCCTGTGGCGACTCACTTGCTTTCGATCCGCACGGCTTTCGCTACAATGACCGCGATGGCGATAGACGTTTACTGGGGCAGCGGCAGTCCGTACGCCTGGCGGGTGCTGCTCGCGCTCGAATACAAGCGCCTGCCCTACGCGAGCCACCTGCTGCAGTTCTCCAAGCAGGAGCACAAGTCGCCACAGATGCTCCATATAAATCCCCGAGGCCGGGTACCGGTGCTCAAGGACGGGGAATACGTCTGCTTCGAGTCTCTGGCCATACTCTACTACCTCGACCTGAAATATCCCGATCCTCCGATCTTCGGGCGCAGCCCCGAGGAGGCCGGCACCATCATGCGGGTCATCTGCGAGTACCAGGCCTACATCGAGCCGCATCTCACGAGGATCGTCGAAGCGGTCTTCTCGAAGACCTTGGATCTGCGCAGCGATGAGATCACTCGAGCCATGCACGCGGCCGCGAGCGAGGCCCGGACGATCGAGGGCCGGCTGTCGAAATCCGACTGGGTGGTGGGTGAGAGCTTCTCGGCGGTCGATATGGTCATCTTTCCCGGGTTTCAGCTGCTGAAGCGCGCGCTCGAGCGGCCGGAGGCGCGAGAGCTCGCCTCGCGCTTCATGCCCGTGGAGGTTCATTATCCCGCCGTCGGGCGCTGGGTAGCGCGCATCGAGGCGCTCCCCGGTTACGAGCGGACATATCCGCCGCATTGGATTGGCTCCCAAAACCGCTCGGAGCGATCTTGAGCGACTGAATGGAGTCAGGCACGCGACGGGGTGTAAGCGCTGCGCCAAGATTGGTACCCTACGCGGATCATGACAGAGCACAAGGTCCACGTAGAATTTCCCGGCCGCATTCTCATCGTCGGATTCGGCAGCATCGGGCAGGGTGTCCTGCCCCTCATCCTCCGGCACGTCGGCATTGCGCCGGATCGAATCACCATCGTCACCGCGGAGGACCGCGGCAACGCCGAGGCGGCGAGCTATGGCATCCGTTTCATCAAGGAGCGGCTCACTCGTGAGAACTATCGTCGGGTGCTCAATCCGTTACTCGGACGCGGCGATTTCCTGATCAATGTCTCCGTGGAGGTCTCCAGCATCGCTCTCATCAAGCTCTGCTGGGAGAAGGGCGCGATGTACCTCGATACTTGCATCGAGCCCTGGCCCGGCGGCTATACCGACCCGACCGTCCCCGCCGGCCGGCGCACCAACTATGCGCTGCGCGAGGAAGCGCTGGCCCTGCGCCCGGGGAACGCTCGCGCGCCGACCGCGGTGATCACGCACGGCGCCAACCCCGGACTCGTATCGCACTTGGCGAAGCAGGCGCTGCTCGACATCGCCGCCGATACGGGGGTGGATGCCGGAAGGACGAGGTCGCGGGCGGACTGGGGCGAGCTTGCGCGCCAGCTTGGCATCAAGGTCATTCATATCGCCGAGCGCGATACGCAGAGCTCGCGCGTGCCGAAGGAGCCCGGCGAGTTCGTCAACACCTGGTCCATCGACGGCTTCGTGAGCGAGGGTTCCCAGCCGAGCGAGATGGGCTGGGGAACGCACGAGCGTAACTTCCCTCGCGACGGCAAGCGGCACGACTTCGGCTGCATGGCTGCCATCTATCTCATGCAGCCTGGCGCAGGCACGCGGGTGCGCACGTGGACTCCGCGCGCCGGCCATTTTCATGGCTTCTGCATCACTCATGGCGAGGCCATCTCGATCGCCGACTATCTGACCGTCCGCGACGGCGCGCAGGTCGCCTATCGGCCAACGGTGCATTACGCGTATCACCCCTGCGACTGCGCGGTCATGTCCATCCACGAGCTGGTCGGCCGCAACTACGTGCAGCAGGAGCGTCAGCGGATCCTGATGGACGATATCGTGAGCGGCATCGACGAGCTCGGGGTCCTGCTCGCCGGGCACAAGAAGAACGCCTATTGGTACGGCTCGCAGCTCTCGATCGAGGAGGCGCGCAATCTCGCCCCGTACAATAACGCGACCAGTCTGCAGGTGACCGTGGCCGTGCTCTCCGGTGTCATATGGGCGATGGAGAATCCGAACTGCGGCCTCCTCGAGGCCGACGAGATCGACTTCCGGCGCAATCTGGAGATCTGCACGCCGTACCTCGGGCCGGTCGTCGGGCACTACACGGACTGGACGCCGCTACACGAGCGCGAGCGGTTGTTCCCGGAAGACCTGGACAAGTCCGACCCCTGGCAGTTCAAGAACGTGCGCGTGGCATGGTAGGCGGATCGTAGTCTATCTCGACGATGACCAGCGTGCGGCTGCCGCCGGGGATCTCGACTGTTACTTCCTCATCCAGGCCTCGGCGCAGCAGCGCGCGTCCGAGCGGCGAGTCCATGCTGATATAGCCAGGCTCGCGGTCGAATTCGTCCGGCCCGACGATGCGGTGGCGTGATTGCGCCCCATCGTCGGATTCCACTGTTACCCACGCGCCGAAATACACCTTGTTGCGGTCGGCGGGCGGTTGATCCACGATGACCATGCCCTCGAGGCGCTTGCGAAGAAAGCGTACGCGCCGATCGATTTCCCGCAGTCGGCGTTTACCATAAGTGTATTCGGCATTTTCCGAACGGTCCCCCTGGGCGGCCGCCTCGGCCACCGCCTGCGTCACCTTCGGACGCTCAACCCGCCAGAGTTGCTCCAGCTCCTCGCGCAGGCGCAGCTCTCCCTCGGGTGTGATGTATTTCGAAGCCGCTGGCGCGGCTGCCCGGAATCGTCCCATGACAGCGATTTTGTCAAAACCCCGATGTTCTGTGGAACCGGTCACGGACGGCATCGCGGGGCGAATTTACGCTCTCCGCCGTGGCTACCAAGTACTACACGCACTTCGTGACGGGCGGCCCGCGCGCGCCGAGCGCGATTCCCTCGCACGAGTGGAGCGGTGTGGTGGAGCTGCGGCATCCGCTGGAGAGCGGTGGCGGCACTCGCGAGCTGCGATCTCTGCTCGCGCGCAGTTTCGATCTGGATTCGGAGGAGATCAAGATTTTGCATTGGGCGCGTTTGCACTGAGAGCTGGTATCCCCTAGCGGACTTCCTTCCCTTCATCGAAAGTCCGCATTCCGACCCCCGGTCCTCATGGTCCGGGGGTTTTTTTTCCCTTGGCGCAAATCGCTCCCGGCGATTTGCGCGGCCAGCCCGGTGACCTACTCGGCCTCCGCGGCCCAGGACGGCCTGGGCCGCTCACTCACTTGCTTTCGCACGGCGCGAGTAGCCGGGGCCCGGCTGCCATGAGCTTGCTTTCGAGCGGCGCATTGAGTGCGAGCTGACGCGAGGGAGGGCAGCGGGTCGCTGAATGACGACAGGATGTGGTACAGTCCACCGCTACAATAAAAACACGGCGGGGATTCACATCAGTGATTGAACTCGGTGCGCCCGGCCTGGAGCTCGTCCGAACCCGGACCGAGCCGATCATTTCGCGTCTGCCGAGCGCCGTCACCGCTTTCGTCGGCCGCACCCTGAAGGGGCCCGTTCAGCGTCCCGTCATGGTACGGAGCTTCGCTGAGTTCCAACAGGTGTTCGGGGGACTGTGGCAGCCCTCGACGGTCTCCTACGCGGTCGAGCAGTTCTTCGATCACGGCGGTGGGCGCGCGATCGTCGTGCGTGTCGCCAATGGCGCCCGGCCACCGACCATCACGCTGCCGGCTGGCGCCGGAGCGCTTCGCCTGGAGGGTGCGAACCCTGGCTCGAGGGAGTATCTGCGCGCCTCGGTCGACTACGACGGCATCCCAGAGGGCGACAGCGATCGGTTCAACCTCGTCATCCAGAGGGTGCGCTCGGCGGCCTCGGAGCTCATCGAGGACCAGGAGATCTTCCGCCGCGCATCCCTGCGACCGGATTCCGGCCGCTACCTGGCCGACCTTCTCGTGCAATCGCGCCTGGCGCGCGCGGTCGAGCCGCTTCCCGTGCTGCGTCCGGACCGCTCCGCGGGGCCCGGAGGCTCCGCGATCGGCTACGCCCTCTCGAATGCCGACGGGGATGATGGCGGTCCGCTGACTGATTACGATGTCATCGGATCCGCGGTGGCGGGAACGGGGCTCTTCGCGCTGCGCGCAGCCGACAGCTTCAACTTTCTTTGCATCCCGCCGCTCTCCCGGGAGCACGACGTCGGCCTCAGCACTCTGCTCGTCGCTGCCCGCTACTGCCGCGAGCGGCATGCAATGCTGATCGTGGATCCGCCCGCATCCTGGACCAGCGCGCGTGCGGCTCTCGAGGGCATGCGTACCTGGCCATTTCGCAGCGACATCGCGCTCATGTACTACCCGCGGGTGCAGGCGCTCGATCGGCTGCGCGGGCGCGTGGAGACTTTCGGCCCCTGCGGCGCGGTCGCCGGCATGCTCGCACGCTCGGACGATATCTCTCCCTTGTGGTCCGCCGCAGAGAGCGAGGAAATGACCCTGCGCCCCGGGACGCAGCCCGCAGTCGCGGTCTGCGACGCCGATCGCTTGCGGCTCGCCCAGGTGGGAGTCAATGCGCTGCGCGAGCCACGCGCAGGCTTTCCCGGAGCCGCAGGCACGCACGTGGATGCGCGCACGCTCGCGGCGGGCGGCAGCGGATTCACCGACTGGAAATACCTCGCGGCGCGGCGTCTGGGCCTCTGGGTCGCCGCAAGCATCGAGCGCGGCACACGCTGGGTGCTGCTCGAGCAAAACAGTCCGGCCACCTGGGCTCGCGCCCGATCGCTGGTCGAGACGTTCCTGGAAGTGTTGGCGGATCAGGGAGCCTTCGTGGGCAGCGATGCCGCCGAGCGCTACTTCGTCATCTGCGACGAGCGCGTCAACCGCCCGGACACCATCGCTGACGGCCGCCTCAATCTGTTGTTCGGGTTCGCCACCAGCAGGCCGGGGGAGTTCGATGCCTGGCTGGTCACTCACCATCCATCAGCGAGCCGGGTGCGCCCTGTCAGCGTGAACCGCCTGGCCACCTCCCGCCAGAGAGTGGAATGGGAGATCGAGACCACCATATTGAGGAAAATGGAGTACCGGTAGCCTCGGCCCGGACTGTCCCCGGCCGGGCGTTCCATACCGCGCAGGTGGCGCTCGAGAATGTGCCGAGTGCTCGAGCCGGCCCGCCTGTGCCATTGGCGATACGAGGGTTGTGGCTTCGGCGGGGGTTTGCCTGCATGATTCGCCCCGATGAGCCAAGGCGATGACAATCCTGCGATCGACCCGAAGACCGCGGACGCCGCAGAGACGGTCACGATCGGGCGGCACGTGGTTTTCTCTCACGGCAAGGAGAGCGGCCCGTGGGGACGAAAGATCTCCTCACTCGTCGAAGTCGCCCGCAGCGAAGGCTACGAAGCGCACTCGGTCGATTATCGCGGCCTCGATGACCCTCGTCAGCGAGTCGCCCGGCTCGCGCAATTCTGCAAGGAGCTCGCCGGCGATCTGGTGCTGGTCGGCTCCAGCCTGGGCGGATATGTCGCGGTCGCCTCGGCTTCGCTCCTGCACGCGCGCGGTGTCTTTCTGATGGCGCCTGCTCTTTACATGCCGGGGCTGCCTGAATTGCGCGAGGGTGTGCTCGACTGCCCGGCCACCCTGGTGCACGGATGGCGGGACGACGTCGTCCCCTTCGAGCACAGTATCCGGTTCGCCCGGACGCATCGCGCCGCGCTGCACCTGCTGGAGAGCGATCACAATCTGCACAATCAGATCCGCGTCATCCAGTATCTCTTCGAATACTTTCTGATTGCGCTAGACCTTCCGGCGCTGGCGTTCGAATAGCAGTCCGAGGAGGCGGATTGAACTGGCTGTTGCATCGCGTACTCGCGCTGTGGGTGCGATATCGGGTCTTGCCCGACGACATTCCCTTTCGGCTCCAATCCCGCGCCGCCCCCGTGTGCTACGTCCTGGAGAGGCGCAGTGTCACCGACCTCGCGGTCCTTCAGCGCGCGTGCGTGCGCCTGAAGCTGCCGCGTCCCCGCAAGCGCCTCTTCGGCGAGTCGTCCGAGCTTCGCTCCTATTTCTATCTCAGCCGGCCGCGCGGCTTCTGGGACGAGCGAATCGATCGACGTCCGCCGCCGCAGCTCGAGCAGATGCTTGCGGCGCTCGACGCCGATCCCACTCTGGACGTCGAGCTCGTGCCTGTAGCCGTGTATTGGGGGCGCGCGCCTCAGCGCGAGGCCTCCTGGTTCCGCCTGCTGCTCGTGGAGAACTGGGCGCTCACCAGCCGTGCCCGCAAGCTCCTGCAAGTGCTGTTCAACGGCCGCAACACCCTGGTCGAGCTGGAAGAGCCCATCTCCCTGCGCAGCCTGCTCGGCGAGGAGATCGGCCCCTCGGCTCGCGGCCGCCGCGTCGCCCGCTCGCTGCGCGCGATCTACGCGCAACACCGTGCGGCCCGCATCGGGCCGGACCTTTCCCACCGGCGCACCATCGTCACACGAGTGCTGCGGACGCGTGCAGTCCGCGCGGCCGTCGCTCAGGAAATGCGGGAGAAGTCTCTCACGCGGCGCGCAGCGCTGGTTCAGGCGGCACGTTATGCGGAAGAAATTGCAGCCAACTACTCGCACGCCTTCGTCCGCTTTCTGGAGCGTCTGCTGGCATGGCTGTGGAATCGCCTCTATGACGGGGTTACGGTGGGACATCTGGAAACGCTCGAGCGGGCTGCACAGGGTAACGAGATCGTCTATGTGCCCTGCCACCGCAGCCACATGGACTATCTGCTGCTGTCGTACGTCATCTATGTCAATGGATATCCGGTGCCGCACATCACGGCCGGTATCAACCTCAACCTGCCCATTGTCGGCCGGCTGCTGCGCATGGGTGGCGCATTCTTCATCCGCCGCAAGTTCCGCGGTAACGGCCTCTACACCGTCGTCTTCATGAAATACCTCGCCGCCATCATGGCGCGGGGCCACTCCATTGAATACTTCATCGAAGGTGGCCGCAGCCGTACCGGCCGCTTGCTGCAGCCGAAAACAGGCATGCTCTCGATGACCGTGCGCAGCTTTCTCCGTGACCCGGCGCGGCCCATCGTCTTCCTGCCCGTCTATTTCGGCTACGAGCGCATCGTCGAAGGCACCACCTACATCGGCGAGCTCTCCGGCAAGCCCAAAGAGAAGGAGAGCGTACTCGGCCTCCTGCGGGCGTGGAGCTTGCTCCGGGAGCGCTTCGGGCGTGTTCACGTCAACCTCGGCGAGCCCATCGCGCTCGAGGACGTTCTGGACCGACACGAGAGCGGATGGCGCGCCCGCTCATTCGACGAAGACGTCCGTGCGCCCTGGATCGCGGCAACAGTCGATGACCTGGCCGGCCGAATCATGCGCAACATCAACGCCGCGGCCGCGGTCACTCCGATCAACCTGCTCGCCGTCGTGTTGCTCGCCATGCCGCGGCAGGCGCTGCCGGAAGCCGACCTCGAGCGTCAGATCGACCTTTATCGCGCGCTGCTGCGCGGACTCCCCTACAGTGACCGCGTCACGCTCACCGATCTTCGCGGCGCCGGCATCATCGCCTACGGCGAGGCCATGAAAGTCCTGCAGCGTGAGAAGCACGCCCTGGGCGACATCATGCGCATGAGCGATGAGAGTGCGGTGCTCGCCACGTATTTCCGCAACAACGTGGTGCACCTCTTCGCCATGCCTTCCCTGCTGGCCTGCGTCTTTTCCAGCAATGCCGAAGTGCGCCACGAGGATATTCATCGCCTCGCGTGGCGCATCTATCCCTACATCGCCGCGGAGCTCTTCCTCGCGTGGGGCGAGGATGCGCTCCACGCCGTGGTCGATGGCGTGCTCGACTGCATGTGGCACCATGGACTCATCCAGTCGGATGCCACCCGCACGGTCTGGCGTCGGCCGCCGCCTGCCTCAGGGGAGGCGATGCAGCTTTCCGTGCTCGCCCAGGCCACCATCCAGACGATCGAGCGCTACTACCTGGTCGTCGCGCAGCTCGTCGCCGCAGGCAGCGGCGAGATCACCCAGTCGGTGCTGGAGGAGCGCTGTCAGCTGAACGCCCAGCGCATCACGATGCTCTACGGCCTCAATTCCCCCGAATTCTTCGACCGCACGTTGTTCGAGAACTTCATCGACTTGCTGCGGCGCCGGGGCGTGATCCGCTCGAGCGCCGCAGGCAAGCTGGAATTCGACGATGTCCTGATGCGAGTGGCCGCCGACGCCCAGTTCGTATTGAGCGAGCAGATCCGCCACAGCATCCTGCAGGTGACCCACTCTTGAGTCCGGACCGTCGGACTGCGCCGGAAGTCTCAGTCTTCCCAGTGGACTCTCGCTCGCAACCGCTTGGTCCCCTGCCGCTGCGTCTTCCCCTCCAGCCGCCGCTCCCGCGAGGCCCGCGTCGGCCGCGTCGGCTTGCGCGCCTTGGGTGGCACCAGTGCGCGCCGTATCAGCTCCGTGAGGCGCTCCAGCGCCTCCCGCCGGTTTCCCTCCTGCGTGCGCTGATTGCGCGCGACGATGATCAGCGCCCCGTCCGCGCTCACCCGCCGTCCCGCCAGCGACCTCAGCCGCGCCTTCACCGCCGGCTCGAGCGACTCCGTGCCCGCCAGATCGAATCTGAGCTGCGCCGCCGTCGCCACCTTGTTGACATTCTGGCCGCCCGGCCCCGAGGCGCGCACGAAGGACCACGTGAGATCCTGGTCCATTGGCGCAAAGGCGGCTTCGCCGCCTTGCTCGGGCCGCCCTGGGCCCGGCTGGCGCCGTCCAAAATCGCTCCCGGCGATTTTGTGCGCGGCCAGCCCCGGGACCGCGTTCGATCTCGCGGCCCAGGGGGCGGCCCCTCTGAGATCCGTCAAAGCGAGAGGATGTCCCCCGGGCAGCGGCCGCTTAGTGGGTTGCTTTCGCACCTCGCAATTATCCTGGTTGCCTGGGCGCTCAGGCGTTGAGGTCGGGGATGAGCTCGCTCTCGAGCCGTATGATCTGATCCTTCAGCATCAGCTTGCGCTTCTTCAGCCGTTTGAGCTGCAGCTCGTCGACGCGTACGTCGAGCGACAGGCGCGTGATCACCTCATCGAGATCGCGGTGCTCGATGCGCAGCTGGCGTAGCTTTTCCATGTTGCGGAACAGCTCGCGGTCCACGTTGTCTTCGATTTCCGCCATGGCGATATCTGGGGGTTTCCAGGGCTGCCGGCCACTTGCGCCGGCCTGCCTCAGAGGCTTCCTCACCACCGTCGATGGCGGATCTCGGAGATTTTTCCGCTCGACGAGCGGATGCCCGGAGCGGCCCAGCACGAGGCCTGGCCCGCCCTGCCCTCATCATACCCCCGGATGGCGCCCGTGGCCTTGATAAAGGGAGCGCCGCGGTCTCACGCCTGCGGCTACGGGGTGCTTTGCGGCTTTCCGCGCGGCCTGCCTCGCCGCGACCGCCCCCGGCGGCCGGGGTGATCTCCGGAATGTCCGCCGGAATGTCCGCCGGCATGTCCTCCCGAGTGTCCGCCACCCGAATGCCCGGAGTGCCTGGGCCGGTCCCCGCCGCCGCCGCGCATGCGCCGGTGGGATCGGGGCGGCAGCTCGCCCTCGGCGAGTCCCGTGGCCAGCATCTCCGGCCCGATCGGTGCGGAGGGTATCTTGTGCCCGATGTAGCCCTCTATCTCGGGCAGGGAGACCGCGAACTCCTCGCACGCGAAGCTGATCGCATCCCCCTCGGCGCCGGCGCGGGCAGTGCGCCCGATACGGTGGACGTAATCGGCGGCATCCTGCGGCAGGTCGAAGTTGAAGACGTGACTGACATCGGGGATGTGCAGGCCGCGCGAGGCGACGTCGGTGGCGATCAGCACCGCGAGGTCCCCGTTATGGAAGTCACGCAGAAAGCGAAGCCGCTTGGCCTGGGGCACGTCGCCGGAGAGCGCCTGCGCATGAAAACCGTTGGCTTTGAGCACGCTCTCCAGCCGCTCCGCCATCCGTTTGGTGTTGACGAAGATCATCGTGCGCCGGGCCTCGTTCTGGCGCAGGAGCCCGATGAGCAGCGGGACTTTCTCCTCCATGGAAGGGTAGTACATGATCTGCCGTACACGGTCGACCGTCATCTTGTCGGGCTCGACGCGCACGAGCTCCGGGTTGTTCATGTGCTCGTAGGCGAGCTCCAGCACGCGGTACGAGAGCGTGGCAGAGAAGAGCATCGACTGGCGGCGCTCCGGCTGTGGCAGGCGGCGCAGGATGTAGCGGATGTCCGCTATGAACCCGAGATCGAACATCCTGTCGGCTTCATCCAGCACCAGCACCTGCGCATGCTTCAGGTCGAAGACGTGCTGTTTGTAGTAGTCGATCAGGCGGCCCGGCGTGCCAATGAGCACGTCGATGCCCTCTGCGAGCTGCCGCCGCTGCTTCTCGTAGTCGATGCCCCCGTACACGACGGCGTGTGCGAGGCCCGTATGCCGGCCCAGCGTTTCGGCGTCATGATGGATTTGCACCGCGAGCTCGCGCGTGGGTGCGACGATGAGCGCCCTGATGGAGGTCGGACTGCGGCTCGCCGCCGCAGGCCGCGTGAGCAGCGAGTGATACAGGGCGACCAGGAACGCAGCGGTCTTGCCCGTGCCGGTTTGCGCCTGTCCGGCGACATCGCGACCGGAAAGTGCAATCGGCAGCGTCTGCGCCTGGATTGGTGTGCAGTGGGTGAAGCCGGCGTCGCGAATGCCCTGCAGGACGGGCGGGGCGAGGCCGAAGCTGTCGAAGGTGGGAGAGTGTGGATCAGTCATCAATAAGGACTTATAATGTTACTCGGACGGGATTGGTGGGTCTTGCAAAATCGGCCCGGAAGCGCTACAAAGCGTATCAAGACGGCGGGCCAACGGCCCCCACCTGCCTGCCCCGGTACCTTCACCAGCAGGCTTTTTCCTAATAGGCTCAAGCTCGATACTCATTTCACGAGTTAGTGTAACCGTTTGACGGGTGCTTCTGGCACGGACTTTCCCGGTCTCCCACCCGTTTTCGCCAATCCAAGTCCTTCGCTAAACGAAGAAGACGACTTTCGCACTCTGCATTCGACGGAGGTTGAACCGCGTGAGCAATCCGCACATCGTGCATACCAGTGACGCCACCTTTGCCCAGGACGTCCTCAAGTCCGACAAGCCCGTGCTCCTCGATTTCTGGGCGGAGTGGTGCGGTCCCTGCAAGATGATCGCGCCGATCCTGGACGAGATCGCGGGCGAATACCAGGAGCGTCTCAGGATCGCCAAGCTCAACATTGACGAGAATCCGCAGACCCCGCCGAAGTACGGCATCCGCGGCATTCCCACGCTCATCCTCTTCAAGAGCGGCACGGTCCAGGCTCAGAAGGTCGGGGCCTTGTCCAAATCGCAACTATCGGCATTCCTGGACAGCAACCTGTGAGAGGCTATCTCGGCAATCAGGGCCGCAATCGGCCCAAGGGCCCGCGCCACGGTAATCGCGACCGCGACGGCAACCGCGACCGCGACCGCGACGGCAACCGCGCCAATGGCAACGGTGGCGGCCGGCCCGATGACCTGATGCACGAGGCGGAAGCCCTCGACGCCGACGACTCGGAGATCATCAGTCCCGCGGAGCTCATCCAGTCGCGGGCTTCGATGAACCTCACGGAGCTCAAGGCGAAGCCCATCCACGAGCTGGTGAAGGTCGCCGAGTCCATGGGACTCGAGAGCCTCGCCCGCTCGCGCAAGCAGGACATCATCTTCTCCATCCTCAAGGCGCACGCCCGCAATGGGGAGAACATCTACGGCGACGGAGTGCTCGAGATCCTGCAGGACGGCTTCGGCTTCCTGCGCTCGGCCGATGGCTCCTACCTGGCCGGACCCGACGACATCTATGTCAGTCCCAGCCAGATCCGCCGCTTCAACCTGCGCACCGGCGATACCATCTCCGGGCTCATTCGACCGCCGAAGGACGGGGAGCGCTATTTCGCGCTTCTCAAGGTCGGCGAGATCAACTTCGATTCCCCCGACAGCTCGCGGACCAAGGTTCTCTTCGAGAACCTGACGCCGTTTCACCCCACCAAGCGCCTGAAGCTCGAGCGCGGCAATGGCTCCACGGAGGACCTGACTGCCCGCACCATCGACCTCGTGGCGCCGATCGGCAAGGGCCAGCGCGGCCTCATCGTCTCACCGCCCAAGGCCGGCAAGACGATGCTGCTGCAGAACATCGCCACCGCCATCACCGCCAATCATCCCGAGGTCTACCTCATCGTCCTGCTCATCGACGAGCGGCCGGAGGAAGTGACCGAGATGCAGCGCACCGTCAAGGGCGAGGTGGTCTCGAGCACGTTCGACGAGCCCGCGGCCCGCCACGTGCAGGTCGCGGAAATGGTCATCGAGAAGGCCAAGCGCCTCGTGGAGCACAAGAAGGACGTCGTCATCCTCCTCGACTCGATCACGCGGCTCGCGCGCGCCTACAATACCGTCGTGCCCTCATCGGGTAAGGTGCTGACCGGCGGTGTCGACGCCAACGCGCTGCAGCGGCCGAAGCGCTTCTTCGGCGCGGCGCGCAACATCGAGGAAGGCGGCAGCCTCACCATCCTCGCCACCGCCCTGATCGACACCGGCTCGAAGATGGACGACGTGATCTACGAGGAGTTCAAGGGCACCGGCAACAGCGAGATCCATCTCGATCGGCGCATCTCGGAAAAGCGCGTGTTCCCCGCGGTCAACATCAACCGCTCCGGCACCCGCAAGGAAGAGCTCATCACCGATCAGGGAGAGCTCGCCAAGATGTGGATCCTGCGCAAGCTCCTGCACCCCATGGACGAGCTCGCCGCCATCGAATTCCTGCTCGACAAGATGAAGGACACGAAGTCGAATAGTGAGTTTTTCGAGGCGATGAAGCGCTAGCGATTTGTCGGGTGCCCTGTAAAGTTTCCAATTGATCCCCCAAAGATTCCGTCTTTGGGCCAATACGCATCGAGAAACAAGGAATTTTTTTTCAGGGAAATGCCCCTAAAAAATTCCTGGCAGTGCAGATCTCAATTTTGACACTGCATTTGGAACGAAAGACCGCACTGAACGAGCCGGCCCGCTCCATCCAGGGAGCGGCCGGCGCGGCGGGACTTGTCTTTCTGCGCCCCGAACCCGACCGATTAGTTGCCGGGCGCTGCGGCGGAGCGCCGACTGGATGCCCACTCCCGCCGACGATCCTGGCCAATGCCGCAGTCGGTCGGGAAATCCGAATGGGTGCAAATGGGCGTCGAAATGGGTTCGCTGGCTAGAGTAAGTCGCTTGCACTAGAGGCGTGCTTGATGCGGGTGGCCCCGGGGTCCCGGCAGCTACCGCCCAGAATGACGGGTGCCCGTCATGCTCCCCATCACCCTGAAGCGGGCCCGCAATCTGGCGCTCGACTTGCCCTGCCGAGGAACGCGCCGCTCTGGCGCACGAGATCCTCATGAGCCTCGTGGGCCCACTCGCTGCCCCGCTTCGGGCGGAGGCGCTCGTCGAGGCCCGCCACGATTGGGAAAGGAGACACAGGCGTCTGACTCATGCAGAACTGATCAGGCGCTTGCCGCTCTCGTCGATGCCAACACGGGAAAAGTGCGCTGTCAGCTATCGCGGCTCTACCTGCCGGCCATACGCACATGTCCTGATGCGGTCGACGGTGTAGACTGACAGCATCGCGGCGCATGGGAATTGTCACGCCACGCTCAGGCCCGACGATGGTAGCCTATGGTCACCGGCGCTTTACCTGATGAGCGTGTGGTGTCGCCGCAATGGATTGCATGCATGTGACAGTCGGCTCTCGCTCGAGGTCAGGTAGGCGCTTGCGTCGATCGCCGAGCAGGTACGATACCCATGGCGGAGGACGACACCCTGAAGCGGCTGCTGGCGGCTGAATCAAAAGCCGAAGAGATCATCGCGTCCGCCGATCGGCAGCGCGCGGCATTGATCGAGCAGGCCAAGCGGGCCGCCCAGGCCGCGCAGACGAAGCACGCGCAACACGTCACTGAGGTCGTTGCCTCCTTCATGGCACAAGCCGATGAGCGAGCCGCGCAGACGATCGCGGAGCTCAAACGGCGCTATGCCGAGCGATCGGATGCCATGAAGGCCGCCGCGGAGCTCACCAGGGCGCAGGCGCTCGATGCGGCCGTCACCCTGCTGATCGGTACCCGCAAGAGCTAGCCGTGAGCGTTGCTCGTTACGCCTATCTCAACGCGCGAGTCAGCGTGTTCGCCGAGAGACTGCTCGACCTGGATGAGATTCAGGCGCTGGTCGAGGGACACGTCACCCGGCCCGGCGCAATCCCGCCTGAGCTTGCCAGGGAGGCGGCCGGCGCCGGGCTTGCCGATGATCTCGATCAAGGGCACATCACCGTTCTGCTGCGGGAGCTGGCGGTGCTGATCCGACCACTCTCCGGGCCTGCCCGTGACCTGCTCTCATACTGGGCGCACCGATTCGAGCTCACCAACCTGAAGGTCATCATTCGCGGCAAGATGGCCGGCCAGCCCCAGGTTGCAATCCAGCAGGATCTGCTCGACATGGGCAGCCTCGAGCGACTGCCTACCGTGGAGCTCGTGCAAACCGACAGCCTCGAGGAGTTGCTGCGGCGCTTGGATCAAACCGCCTATGCGAGCATCACCGATCAGGCCCGTCAGCTGCTTGAACGAGGCGAAGCGTTGTTCGCGCTCGATGCGGCCATTGATCGGCGTTACTTCGCCGGCCTGGCGCGGCGTGGCAACGTGGTCGACAGTGCGGGCGGGCGGCAGCTGCGCGCTATCGTCGGCAGCGTCATCGACCGCGTCAACCTCGTATGGTTGCTGCGCTACCGCTTCGCCTACAACCTTCCACCGGCGCAAGCCTATTATCTGTTGATCCCGGCCGGCTACCGGCTGAGTGGCGGCCGATTGCAGCAATTGGCGCAAAGAGCGAGCTTCGAGGAAGTGATCGCGAGCCTGCCTGCGCCATTCGCTCGCCTGCTGGCCGGGACCCGCAACAGCACCGAGGCGACGCTCAGGCTGGAGTTCGAGACCTGGCACATCGCGAGCGATGTGCTTTACCACAGCTCCTTCAATGTCGCGCGGGCACTCGCATACATGGTGCTGAGAGAACGCGATCTGCGCCGCTGGCGAGCAATCGTTCGCGGACGGAACCTGCCCGCGACGCCGGATATGATCCGTACCGCCCTGGGTCTGCCGCTGCCCGAGGGTGGGCAATCGCATTGAAGATGTCGATAGGGTCTGAAGATGCTTAGACCGCAACGCATGAAACGCGTGGGGCTCGTCCTGCTGAAGGACGATGCGCCGCGCGCGGCATTGTTGTTGGCCGACTACGGCAGCTTCGCGCCGGAGCTTACCGAGGTCGTGCCCGAATCCCTGCCGGAGCTGGCGGGGGAAGGTTACCGCGCGGCGTATCGGGAGGCCAAGACGCGCCTCGACAGGATCCTGGCGCATTTCGCGATGCCGATCCCGGACGAAAGCGCTGAGCCCCTGCAGGCAGTCGCCGAGCCGCAGTTGCGGGAAGTGGGCGCGTGGCTGAAGGAGACCTGGACGCGCTGCTCGAAGGCGGAGGAGCGCATGCGCAAACTGCGAGAGGAGCATCGACGCACGGAGCAACTTCTGCAGGGCCTCGATCGATTCAGGAACATCGATATCGATCTCACGCGATTGCACGCGAAGGGCACGCTCCTCGACATGCGCATCGGCACGCTGCCTTCCGCAAACCTGCAACGCTTCGAGGAGGCGCTGCGCCTGGCCGGCTACACTGCCATTCCATTTTTCGCCGCTGAAGGAGTGGCTCACCTGATCATCGCGGGCGACAGCGGACAGGCAGGCGCGATCGAGCGCGTACTGCAGGCGGCCAACTGGCACGCGACCGATGTGCCCGCGGAGTTTCATGGCAAGCCGGCCGAGGTGCGTGCGGATCTCACTGAGCGCATGCTGGGGCTGGATCGGCAGGCCGCCGAGGAAGAGCGGCAACGCCGCACTGAAGGGGCCCGGCCGGAGTTTCAGGCGAGACTGGTCGCGGCTGCGCACACGCTGCGGCGTGCGGCTCCTTACGTGCAACTATCAGGTTTGATGCGCGGTCGGGGCGAGCTGGTCGCGGTCAGCGGCTGGGTTCCGGATAGCGGGCTGCGACCCTTGCAGCAGTGTCTGCAGGGGCAGCTTTGCGGCCGTTTCGTCCTGAGCGCACGCGCTCCGCGGGATGACGAGCATATGGGGGTACCCTCGCTGGTGAGCCATCGGCGCTGGTTGCGGCCGTTCGCCGCTCTCGTGCTCAACTATGGCGTGCCGCGCTACGACGAGATCGACCCCACCATTCCGTTTGCGGTCTCCTTCGTGCTGATGTTCGGCATGATGTTCGGCGACCTGGGCCAGGGCGCCGTCATTGCGCTCGCCGGCGTGCTCTTCAGCAGGCGCCTCGGCGACTATGGCCCGCTCGTAGTGGCCGTCGGTGCGAGCTCGTCGTTCTTTGGCTTGCTGTACGGGAGCGTCTTCGGTTACGAGGGGCTCATTCCGGCGGTCTGGGTCTCGCCGTTATCCGACCCCATGTTGATGCTGCGCGTGGCACTCGGCTGGGGCATTGGATTCATCGTTCTGGCGACACTCCTGACCATCTATAACCGGCTCATCGAGGGCCGCCTGCGGGATGCGCTGCTCGACAGCCACGGCGTCGCCGGTCTCGTCGCTTACCTGGGCTTGCTGGCGGGCGCCTGGCGGCTGCTCACCGCCGGGCAGCTCGGGGCCGCCATCCCTGGGGTGGTCTGCGCAGGCCTCGGTGCCATATTCGTGGACTCCTGGGAGAAAAGCGCCGGAAGCGCTTTCGCGGAGCGGGTCTTGATCTCTCTGGTGGAAGCGTACGAAGCGATCATGGCCTACCTCTCCAATACGGTGTCCTTTTTACGACTTGCGGCGTTCAGCTTGAATCATGTCGCTCTTTCCATCGCCATCTTCGCCCTGGGGAACATGCTGCACGCCGCGGGATACTGGGTGACGGTGCTGCTGGGTAACATATTCATCCTGGTCCTCGAGGGCGGCATCGTCGCCATTCAGGCGATACGCCTGGAATACTACGAGGGCTTTTCGCGCTTTTTCAGCGGCGACGGCCGGCCCTTCCGACCGCTCGCTCTGGGGAGCGAGCCCGGGATCGCGCTGCAAGATCGCTGACGGTCGAACCGAAGAAGGCATAACCATGTACTGGCTGATCGCTATTCTCGCTGTGGCCGTGCTCGGCACTCTCGGTATCGGCGGTTACTTCGCGCTTCGCCCGCCGGCAGATAGCCGGCAGGCGCGGCGCTGGTGGCGGGGCACAATGGCCATTCACCTGCTTTTGTTCTTCGGCGCCATTGGGGCGTTACTCCTGCTCGGCATCCATGCAGCGCTGGCTCAACAAGCGCCTGCGCCGCAGACACCCGCCGCGGCTGGCGGAATCTCTGTCGGCTTCGGGTTGGCGCTGCTCGGCGCCGGGCTGCCCACCGGTCTCGCGGCCCTCGGTGCAGGGCTCGCCGTCGGGCCGGTCGGCGCGGCTGCGCTCGCCGTCATCTCCGAGAAGCCCGAAATGTTGGGCCGCACTCTGATCTATCTTGGACTCGCCGAAGGCATCGCGATCTATGGCCTGGTCATCACGATTCTGCTGCTCGGGAAGATCGCATGAGCACTGCGCAGCCGGGCACGTTGCCTCCTTTGCCCGAGCGGGCCCCTCCCGCTCGCCTGATTGCGCTGGGGAGCGCCGCGCTCACGGAAGGATTCGCCTTGATCGGTTTCGAGACCTATCCGGATCCGACACCCGAGGCGCTGGAAGATCTGCTGCGGGAACTGCTGCGGCGCCAGCAGGCCGCGCTGGTGGTGATCGAGCAGGGACTGGCGCAGAACCCGGGCCGGCAACTGATTCGCGCCCTGCGCGAGGGGGCGCGTATCGTGATCACGGAAATTCCAGCGCTGCAACAGCCTCCGCGCTACCGCTCACGAGTGGACCGGCTGGTGGAGAGCGTGCTCGGTACGAGCGCGCTCGAGCCCGCGCCATGAGTGATCAAGCCGCCGTCTTGGAGTCCGCGCTGCTGGCGCACGCCCAGAGCCTCGCCGAGGAATATCTCGCCGATGCCGCCAAGGTGCAAGAGCAGACCGTCGCGGACTCGAACAAGCGATTGCGAGCCGAGGAGGAGCGTGCCGTGCTCGCCGCGAAAGCCCGTGCCGAGCGGGTCTACCAGCAGCGGGTGCAGGCCGCGGACCTCGAGTTGCGCGGGGAGCTCGAGCGGGCGCGCTGGAGTCTCATCCAGGCCGTGCTCGATGCACTGCCTGCACGGTTGGCCGAGCTCGCGCAGGACGAGTCGCGCTATCTGCCGCTGCTCGAGCAGTGGTTGCGCGAAGGCGCGCAGGCGATCGAGCGCGGGGAACTGATCGTTCGGGCCAGCCGTCGCGATCTGCAGCTCCTCAGCCGCGAGTGGCCGCGGCTTTCCCGCGAGAGCTTCGCGGGCAAGGCCGTGCAGCTGTCCGCAGAGCCACTCGACAGCTCGGGAGGTATTCTGGTCGCCAGCGCAGATGACAAGATCCGGATCGATAACACCTTCGAGGGGCGCATGGAGAGGCTGGACGAGGCCCTTCAGCGTGCTGTATCGCGGGCGCTCATCCCCGCTCAGTATGACTCCGGTTCCCGCTGAGGACGCCCGCGGTGGGTAGAGTCGTGGAGGTCAATGGGCCGCTGGTGACGGCGGAGCTCGCGGGCGTGGCGACCGGTGAGCAAGTCAGGATTGGCAAGCTCGAGCTGACGGGCGAGGTCATTGCGCGTCAGGGGGCGAGTGCGCTGATCCAGGTCTACGAGCCCACCGAGTCGCTGCGGCCGGGCGAGCCCGCCGAGGCGCTGGGTCATCCGCTGTCGGTGGAGCTGGGGCCGGGCCTGCTCGGCGGTATCTTCGACGGCGTGCAACGGCCGCTGCTGGAGCAGGCCAAGGAATACGGCGACTACATACCCCGCGGCGGCCATCTCTCGCCGCTCGATCGCCGCCGCGTGTGGCGTTTCGAGCCGCGGCCGCAGCTCAAGACCGGAGGGCGAGTCGCGGAAGGGGAGGTGCTTGGGACGGTGCAGGAGACGGAAAGTATCTTGCATCGAATCCTGGTGCCGCCTGACGTGCGCGGCGAGCTGACGGAAATCGCTGGCGCGAGTGATGTCACCGTGGATGCCGTGATTGCGCGCGTCCGGACCGACAATGGAGCCATATCGCAGCTGCGACTCTTCCATCGCTGGCCCGTGCGCAGCCCCCGTCCCTACCGGCAGCGCGACAACGCCGTGGCGCCGCTCATCACCGGACAGCGCGTGCTCGATACCTTCTTCCCGCTGGTCAAGGGCGGACGCGCCGCCGTGCCGGGGCCGTTCGGTGCTGGCAAGACCATGGTGCAGCAGCAGATCGCGCGCTGGGCGGATACCGACATCGTGATCTATGTCGGCTGCGGCGAGCGCGGTAACGAGATGGTCGACATTCTCGAGAGCTTTCCCTCGCTCACCGACCCCAATACGGGGCGCTCCCTCATGGAGCGTACGCTGCTGGTCGCCAACACGTCCAACATGCCGGTGGTGGCGCGCGAGGCGTCGATTTACGTGGGCGCAACGCTCGCGGAGTATTACCGCGACCAGGGCTATGACGTGGTGATGGTCGCGGACTCGACGAGCCGCTGGGCTGAAGCGCTGCGTGAGGTCGCTGGTCGCCAGGGCCAGATGCCCGTCGAGGAGGGGTATCCCGCGTATCTCGCCTCGCGGCTCGCCGCTTTCTACGAGCGCGCCGGACGGGTCACGACGCTCAGCGGCGCGAGCGGTTCGATCACGATGATCGGTGCGGTTTCGCCGCCGGGCGGGGATTTCTCCGAGCCGGTCACGAGCCACACGAAGGAGATCGTGGAGACCTTCTGGGGCCTATCGAAGGAGCTGGCCGACGCCCGCCATTATCCCGCCGTGGACTGGGTGGAGAGCTTCTCCGGCTACGTCGCGAGCTGCAGCGCCTGGTGGGCGAAGCACGTCGACCCCCGATGGCAGGAGCTACGTGACATCGCGCTCGGCCTTCTTTCTCAGGCCGACGAGCTTGCGCGCATCGCGAATCTGGTGGGTCCGGAGGCGCTCTCACCGCAGCAGCGGTGGACGCTCGAGGGCGCGGCGCTGCTGAAGGAAGGGGTGCTGCAACAGAGCGCCCTCGATCCGCTGGACAGCTACTGCTCGCCCAGGAAGCAGTTCGTCTTGCTCGAGCAAATGCTTGCCATCTATCGGCAGGGCCTCGGGGTACTGGACCTGGGTGTCTCGGTGCAGGAGCTGTTGCGCCTGCCGTTGCTCGCCAGCGCGCGTCGGCTGAAGGGCAGCTATGCCAATGACCAGATGGAAGGCATGCGCGAGTTCGCGGCCAAGGTCGATGCCGAGTTCAGCCGCCTGGCGACGGAGTACGCGGCGCAGGGCAAGGCGCGGCAATGAGCGACAAGCAATATCGCCTGGCATCGGCCGCGCGCGGCGGGCTGCTGTACATGCGGGGTGTGCCCGGTGTGGCCCTCGGCGACCGGGTGGTCGTGCGCGACCACGGCGGACGGCGGCGCAACGGCCAGGTGATCCGTACCTCCGATGAAGTCGTGCTCATCCAGGTGCTCGAGGGCACCGACGGTCTTGACCTCGAGCGCACCTGGGTACGCTTTCTCGATCAGCCATTTGAGATCGAAGTGGCTCCGGAGATCCTCGGGCGAGTCTTCAACGGCGTGGGACAGCCGCGTGACGGACGCCCGCGACTGCTTTCCGGGCTCACGCGCAACGTCAACGGCGCGCCGGTGAATCCCGCCGCACGCGCCTACCCGCGCGAGTTCATTCAAACGGGCATCTCCACCATCGACGGCCTCGACTCGCTCGTGCGCGGGCAGAAGCTGCCGATCTTTTCAGGCTCGGGCCTGCCGCACAACCGCCTCGCCGCCCAGATCGTGCGCCAGGCGCGCCTCACGAGCGAGGAATCGCAGTTTGCCGTGGTGTTTGCGGCCATGGGCGTATCGTTTAGCGACGCGGAGTTCTTCCGCAATTCGTTCGCCGACAGCGGCGTGCTGCGCAACGTCGTCATGTTTCTCAACCTCGCGGACGAGCCGACCATCGAGCGGCTGATCCTGCCACGTGCGGCGCTCACTGCTGCGGAATATCTCGCGTTCGAGCGGGATCTGCACGTCCTGGTCGTCATGACCGACATGACGCACTACGCCGAGGCCCTGCGCGAAGTCGCGACCGCCAAGGGCGATGTGCCCGCGCGCAAGGGATACCCGGGCTACCTGTATTCCGACCTGGCGGAGCTCTACGAGCGCGCAGGGCGCATCCGCGAGCGCCACGGCTCGATCACCATGATGCCCGTGGTGTCGATGCCGTCGGACGACATCACTCATCCCATTCCCGATCTGACCGGATACATCACGGAGGGGCAGCTGGTGCTCAGCCGCGAGCTCAACAGCCGGGGCATCTATCCACCGGTCGACGTCCCGCCTTCGCTGTCGCGCCTGATGAAAGATGGGATCGGCAAGGAGCACACGCGCGAGGATCATGGCCGCGTCGCGAGTCAACTGTACGCATGTTATGCGCGCGCCCTGGAAGCGCGTAACCTCGCCTCGATCATCGGCTCGGACGAGCTGTCCGAGAGCGACCAGGACTTTCTCACCTTCGCCGAGGCGTTTGAGCGGCGCTTCGTGCAGCAGGGCGAGGACGAAGACCGGGGCATCATCGAGACATTGAACCTCGCCTGGGATCTGCTTTCGCTGCTGCCGCCGCAGGCGCTCACCCGCGTGGATCCGGCGGATCTGGCCAAATATCATCGCTGGCGCGGCGATGCGCCGAAGTTCCCGTGACGAGCCGTCTCAAGGTCCGCCCCACGAAAAGCACTCTGCTCGCCCTGCGTCGCGAGCTCGTGACGCTGGTGCACGGTCACGATCTCCTCGAACGCAAGCGCGAGCTGCTCACCCGCCTCGTGCGCCAGCGGTTGACCCAGTACCGCGAGCTGCGTCGCTCGACCGGTCAGGCTTTCCGGGATGCTTACCATTGGCTGACGATCGCCCACATGCGCATGGGCGGCATGCAGCTGCGCCAGGCGGTCCTCGGGCTGCGGCCGGCGCTGTCCGTGCACATCCTGCCGCGCAACAGCATCGGCGTCGAATATCCGACCGTCAGCGTGCAGAGCGCGCCGCTGCAACCGGTCGGTCTGATGTGGACGGACTCGAGCTTCGACGAGGCGCGTGCACGCATGGCCACCATAGCCGTACTGCTCGCGCAGCTCGGGGAAGCCGAGACGGCGCTCTGGCGCCTGCTGGCCGAGCAACGCAAGACCCAGAAGCGGGTCAATGCGTTGAAGTACAATGTCATCCCGCGCTACCGGAGCACCATCCGCTACGTCGAGTCGCTCCTTTCAGAGGAAGAGCGGAATTCGTTGTTTCAGCTGAAGGTCCTGCGAGGTCTTTTCGAAGAGCCGATCGAGGGCGGGTAACGTCATAACAGACGACAGTCGCGGTGAAACGCGAACACCGGAACAGTCTGGCTCTACACCGGCGTCAGCAGCTCGCTCATCAGCGTGAGCAGTTGCCCGGCCTCGAGGGGCTTGCTGGCGATCCGCAGGCGCTCATCGTGCTCGAGCCCCTGGTCGAGAGCCGGGGCCACGAATTCACGCCGCAGCTGCTCGAAGAGTGAGCGGACGGTGAAGTCGGTGACCTCGGGGTGGATGGCGCCGGACTCGAGTATGCTGATGTCGAGCAGGGCGTTCACCAGGCGCGACATTCCGGTGATCGCGAGCTCCTGCTGTGCAAGCGCCTCCGATGCCTCCGGACCCAACGGCAGTCGTCGCAGCGTGCCGTTGAGGAGCGACAGCGCCTGCAAAGGCTGGCGCAGGTCGTGGCTCGCCGTCGCGAGAAAGCGGCTCTTCGCCTGGTTGGCACGTTCGGCCGCCTCGCGCGTGATGACGAGCTCGGCCTCGATTCGCTGACGGTCGGTCACGTCCCGGATCGCGGCGGCGAAGAGCGTGCCGGAGGCATCCACGATGGCGCTCAGGCTGATCTCGACCGGGAACTCCGTACCGTTCTTGTGGAGGGCATGCAGCTTAAGTCCCGCGCCCATCGGCCGCACGCGCGGATTGTTGGCAAATCCCGCGCGATGGCCGGCGTGTCGGGCTCGAAACCGCTCCGGGATGAGCTGCTCCAC
>JAKBCR010000175.1 GCA_021807675.1 Pseudomonadota bacterium
TGAGCTCCCTGGCGCGCGACACGCCGACCGCGGCGAATGTGCGCGCGTATGCGGATATCGTCAGGGAGCGCTCACTGCTGCGGCAGCTCATCCGGGCGGGCACGGACATCGCCTCGGCTGTCTTCAACAACGACGGTGAGACTGCCCGCGAGCTGGTCGACCGCGCCGAGCAGAAAGTATTCGAGATCGCGGAGCAGGGCTTCCGCGGGCGGCAGGGCGTGGTGGCGGTGCGCAGCCTCCTGCCTCAGATCATCGATCAGATCGATGAGTGGCACGCCAACCCCGACAAGCTGCGCGGCCTGCCGACCGGGTTCACGGACTTCGACAAGATCACGGGAGGCTTGCGGCCCGGCGATCTGGTGATCGTCGCCGGCCGTCCCTCCATGGGCAAGACGACACTCGCGGTCAACATGGCCGAGTACGCGGCCGTGCATCAGGGAACGAAGGCGTCGGTCGCGATCTTCAGCATGGAAATGCCCTCGGAGCAGGTGATCACGCGCATGCTCTCGTCACTCGGCGGAGTGCCGCTCGGGAGCCTCCGCAGCGGCCGGATATCCGATGACGACTGGGTGCGTATCACGAGCGCCACGAGTCAACTGTCGGAGGCGAAGATCTTCGTCGACGAGACCCCGGCGCTGACCCCGACCGAGCTGCGGGCCCGCGCCCGCCGCGTGAAGCGCGAGCACGGCCTCGATCTGGTGCTCGTCGACTACTTGCAGCTCATGACGGTACCGGGCACGAAGGAGAATCGCGCGACGGAGATCGGCGAGATCTCCCGCGGACTCAAAGTGCTCGCCAAAGAGCTCGCGGTTCCGGTCATTGCCCTCTCGCAGCTCAACCGCGCGGTCGAGCAGCGCGAGCACAAGAAGCCGGTCATGTCGGACCTGCGCGAAAGCGGCGCGATCGAGCAGGATGCGGACATGATCCTGTTGATCTACCGCGAGGAAGTCTACGACAAGAACACGACGAAGAAGGGAATCGCGGAGATCGAGCTCGTCAAGCACAGGAACGGCGAGATCGGCACCTTCCTCCTGACCTTCCAGGGGCAGTACACCCGCTTCGCCAACTACGCGCCGGACGCCTACGCGGAGGGCGTGCTCAGGTGAGCCGCCTCATCCGGGCGGTGATCGACGCCGGGGCGCTGCGGCACAATATCCGGACGATCCGCGAGCGCGCCCGGGGTGCCCGGATCATGGCGGTCGTGAAGGCCAACGCGTACGGGCACGGCCTCGTGCCGACGGCGCTCGCGTTGGCAGAGGTCGATGCGTTCGCGGTGGCACGGCTCGAGGAGGGCCTGGCGCTGCGCGCGCAGGGGGTCAGTCAGCCGATCGTGCTCCTCGAGGGCGTGTTCGCGGCCGAGCAGTTGCTCGAGGTGGCGCGATACGGCTTCGATCTCGTCGTGCACGATGCGCTGCAGATCGAGATCCTGGAGGAAGACCCCGGTCCTCATCGCTTCGTGCTCTGGGTCAAGATCGACACCGGCATGAACCGGCTCGGGTTCCGCCCGAGCGAATTCCCGGCGGCCCTCGAGCGGCTGCGTAACCTTGAGCCCCCGCCGCTCGAGATTCGCCTGCTGACGCACCTCGCCCGCGCGGATGAGCCCGACAATCCCATGACGGCCGAGCAGGTCGCGCGCTTCAAGGAGGCGACCCGCGGACTCGACTGCGCCATCAGCATCGCCAATTCCGCGGGCATCTTCAGCGAGCTGCATCTCGGGTGCGACTGGGTCAGGCCCGGCCTCGCGCTCTACGGCGCCTCGCCATTCGCGGATCGCACCGGCGCGGAGCTGGGGTTGCAGCCGGTGATGAGTCTCGAGACATCGGTCGTTGCCGTGCGGCGGGTTCCGCGCGGCGAGACGGTGGGTTACGGCGGCACTTGGCAGGCGCAGCGCGACTCGAATGTCGCCATCATTGCGGCAGGCTATGGTGACGGGCTCGCCCGCGGACTCGCGAACGGCACTCCCGTCCTGATCGATGGCCGGCGCGCCCCGCTCTGTGGTCGGGTGTCGATGGACATGATCGCGGTCGATGTCACGAAGCTGCCGGGCGTACGGGTCGGCACCCCGGTCGTGCTATGGGGAAGAGGCCTGCCGGTGGAGGAGGTTGCCCGTCACGCGGGCACGATCCCCTACGAGCTGCTCTGCGGCGTGAGCCAGCGTGTTCCCCTTGAGCTGCGCTGACCCAAATCCGTACGCCGTCCGAAAGCAAGTGAATAGGCCGGCGAAGGCCGCCCTTTGCCCGCGAGGCGGATCGAGTCAAGGGGCTGGCCGCTAAAAGCGCCGCCAGGCGACTTTTAGCCGATCAACCAACAAAAAATCCCATCTTCACGCCCGCGAGCTGAATGACGTCGTTGTCGCTCAGCTTCGCCGCCTGGGCCCCGATCGGGGAGCCATTGAGGAGCGGGAAATCGTCTGTCTTGCCGCCGTCGACGTGCACGATGTAGTAGCCCTCGCCGCGACGAGTGATGGCGGCCACCTGCACGCCCGGCCTGCCGAGTGTCGTGAGCGCCTTCGTGATCTCAAGCTCCCTGCCCGCGAACGCGCCCGATAGGACTTGCAGCTTCGCTTTCTTCAGCGCCGCCGCCCCGTCGATCGCCATCCGGCTCTTCCCGGTCTGCGAGGCGGCTGCGGTGGCGGCCGCGGCTGTCGGAGTCGCCTCGCCGTCGATCGCCTGCGACTCACCGACGGCGGTGCGCAGCTTCTCGACCGGCCGGGCCGAGGGCTGGATGACCATGGTCTTCTCGAACTCGTCCTGCTGCTCGTCGTCCTCGACGAAGCGCAGCTGATGATGGCCGACGGTGATGACGTCGCCGTGCTGCAGGGCGTGTTTCTTGATCAGCTTGCCGTTGACGTAGGTGCCGTTGGTGCTGTTCAAGTCCTCGAGGAACGAGTCGTTGAGGATGTTGATGATGAGCGAGTGGTGCCCGCTCACCGCCGCGTTGTCGATGCGGATGTCGTTGTCGGGCAGCCGGCCGACGGTGTAGCGCTCCTTGTTCATGTTGTATTCCGCCATCACCTGGCCATCCAGGCTCAAGACCAACCTTGCCATGTCATTCGCCTCGCGGTGTCAGCCGAACCAGCCCAGAATCTTGTCGAAGATGCGCGTGCGGGCCGGGAATGCGTCGATCACGTGCGCCATCAGCACGGAAATGTTGTCGCGGCCCCCGTTATCGTTTGCAAGCTGAATCAGTTGCTTCGCAACATTGTCAAGATTAGCACCAAAGGTGCTTATCGTTAAATGGATATCTTCGTCCTCGACCATGTCCGAGAGCCCGTCCGAGCAAAGCATGTAGACTTCGCCCTTCTGGACCGGGGTCTCCTGGATCTCTACCTCCACGCTCGGCTCCACCCCGAGAGCGCGCGTCACGTAGTTCTTGTTCGCCGCCCGCTGGGCTTCCTCGGCCGAGTAGAACCCCCGGTCGACCAGCTCCTGCAGGAGGGAGTGATCCATCGTCACCTGCTCGAACTTGTCGTTGCGCTGCCGGTACATGCGGGAGTCGCCCACGTGAGCGATGGTCACCCGGTTGTCGAAGAAGAGCGCCGCCACGACCGTCGTGCCCATGCCCTCGCACTGGGGCTGGCTGCGGGCGGTCTGGTAGATGATCTTGTTGGCGCGGTGGATGGCGTCGCGCAGGATAATGCTCGGTCGGGACAGATTCGAGCCGCGATCGTGCTGACTCATGTCCTCCCGCTCCACCTGCTCGCGCACCAGGCTCACGATGGTCTTGACGGCGATGCCGCTCGCCACCTCCCCAGCGTTGTAGCCGCCCATCCCGTCGGCGAGGACGAGCAGGCCGATATCCGGGTCCACGGCAATGGTGTCTTCATTGTGCTCGCGAACCTTGCCGGTATCGGTCAGCCCGACGATGCGCAGCTTGCCTTTTAAGCTCATGCGGCCGCTTTCGGCTCTTTAGTAATTGTGAGGCGCATCACCATCCCGTCCCCGACTGGAGCGGGCATAAGCTAGCATTGCCGGCGGTTGAGTCCGAGCGTCTGGTCACAAACCGGCCATCCGGCCTTCCAGGCGCGCATCCTAGCTCAACCGGGCCCGACTGGTTCGTGAAGCGCATCCATGCCTCGTCCGATCACCGTTTTCATTTGCAGCGCCTGCGGGGGCGAGACCCTGAAATGGCAGGGGCAATGCCCGGCCTGCGGGGAGTGGAACTCGCTGGAACAGCGGGCGGCGCGCCGTGCGGTGTCCCCGGGGAGCGGGTCGGGGCGGGGCTTTCCCGGAGCCGGCTCCACCGGCGCAGCGCCCGTTCCCTTGGCGACGGGTGAGGCGCTCGATCTTGAGCGCTTGCCGAGCGGCCAAGGCGAGCTCGACCGGGTGCTCGGAGGCGGCATCGTTCCGGGCTCGGTGACCCTTCTCGGGGGCGATCCCGGCATCGGCAAGTCCACCCTGCTGCTGCAGGTAGCCGCGCATGTGGCGGCGGCCCGCGGTGTCGTCTATGCGAGCGGTGAGGAGTCGGTCTCTCAGGTCGCGCTGCGGGCCCGGCGGCTCGGTATTGCCGCGAGCGCTCTCGAGGTGCTGGCCGAGACCGACCTGCAGTCCATCCTCGAGCAGGCCGCGGGCAGGCGGGCGGGACTGCTCGTCGTAGACTCGATTCAGACGGTGCAATTGGCCGCCGTGGCCGCAAGCGCCGGCGCCGTCTCGCAGCTGCGGGAATGCGCGGCGGAGCTCGTTCGCTTCGCCAAGACCACTGCGACGGCCGTCATCCTGATCGGCCATGTCACGAAGGAAGGCGCCATCGCAGGTCCCCGGGTGCTCGAGCATCTGGTCGACACGGTCCTGTACTTCGAGAGCGAGGCCGGCAGCCGCTTTCGGATCGTACGGGCTACCAAGAACCGCTTCGGCGCGGTCAATGAGCTCGGGTTCTTCGCCATGACCGAGGGAGGGCTCAAGGAGGTGCGCAACCCTTCCGCTATCTTCCTCGCGCGTGCCCCGGAGCCCGCCGCCGGCAGTATCGTGACCGTGATGAGGGACGGTGGGAGGCCGCTTCTCATCGAGCTGCAGGCCCTGGTCGATCGGATGCGCTTCGGGGCGCCGCGGCGCATCGCGCAGGGTCTCGATGCCAACCGCCTGGCCATGCTGCTCGCGGTGTTGAGCCGCCATGCGGCGCTGTCGCTGCAGGAGCATGATGTCTTCGTCAACGCCGTCGGGGGGGTTGAGATCGACGAGACCGCATGGGACCTGCCCGTGGTGATAGCGCTCGCATCCAGTCTCGCCGACCGGGCGGTCCCCGGTTCCCTCGTCGCCTTCGGCGAGATCGGTCTTACCGGCGAGGTCCGTCCGGTGGCCTATGGCGAGGAGCGCCTGCGGGAAGCGCAGAAGCAAGGCTTCCAGGTTGCTGTGGTGCCGCGTGAGAACGCGCCGCGCAAGCCCCTGGAGGGCTTCGAGGTGATCGCCGTCGGCCGCGTGAGCGAAGCGCTGGAGGCGGCGCTCAGCCGCCTGCCCGAGCCGAGCCCGACTCCTCGGCCGGCGCCCGCGCCCGCACGGTCCTGATGGCGTTGTCGGCGATCTGCAGAACCTCGAACTGGTACGGTCCCACCTTCACCGTCGTCCCGGGTGCGGGGATGGTCTCGAGCTGCTCGAGCAGCAGGCCGTTCAATGTCTTGGGGCCGTCGGTCGGCAACTGCCATTGCAGCGCCCGATTCAATGCGCGGAGCGTTGCGCTGGCGTTGATGATGTAAACGCCAGGCCCCTGCGGGTGGATGTCCTTGTGCGTGACCGTCGCGGGGTCGGTGGTGAACTCGCCGACGATCTCCTCGAGTATGTCTTCGAGGGTCACCAGCCCCTCGATGTCGCCGTACTCGTTGACGACGAATGCCAGCCGCCGCCGGTTGCGCTGGAAGTAAGCGAGCTGCATGTTGAGGGCCGTGCCCTCGGGCACGAAGTAGGGCTCCCGGCCGCTCGCGATCTCGACCAGGCGCTCGCGCGTCAGTGTGCCGCGGGCGAGCTCATGCGCGACGCGCTTCATGTGGAGGATGCCGAGCAGGTTGTCCAGGGCGCCACGGTACACGGGCAAGCGCGTATGAGGCGTCTGGCGTAGCTGCTCGAGGATGTCGTCCCATGGCTCCTCGACATCGATGCCGGCGATCTCCTGCCGCGGAATCATGATGTCGTTCACGGTGACCTGGCCCAGATCGAGGATGGAGAGGAGCATCTGGCGATGCCTCGCGGGGATCATGGGCCCCGCCTCGGCCACGACGGTGCGCAGCTCCTCGGTGCTCAGGCTCTGGCTCGCCGGCTCGGTCCTCACCACCCCGACGACCCGCAGCAGTCCATAGGCCATCTTGTTGGTTACCCACAGGAAGGGGCGGGCGAGGAGCACGAGCGCGCGATAGATCCAGGCCGTATTGAGCGCTACCGATTCCGGATAGGTGGCAGCATAGATCTTGGGGGACAGCTCACAGAAGACGATGACCGCCAGCGTGAGGAGGAACCCGGTGATCGGCACCGCATGGCGATAGCTCGTGCGCTGGGCCAGGAGCGTCGCGGTCGCCGACGCGAAGACACTGGCGGCTGCGAGGATCACGAGGTTGGCGCCGAGCCAATCCTCCGGTTTCTGCAGCAGCCGCTCAAGCAGCTTCGCGGTGCTCTGGCCCGCCTTGGCCCGGTGGCGGATCCGATAGCGGTTGACCGACAGCATCGCGACCTCCGTACCGGAGGAGAACGCGATGATCGCAAGCAGCGCGAGCAGGACGATGAGCAGCACGGGAGACGAGGGTGAGTCGTTCAATTCTGGGTCCTTATTTGGGCGATCTGCGCTCGTGAAAGCGGGTCTCGGGGGCCCCGCTACTTCCAATATACTTCACCCATGTTCGACACCCTGAGTGCACGTCTCTCGCGCACCCTCGACTCGTTGCGGGGCCGGGGGCGTATCACCGAGGAGAATATCGGCGACGCGTTGCGGGAGGTGCGAGTCGCGCTTCTCGAGGCGGACGTCGCCCTGCCCGTCATCAAGAGCTTCATCGACTCGGTGAAGTCGAAGGCGCTCGGGGCGGAAGTGGCTCAGAGCTTGACGCCCGGGCAGGCATTCATCGGCATTCTGCACCGGGAGCTGGTCGAGCTCATGGGCGGTCATCGCGCCGGGTTCAACCTGCGAGCTCAGCCCCCCATCGTGGTGCTGCTCGCCGGGCTTCAAGGCGCGGGCAAGACGACCACCGCTGCGAAGCTCGCCCGCTGGCTGATCGAGGAGCAGCGCAAGCGGGTGCTCATGGTGAGCACCGACGTACGTCGACCCGCGGCAATGCTGCAGCTCGAGCGCCTGGCCGAGCAGGTGAGTGCGCAGTACTGTGCCGCCGATGTGCGGTCCTCACCGGTCGATATCGCTCGTGCGGCCCTGGAGCAGGCCAAGAGCGGGGTATTCGACGTATTGATCGTCGATACGGCCGGACGACTGCACGTCGATGAGGCATTGATGGATGAGGTCCGCCAGATCGATCAGGCGGCACACCCGGCGGAGAGGCTCTTCATCGTCGATGCGATGGCGGGCCAGGACGCCGTCAATGCGGCACGCGCTTTCGGCTCTGCCCTCGACCTGACCGGGATCATTCTGACCAAGGCCGACGGCGATGCGCGTGGCGGCGCGGCGCTTTCCGTGCGCCACGTGACGGGTAAGCCCATTGTCTTCCTCGGCATCGGCGAGAAGACCGAGGCTCTGGAGCCCTTCGATCCGGACCGCATGGCATCCCGCATCCTCGGCATGGGCGATGTCGTGAGCCTGGTCGAGCAGGTCCACCGCCAGGTGGATCAGAAGGAGGCGGAGCGGCTGGCCCGCAAGGTGGTCAAGGGCAAGGGATTCGATCTCACGGACCTCAAGAGCCAGCTCGAGCAGGTGCAGAAGCTGGGCGGCCTCGGTGCTCTCATGGAAAAGCTGCCAGTCGCCGCAACGGCGAAGGGCGGCATGTCCGCCGATCAGGGCGACCGTGAGGTCCGCCGCCAGATTGCCATCATCAATTCCATGACACCACGCGAGCGGCGCGCGCCCGGCGTCATCGACGGCTCCCGGCGGCGCCGGATTGCCCGGGGCGCGGGGGTGCAGGTTCAGGACGTCAACCGGCTGATGAAGCAGTTCCTGGAGATGCAGCGGATGATGAAGAGCATGAAAGGCGGGAAGATGCGCCGGCTCCTGGGGGCGCTGAAGGGCGGGATACCGCCCGGCAGCATGAACCCGTAGGCCCGGCACATGCACCTGCCCCGCCGCCCGAACGCCCGACCGGGATCGGCCCGGGCCGGGTGCCCTGCCGCCGGGGAAGGCCACTGGCACGGCCTTTCTGCTCCGACTTTGAAAGACAGCCTGGAACCGCGTAGAATCCGCGCTCTTTTTTGGGGTGGCTACGCAGGGCCGGCGCGCAGCGCTGGCGGCGGGACTGCTCCTGCAACCATCGAGAGCGAAACGAAACATGGTGACCATTCGCCTGACGAGGCGCGGGGCGAGAAATCAGCCCTTCTATCACATCGTCGTGACCGACAGTCGCAAGCGCCAGGGCGGACCGAGCCTCGAGCACGTGGGATTCTTCAATCCCATCGCGCACCGCGGCGAGACGAAGCTGAGGCTCGATCTGCCGCGCATCGACTACTGGGTAGGTAAGGGTGCGCAGCCTTCCGAGCGCGTGCGCTCGCTCGTGGCGTCGTATCGGAAACAGGCCGCCGCCTGAGGGCGGACTTCTGAAGGGCGACCCCCTGAGACCCGCCCTCACGGGTGGCGGTGCATCGGGAGGCGGGTCGGCCGACGGGGTGCCATCGGAGCGCTGGGTGGAGCTCGGCCGGATCGGAGCTCCCTTCGGCCTCGCAGGCTGGCTGCACGTGTCCTCCTTCACGGAGCCGCCGCAGGCCCTGCTTGAGTATCGCGAGTGGGCGCTGCGCCCGGATGGAGGTGAGCGCAAGCGCCATCGCCTGCTCGAGGGACACCGGCATGGTGAGCGGTTGGTTGCGCGTCTGGAAGGTGTCGAGAGCCGCGATGCCGCAGCGCTGCTGACCGGCGCCTGGGTCGAGGTCGAGCGGGCGGCTTTGCCACCCACGGGTGATCGCGAGTACTACCGCGCGGACCTGATCGGGCTCGAGGTTGAGAACCTGGAGGGTGTCGCACTGGGTCGGGTCGCGTATTTCATCGACGCGCCGGCAGGTGCCGTGATGGTGGTGAAGGATCGCGCAGATGCCGCCGCAGGGACGCGTGAGGCGTCTCGTCGGGAGCACTGGGTATTGGCGGATCCGGCGCACGTGCGCCGCGTGGATCTGGCGGCCGGCCGAATCCTGGTGGATTGGCCGGCGGCGCTCGAGTAGGTCGGCCATGAAGATCGAGGTCGTCACGCTCTTTCCGGAGATGATCACCGGAGCGCTGCGCTACGGGATCGTGGGGCGCGCGCTGGAGCGGGGACTGCTGACGGTCGGCACGGAGG
>JAKBCR010000176.1 GCA_021807675.1 Pseudomonadota bacterium
CCTTTCAAGACCAGCACCGGGATTTCGGCGGTACCGTCGATCGCGCAGCTCGAGGGCGACGAGACGGCGCGCGCGAGTCGTGATCCGAACTATCAATGGCTGGTCGCCGACATCAAGGCGATCGATGCCATGCGGGCGCAGCACACGGTTCCCCTGAGCCTTGCCAAGCGGCGCGAGGAGCGTAACGAGGAGGACCAGGTCCTGCTCTCGATCGACAACAAGCGCCGCGCCGCGCTCGGCCTGCCGCCGCTCAAGAAGGTCGATCAGATCGGCAAGAAGAAGTACGACGACAAGATCCCGGATGTGATCCTGGATCAGGCGGCCGACATCACCGCCGACATGATCGCGCTCGATCACTCCGGGCTGCCGCTCGAGAAGACCGCGAGCACGGGACAGAGTGGATCGTAAGAGCGCTCATCGAAATAGGACGCTGTAGAGATCCCAAGTATCCTCGGCCAGGACATTCGGCATGCGGGCGGCTGCGAGGCCGCCCGCTCCACTGCCGAGCGCATCACCTTCGGAGAAGGCCAGCGACTCCGCAGTCGGGGCCGCGTCCGCGGCGGCGCGATATCGCACGATCTGCTTCAGCCGGTCGGACCTTTGCTTGACTTCCTGAGTCAGGTTGGAGCGTGCCCGCAGAAGGCCGTCCGCCTGCTCGATCTGCCTCATGAGTGCCTCGCACTCGGCGCGCGAGCCGTATTCGTCCGTCGCCTCCCGATGACGCGTGGCCTCTCGCGCCTGCATGACGAGCTGCGTGCGGGCGAGCCGCAGGCAGAGGACCTCCGCATACGCGATGGCCGCGATGTTGATGGCCCGCCGTGCATCGAGCGAGAGTCCGGGGAACGCGGGCACCGGCTCGCGTGCGATCTCCTCCACGGAGTCGCGCGCCGCGACCACCGAGAGATCGACGGACGCCGTGGCAGCGCGGGTCCGCGCGATCGACTGCTCGAGGGCACGGCGCTTGAAGTAGTGCCAGAACCGCTGCAAGCGCGCGCACTGCCTTTCCAGATCGGCTAGCCGCGCCGCCTGCAGCGCCGCGAGTCCCTGCGCCTCCTGCAGCCGCTGCTCCGCGGCCTGACGCTTCGCGAACTGCCGGCGATTGTGCTCGGCGAGGTGTTGCCGGCGCTCCCGCTCCTCCTGCTGCCCGGCGAGCTCCGCAACGAAGTGCTGGAGGAGCTCCCGGCCGGTCTGCCAGAGCCTGCGGAGCTGGTAGAAGACGAGAGCGGGGAAAGCCGTCTCCGTGACACCGAGCCGCGCCTCCAGGGCGCTCAGCATCTCCTGCACCCGCTGCGTCGCGCCTTCCTGCTGCTTGATCCGATCCTTTACGCGGTAGATCTCCTCCTGCAGCTCGCCGTACGCCTTCTTCAGCTCCGCACGATTGCGAAAGAGCGCGAGGACGCGCCGGTCCTCGTCCGGAATCTCCTCTCGGCGAAAATTGAGCCTCAGGAAGCCGAGCTGTCGAAGCGCCATCATGAGACGAACGGCGGCGGGCCGCCGGCTCTCATTCGGCGGCGGTGAGCCTGGTAGCCGTTGAGAAGCGATGCCCCCGCTCCGCGCAGTATTCCAGCCACTTGTTTAACATCATGTTGCGCGCCCAGCGCTGATCCAGTTCACGCTCCGGCTTTCTGGAGGCTTCCCGGATCGCCCGGCACTCGCGGTGAGAGGTCTCGGAGGTTTCTTCACGCTCGCGAAAGAGAGCCTCGGGGAGGGTGCGCAGCGCCCTGAGCGCCGGTTGGCCCTGCGCGGCGGCTGCCCAATCCTGCGCCTCGAGAAGATGCGCATCATGGTAGATGCAGAGGCGCATGTCCGGATATGCGACGCCACCGGCGGCCTCGGGCAAGACGTAGGTGAGCTGCGCGGTGGTCGTGTAAGGGGACCGGCCGGTGACAGTGAGAAGGAGATCACAATCGCCGGCGACCCGGGACCGGTGCCGGCCTTCGAGACATTCGAGGTCCCCCGCAAGCCAGCCCAGGCGGATGAAATTGCTCTCGTACAGGCTCATGAGCGCGACGAAGCTGCGGGGCCGCGCGCGCCAGGAGACTCGTGTCAGGGTGTCATCGAGCATCGCCCCGACTATAACGTACGTCGGTTACACTGCAAGCCGTGCAGGGGTGGTTTTTTTTGATTGGCTCGAGACGGCTTTGGCCCGCTTCATGACTTGCTTTCGGTCTGAGCACAGAACTTGCAGGCCGTACGATGCCCCGCTCTCACGGCCGCAGCCGCCGCTCGATGCCGGTCGTGTTGAGAATACGGCTGGCGATCTCCTCGATCGAGCACTCCGTGGTGTCGAGCGAGGGGATGCGCAGCCGGCTGATCAGCGCCTCGGCGGCGCGTACCTCGTAGCGCACCTGCTGCTGCGAGGAATAGCGGCTCTGCGGGCGACGCTCGTTGCGGATCTGCTGCAGGCGCTCCGGCTTGATCGTGAGGGCATAGAGCTTGCGACGATGCGGCTCGAGGCGGGCAGGCAGCTGTCCGGCCTCGAGGTCTTCCTCGGTGAGAGGATAATTGGCCGCGAACACCCCGTATTGCAGCGCCAGATAAAGACAGGTAGGAGTCTTCCCCGAGCGGGAGACGCCGACGAGTATGACGTCGGCATGCGCATAATCGCCGCCGGTGCCGTCGTCATTGGACAGTGCGAAGTTGGTGGCGTTGATGCGCGCCGTATAGGCGCTCAAGTCGGCCATGCCGTGCGCGCGGCCGGCCCTATGCGTGGAGCGGGTGTTCAGCTCGCGCTCGAGCGGCCCGACGAAAGCGGCGAAGAAGTCGAGGAAGAGGCCGTTGGCCCGCATCACCACATCGCGCAGCTCATCCTGCACGAGGGTGCTGAAGACGATCGGGCGCAGGCCCTCCTCCTCGGCGGCGCGATTGATCCTGCCGACCGCGTCCTCCGCCTTGTCAAGGGTCGAGACAAATGGCAGAGTCACGGGCCGAAACTGCAGGCCCTCGAACTGGGTCATCAGGCTGTGACCCAGCGTTTCCGCGGTCACCCCCGTCTGGTCCGATACAAAGAATACGGTTCGACGGCTCACGGCGTGTGGCTTGGCTGCGCCATTGTTCACCGATCGTTTAAAATGCAGAGCGCCTAAGTCTTCCACCGCGCGCGTCGCGGAGCAAGCGGAGTTCCCTTGAACGCATACGTCATCCCCTTCGATCGGTTAGGAATGGGCGATTTGGATCGCGTGGGAGGCAAGAACGCCTCGCTCGGCGAGATGATCGGCTCGCTTTCGAGGCTCGGCGTGAGCGTCCCGGGGGGCTTCGCCACCACCGCGGATGCCTTCAGGGAATTCCTCGAGCAGGACGGGCTCGCAGAGCGCATCCGCGCGGAGCTCGCCTCGCTCGATGTGGACGATGTGACCCGCCTCGCAGCCGCGGGCGCTCGCATCCGCCAGTGGGTGCTCTCGACACCGTTTCCTGCGGCTCTGCAACAGGCGGTGAAGGACGAGCTGCGCCGGATGAGCGGCGGGACCGAGATCGCCGTCGCGGTGCGCTCCTCTGCGACCGCGGAGGACCTTCCCGATGCTTCCTTCGCCGGACAGCAGGAGACGTTTCTCAACGTCCGCGGGGAGGCCTGCGTCCTCGAGGCGATGCACGAGGTGTTCGCGTCGCTATTCAATGACAGGGCCATCTCCTACCGTGTGCACAAGGGCTTCGACCACGGCTCGGTGGCGCTATCGGCGGGCGTCCAGCACATGGTGCGCAGCGATCTCGGCGCGAGCGGTGTCATGTTCACTCTCGATACCGACTCCGGCTTTCGGGACGTCGTATTCATCACGGCCTCCTACGGACTCGGCGAGACCGTGGTGCAGGGAGCGGTCAATCCCGACGAGTTCTACGTCTACAAGCCCGCGCTCCGGGCCGGCAAGCACGCGGTGCTGCGGCGCAATCTCGGCGGCAAGGCGATCAAGATGATATATGCGCCGCCGGGATCGGGCGAGCGCGTACGGACCGTGCCGGTACCCGAGAGCGAGCGAGCGCGCTTCTGTCTCACCGACGAGGACCTGACATCGCTCGCGCGCCAGGCGCTCATCATCGAGGAGCACTACCGCCAGCCCATGGACATCGAGTGGGGCAAGGACGGGACCACCGGGGAGATCTTCATCCTGCAGGCGCGTCCCGAGACGGTGCAGAGCCGTGCCGGCCGCACCATCCAGCGCTTCACCCTGAGATCGCGCTCACAGGTCTTGAGCACCGGCCGCAGCATCGGCCAGCGGATCGGATCCGGACCCGCGCGGGTCATCCGGGATGTCAGCGAGATGGCGCGCGTCCAAGCTGGCGATGTGCTGGTAGCCGACATGACCGATCCGGACTGGGAGCCGGTCATGAAGCGCGCGGCGGCGATCGTCACCAACCGCGGCGGCCGCACCTGTCATGCGGCCATCATCGCGCGGGAGCTCGGGATCCCGGCCGTGGTCGGCTGCGGCGATGCCACACAGAAGATCCGCGAGGGCCAGGAGGTGACGGTCTCCTGCGCCGAGGGCGATACCGGCTATGTCTACGCGGGTCTGCTCGAGTACGAGCGCAAGCAGATCGAGCTCGACGCGCTGCCGAATATCCCGGTGAAGATCATGATGAACGTGGGCAACCCCGACCGGGCGTTCGATTTCGCAGGTATCCCCAACCGCGGAGTCGGGCTCGCGCGGCTGGAGTTCATCGTGAACCGCATGATCGGCGTGCATCCGCGCGCGCTCCTCGAGCACGAGCGCCTGGACGATGACCTCAAGGCGCAGATCGCGGCCCAAATGGCCGGTTATGCCGACCCTGTCAGCTTCTACGTCGAGAAGCTCGCCGAGGGAATCTCGCAGATCGCCGCGGCCTTCGCGCCGGAGCCGGTGATCGTTCGCCTCTCGGACTTCAAGTCCAACGAGTACGCCAATCTCATCGGCGGTGGCCGCTACGAGCCGCACGAGGAGAACCCGATGCTCGGCTTCCGGGGCGCCTCGCGCTACGTCGACGAGAGCTTCCGCCCCTGCTTCGAGCTCGAATGCCGCGCCTTGAAGCGCGTACGGGAGCTGATGGGCCTTACCAACGTTCAGGTGATGGTCCCCTTCGTGCGCAGTGTCAAGGAGGCGAAGAAGGTGACGGAGCTGCTCGCGACCAACGGCCTGCGCCGCGGCGAGAGCGGCCTGAAGGTGATCATGATGTGCGAGCTGCCGACGAACGCGCTGCTCGCGGACGACTACCTCGAGCATTTCGACGGCATGTCGATCGGCTCGAACGACCTGACCCAACTCACCTTGGGACTGGATCGGGACTCGGCGATCGTGGCGCAGCAGTTCGACGAGCGCGACGAGGCGGTCAAGCGCCTGCTCGCCATGGCCATCGCCGCCTGCCGCAAGCGCGGGAAGTATATCGGCATCTGCGGCCAGGGTCCCTCGGATCACCCCGACCTCGCGCGCTGGCTGCTCGATCAGGGTATCGAGAGCATGTCCTTGAATCCCGACACCGTCGTGGAGACCTGGCTCTTTCTGGCGGGCGGCTCCGTGACGGCTACGGGTTCGTGACGCCCGAGTAGGCCGGGGCGAAGAGGCGCGCCCGGTAGTAGCGCATCTCCTCGATCGATTCGCGGATATCGGCGAGGGCGAGGTGCGAGCTCTGCTTGGCGACGCCCGCCGCGACATCCGGCGCCCACCGCCGCGCCAGCTCCTTCAGGGTGCTGACATCGAGATTGCGGTAATGGAAGAACTGCTCGAGCTGCGGCATGTAGCGGGCGAGGAACCGCCGATCCTGGCAGATGCTGTTGCCGCACATCGGCGAGGTGCCGGGCGCCACCAGCGGGGCCAGGAACTCGAGTGTGCGCGCCTCCGCCTCCGGTACACTGATGCGGCTCGCCCGCACGCGCGCGAGCAGCCCGGAGGAGCCGTGCTGCCGCTGATTCCAGTCGTCCATGCAGGCGAGCGCCTCATCCGGGTGGTGGATCGCCATGACCGGACCCTCCGCGAGGATGGTGAGCTCCTTGTCGGTGACGATCGTGGCGATCTCGATGATAGAGTCCGTATCGGGCTTGAGGCCCGTCATCTCCAGGTCGATCCAGATCAGATTCTCGGCGCTCGGCATACTATGAGTGTAGCAACCTTCGATGCGCGCGTGATCGCCGCTTTCGGCCGGCACCTCCTGGTGCAGGAGGCCTCGGGCCGCAGGCTCCAAGCGCGCCCCTTCGGGCGGGACCTCGGGGCGATATGCGGCGACGAGGTCCGCTGCCGCAACGACCCGCACCATGGCGAGGTTCACGTGCTGGAAGTGCTACCCCGTCGCACGGCGCTTTACCGGTCGAACGCACGCGGCGGGACCGAGGCTGTACTCGCCAATCTCACCCGGCTGTTGGTCGTCATTGCGCCTGTGCCGCGGCCTGATCCCTTCGTGACCGACCGCTACCTTGCCGCCGCCGAGTCCGCCGGCATCGCGGCCACTCCCGTGCTCAACAAGGCGGAGCTTGGCATGGACACGGCACTGCGGGCGCAACTCGACGTCTACGTAGCCGTGGGTTATGAGTGCATGACAGTCTCGGCCACGACCGGCGAGGGTGTCGACGCGTTGCTCTCGGCATGTGCCGGGCATGTCGCGGCGCTGGTCGGACAGTCAGGCGTAGGCAAGTCATCACTCCTCCGACGACTGGCTCCCGATGCCGAAGTCGAGATCGGAGGGTTGATGCGGGAAGAGGAAGGACGTCATACGACGACCGTCTCGCGCCTGTACGAGCTACCGGGCGGAGGAAAGCTCATCGACTCCCCGGGGGTGCGCGATTTCGCCCCCGCAATCGATCGTCTCGATCCACGGCATCTCGGGTTCATCGAGGTGGCACGCCTCGCCCCCGGTTGTCGCTTTCTCGACTGCAGGCACATGCGTGAGCCGGGATGCGCCGTGCGAGCGGGCGTCGAGTCTGGATCGATGGATGCCAGGCGATACGAGAGCTACCGGCGCTTGCGGCGTCTTGCTGAGAAATTGGCTGAAAGTCGCCTGCGGCGCTCTGGTCGGCGCCGTCCCTGAGCCGAGCCCTTCGGGCCGGCATTCGCCGTCCAGAATCGCTCCTGCGATTTTGTCAGCGGCCAGCCCGATAACTCTTTCGACCTCGCGGCCCTGGGCCGCTCATTCACTTGCTTTCGGACGGGAGAGATGTCAGCTCAGTCAGGCGACCGTCTGGCGTCCGGTAAGCGCATGGGCCAGCGTGCCGCCGTCGACATACTCGAGTTCCCCGCCGATGGGCACACCATGCGCGATCCGGCTGGCGCGCAGTCCGTGGCGAGTGGCGAGCTCCGCGAGGAAATGCGCCGTGGCCTCGCCCTCGACGGTCGGATTGGTCGCGAGAATCAGCTCGCGCACCGAACCCTCCTCGAGGAGTGCCTCGAGCTCACGGATGCCGAGCTGCTCCGGGCCAACACCATCGAGCGGCGACAGATGACCCATGAGCACGAAGTAGCGGCCCCGGTAGCTGCCTGACTGCTCGATAGCGACGACATCCGCCGGAGACTCGACCGCGCAAAGGAGCGAGGTCTCCCTCTGGGGGGCCGCGCAGATCGAGCAGAGCTCCTCCTCGGTGAGCATGCGGCAGCGGCGGCATCGCGTTACCGCAGCCAGCGCGCCGTCCAGCGCCTGCGCGAGCGTCCGGGCAGCCGGGCGGCCGTCCTGCAGGAGATGGAAAGCCATCCGCTGCGCGGTCTTGGGCCCGACGCCGGGGAGCGAGCGCAAGGCTTCGATGAGCTGGGCGAGGCGCGGGGAGTGCTTCAAAACGGCAGTTTCATCCCAGGGGGAAGCTGCAGGCCGGCCGTCATGCTCGACATCTTCTCCTGCACCTTCGCCTCCACTTTGTGAACGGCATCGTTCACGGCCGCGGCGATGAGATCTTCCAGCATCTCCCGGTCTTCACCGATCACGGCGGGCTCGATCTGCACGCGGCGGGTTTCGTGCCGGCCGCTCATGGTCACCTTCACCATGCCTCCTCCGGCCTCGCCGACCACTTCCAGGGCCGCGATCTCCTCCTGGACCTTCTGCATATTGGCCTGCATGGCCTGGGCCTGCTTCATCAGATTGTTGAAATTCCCGCGCATTGTTTCTCCTGGCTGAAACTGGCCTACGGCCGTTTCAGCAGTCTCTGCTTGGATGGGTATGTCATCCGCGGGCCAAGGGCGGCCTTGGCCCGCTCACTCTCGGCCGGCCTATTCTACTTTACCGGTCGGATGGTCTCGGGAAGCGGCGTCGCGCCGAAACGCTCGCGAAAGCCCTGAACTCCGGGATCGGCCTCGAACGCGCGGCGGGCGGACTCGGCCTCCTCCTGGGAGGCGCGCTCTCCGGCCTGGGCTGGAGTCTCGGCCTGTAGCGCGACGGCCGTGAATTCCAGCCGCACCGGCGTGCCGAAATACTTGGTCAGAGCCTGGGCGAGCTTCTCCTCGAGGGCGGAGGTTCGCATGAACTTGCTGCGCGGATCGAGCGCCAGCCGCACGATGGCACCCTCGCGGCCGACGAGCGCGCAGTGCGATGCGAGCTGGCGTGCGGCACCCTGCAGCTCCAGGGCGGAAATGATGGCAGCCCAGTCCCCGGCGTCGGGTGGGGCAGCGGTCGGTGCCGGGCGGGGAGACAATGGCTTCGAGCCAGTGACCATCCTGGCCGGGCGCTCGCCTCCTGAATCGGCTCGCCCGCCAGTGGCGGCGAGTGGCACGCCCCCCGCCGCCGCCTGCGGCCGAAACGCCATCATCCTGAGCAGCGCCATCTCGAATCCCGTACGCGGGTCGGGCGCAAGAGCCAGATCCCGCCGCCCGACGATGGCCGTTTGGTAGTAGAGCTGCACATCCTCCGCAGGCATCGCGCCGGCCAGCCGCTCGAGCAGCTCCGGCGCGTAGAGGTCATCGCCGTCGAAATCCGTCACCACCTGCTTCAAGGCGATGCGCGTGAGGAGCGAAGCCAGCTCATCGAGCAGCTGGGCGTAATCGGGAGCCCACTCCTCGAGCGACTGCGCATGGCGAAGCAACTCCACCGCATCCCCGCCCGCCAGGCGCTCCGCCAGTTGTACCACGTGATCGCGGGCAATCGTGCCGAGCATGGCGCGGGCCTCAGCCTCGTCGGCGCGGCCGCCGCCGAAGGCGATGAGCTGATCGAGGAGCGAGAGCCCATCGCGCATGCTGCCATCGGCGGCCTGAGCGACGAGCTTAAGGCCCGCGGGCTCAAACTCGATGCCTTCCTTCTCCAGAATCGCACGCAGGTGCCCCGCGATCTGCGCGAGCGGAATCCGCTTGAGGTTGAACTGCAGACAGCGCGACAGCACCGTGACCGGAAGCTTCTGGGGGTCAGTAGTGGCGAGCAGGAACTTCACGTGCGGCGGCGGCTCCTCGAGCGTCTTCAGGAGCGCGTTGAAGGAGTGCGTCGAGAGCATGTGCACCTCGTCGATGAGGTACACCTTGTAGCGGCCG
>JAKBCR010000177.1 GCA_021807675.1 Pseudomonadota bacterium
GCGCTCGCGACCCGCTTCTCGCAGCGCGGGCTGGGCCGGTTCGCCGGGCTATACCCCGCGCGCGACGTCGACGGCGCCGCGCTTCGTTGCAGCAGGAAGCTGGCGACCATGTGGCCCTGGTCAGCGAAGTGCCGAGTTCGAGCACTACGATGGCGAGCCGCTTGCGTACCAGCGCGGCCGATTCGGGGTTGCCGTCAACAAGACCCCCATCCCTTGAGCCTCTCCCGCCACCAGCACCCTTCTCCAGCCGGTACCATCCCGTACGATCCATATCCGCAAGGGGTATTTGGCGTGACCGTTCCTGTTAACCACCCACTGAGGCGGCGCTTCCTCCCTGTCGTGACCGACGGGGTTTCCGCGCTGAAGATCGGATGACGGGTGCTCTGGCGAATCGTGCAGCATTGGTGACCGGCGCTTCCTCCGGAATCGGGCAAGCCACCGCCCTTGCGCTCGCCGCCGCGGGCGCTTCGGTCGCCCTGGTCGCACGGCGGGCCGAGCGCCTCCGGGAGACCGTCGAAAGAATCGAGGCCGCGGGCGGAAAAGCGCTCGCGCTGACGGGCGATGTCGCCGAGGAGCGGGTGGCGACCGATGTCATCGCAGCGACCGTGGAGCGCTTCGGCCGACTCGATGTCCTCGTCAACTCCGCCGGCACCATGCAGGCCGCCAACGTGGAGGATGCGGACACCGATCAGTGGCGGCGGATGCTGGAAGTCAACCTGCTCGCGACGCTCTATACCTGTCATGCGGCACTGCGACCCATGCGCGCCCAGGGCAGCGGAAACATCATCAACATCGGATCGCTCGCCTGCCGAACCACGAGCCCTCTCTACAACTCCTACGCCACCAGCAAATCGGCGCTCAACGCCATGACCGACGGCCTGCGCAAGGAAGTCGGCCCTCACGGCATCCGGGTCTGCATGATCGCCCCGGGAGCAACCCGAACCGGCATCGCCGAGGGCATCACCGACCCGGCTCACCGCGAGGCGATCCGCGCATACGTCCAGCAGGACGGGGCATTGGAGCCGGAGGACGTGGCGGCCACCGTAGTGTTCATCACCTCATTGCCCGCCCGCGCGAACATCTCCGAAGTCTGGATCCGCGCGACACGCGACACCCTCTATTGAGACCGGCTCGCATGCCGGACCTCGACAATCCGCTTCGAAATCTGCCTCAGGTGCAGCGCCTGCTCGAGACACCGGGCGGCAGGGCACTTTCCGCCACGTTCGGCCGTGCTGCCGTCACCGATGCGCTGCGGGATGCCCTCGCGCGGCTGCGCGCGCAAATCGGCGCGGGCGAAGTATCCGGGGTGCCCGATACACAGACTCTCCTCGCTCGTGCGGGGGAGACACTGGCGCAGCGTGGACGCCGCAGCCTGCGCCGCACGATCAATGCCACCGGTATCCTGCTGCACACGAATCTCGGCCGAGCTCCACTCGCCCCGGAAGCGCTCGCGGCCGTGACGGAGGTTGCCTCGGGCTATTGCAATCTCGAGTTGGACCTGGCGAGCGGCCGACGGGGGGCACGCACCCGGATGCTCGAGCCCCTGCTGCGCGAGCTGACCGGCGCGCAAGCGGCTCTCGCGGTCAACAACGGAGCCGCCGCCGTCCTTCTGACACTGAGCGCACTCGCTCGTGGTGGGGAGGTCATCGTCTCGAGGGGCGAGCTGGTCGAGATCGGGGGCGGCTTTCGCATCCCGGATGTCATCCGGCAGGGGGGCGCCCGCCTCATCGAGGTCGGCGCCACCAACAGGACGCGGCTCGAGGACTACCGCGGCGCCATCGGTCCGGAAACGCGGGTACTCCTCAAGGTGCACCAGAGCAACTTCCGGATGGTCGGGTTTACGGAAGAGACGGACATCGCGGAGTTGGCCTGTCTGGCTCACGCGCGGGGGCTCCTCGTCGTGGCCGATCTCGGCAGCGGCCTCTTGCGAAGGCCGCCTGGCGCGAGCGAGCCGAGCCTGAATGAGGCGCTCGCAGCGGGCGCCGACCTCGTCACCTGCAGCGGCGACAAGCTGCTCGGGGGACCTCAGGCGGGTCTCATCCTCGGCACTCAGGCTGCCGTCGACCCGCTGCGCGATCATCCCCTGTTGCGAGCGGTGCGTCTGGACAAGATGTCCCTCGCGGCGCTCGAGGCCACTTTGATGCTGCATCGCGACTCGCCGCAGCGAGTGCCCGTGCAGCAATTGCTATCCCAGACGGAAGCCGTCCTGCAGCAGAGGGCCGAGCGCTTGCAGACCCTCATCGGCATGGGCACGGTCGAGCGGACGGACGCGTTCGCCGGCGGCGGCTCGCTTCCCGAGCAGCGGCTCGCGAGCCGGGCGGTGGCGCTGCCGCTGCGCGTCGGCATGGATGAGATGGCCGCTCTTTTGCGCAACTGCGATCCTCCGGTGATCGCCCGCATCGCAGAGGGGCGGCTGCTGCTTGACGTTTCGACCGTACCCGACAGTGATCTTGCGGAGCTGGCGGCGGCCGTGAAGACGGTACTGACGTGACACGTCTCGTCCTGGGGGTGATCGGGCACATCGATCACGGCAAGACCGCGCTGGTTGGCGCGCTGACCGGTCACGATACCGATCGGCTCGCGGAGGAGAAGCGGCGCGGGATCTCCATTGAGCTGGGCTTTGCTCATTTCAAGGTGGGATCAGACACCGTGATCGATCTCATCGACATGCCGGGTCACGAGCGATTCGTGCGCACGATGGTGGCGGGGGCGACCGGCCTCGACGCAGTGCTGCTCGTCGTGGCTGCCAACGAGGGAGTCATGCCGCAGACGGTCGAGCATGTGGACATCGCGAGTCTGCTCGGGTTGCGCCGAGCCGCGGTGGCGGTAACCAAGACCGATCTCGTCACACCCGAGGAGGCAGAGCGGGCAGCGAAAGACGCTCTGCAGCTGCTCGTGCGCTGCGGACTCGATCCGCTGCCGCCCGTCATGACCTCATCGAGCACCGCGCGAGGGATCGCCGAGTTGCGTCAGGCTCTCGCGACCCTCGCGGCACGCCAGCGCCCCCGCGCCGAGGACGGCCTGGCCTTCCTGCCCATCGATCGCTCGTTCAGCATGCCCGGACACGGTCCAGTGGTGACCGGGACTCTGCGCGGCGCGGCAGTGTCCGTCGCGGATGCGCTCGAGCTTTTCCCGGCGCGTCGCACGGTCAGGGTGAGAGCGGCTCAGGTCCACGGCGTCGGCATCGCTACTGCGAAGCCAGGTCAGCGTGTCGCTTTGAATCTGCGGGACATCGAGACCGCCGATTTGCGCCGCGGAATGGCTCTGGCTGCACCCGACACGTTGACTCTGACGGAGTGGCTCACGATGTCCATCCACGCCGTTTCAGATGCCGCCCCGCTTCGTAACGGGATACGGCTGCGGGCGATGGCCGGCACGGACGAGCTCGATGTCCGCCTGCGTCTCCTGGGCCGCGATGCGCTCGAGGCCGGGCAGATGGGCTTCGCGCAGCTTCACTGCGCCGAGCCGGTCGCACTGCCGGCGGGCGAGCACCTGATACTGCGCCTGCCCTCTCCCTCCCGAACGATCGCCGGCGGCAGGCTCCTGGAATCGGCGACGCGGCGCCTGCGGCGCAATGATGCGGGGGCTCTCGCGCGCCTGGAAGACCTGCACAGCCTGCCGCCCGCGCGACTGATCGCCGCGGAAGTGCAGCGGTGCGGTCCGGCCGGCACGACATTGCGGCATCTTTCGCAGCTTTGCGCATTGGCGCCGGCGCGGATTCTCGCGCTGCTGCAGACGCTGCCGGTGGCTGTCACTCCCGCTGGCGCGGTCGTCTCCCAGGCGGAGCTGGATCCCCTGCTCTCACGGATTCCCTTGCTCCTCGAGCGGCATACGAGCGGTGTCACTCGCGAGAAGCTCCTTTCCACACTGCCCGGGACCGGACCCGCCGTTCTCGACGAGGCCCTCGGGCGCCTGCAGGCGCGCGGGGTAGTGAGCGAGCGCGGTGGCCGGCTCCTCATACCGCGACCGGACGCCGACCTTGCCCGCGCTCGCGCGGAAGCTCAGTTGGCGAGCCGGATCGAGGAGACTCTGCGCCGCTCCGGTCTCACGCCGCCCAATCCCTCGGAAATCGTGACCGACTCCGCGTCCAAGCGCGCAGTGGATCGACTCCTGCGCGCGGGAGCTCTGGTACACACCGTCGATCGGGCGAAGGGACGGGAGATGTTGTTCCATCGCGATGCCATCCAGGAGGCGCGGCGGCGGCTGGCGCCGCTACTCGAGCGTCCGCCGGGACTGTTGGTGACGGAGATCGGCGCCGCGCTCGGCATCTCGCGCAAGTACAGTATGCCGCTCCTCGATCACCTCGATACGATCCGGTTCACTCGCAGGGTCAATGACCGAAGAGTGCCGGGCGCCGGCGCGATGCAAACTATGAATTCCACCACGAATAGGTCCCGTTGACGCATGAGGCCGCTCAAAAATCTCTCTGAAATCGCGATCATCGGCGCCGGTCTCACCGGACTCTGCGCCGCCCGTCACGCCGCGCGTCTCGGCCGGCTGGTAACGCTGTTCGAGTCTACCGGGCTCTACGGAGGCCTTGTCGCGACCATCGATGAAGTCGACGGTCTCGCCGCTCCCGGAAAGCTCTCCGGGCAGGCCCTCGCCATCCATGTTCTGGATGAAGCACGCAAGGCGGGCGTGCGCGTGCTCGAATCGACAATTGTTAAGGTCGATCCGGGCCCGAAGCTCACCCTGACCGATCAGCACGGCGGCGCCCATCATCCCGAGGCGGTGGTCATCGCCTCCGGCGCTTCGCTGCGCAAGCTCGGCGTTCCCCGCGAGGAGGAATTCCTCGGCCGGGGCCTCTCCCGCTGCGCAACGTGCGACGGCGGATTCTTCCGCGGGCAGGATGTCGCGGTCGTCGGTGGCGGCGACGGCGCAGTCCAGGAGGCGCTCATCCTCGCCCGGACCAGCCGGCGGGTCGTCATGGTCTGCCGCAGCCCGCTGAAGGCGAAGCGGGAATATGTCGAGAAGCTCGCCGCGCTCGAGAACGTGAGCTTCATCTGGGACAGCGAGGTGACCGAGATCCTGGGCGAGGATGGGGTCCGCGGCATCCGCCTGCGAAATCGCAAGAGCGGGACGAGCTCGACGGTCGAGTGCGCCGGTCTCTTCCCGTTCATCGGCGTGACTGCGAATACCGGGTTCGTTCCCGCGTCGCTCCTCGGCGCAAGCGGACTCGTGAAGACCGATTCCGATCTGGCGACGACCTGCCCGCGAGTGTTCGCTGCCGGCGCGGCACGCGCCGGCTACGGCGGAAACATCGTCCAGGCGATGGCGGAGGGAATCGGCGCGGCAGAGGCCGCGGCTCGGGCGCTGGCGCGTTGATTGCGTCCCGGAGCTGAGCTATCGTGGCCGCGCACGTTAATATGAAGCGCTGGATCCGGGCTCCTGCCCGGCCCGGCGCGCCTCAGGCAAAAAGCGCGGTTTTTGCCTCAGGCTCCGCCACCTGCGGCGGCGGGACACGTCCGTGTGCCTGGTCACCGGTTTCGTACCGCCTCATGATTTCGGGGTCGACCGCCGGTCGATGGGCAACTTGGCAGCGATTGCAGAATACCTAGGAGCTTGGCATGGCGAAGAAATCCGGCAGCAACGGACTCTACGAGGTCGTCTGGCCGCGCGGTGAGCGCAAACAGGCGCTGCGGCCGCTTGCCAAGCGGCTCGACACGCTGAGCGGGAAGACCGTCGCGCAGCTCTGGGACTACCTTTTTGCCGGCGATGAGGTGTTCACCGCGCTCGAGGAGAAGCTGCGGGAGCGCTATCCCGGCGTCAAATTCATCAGCTGGCGAGAGTTCGGCTCGACGCACGCCGTCAACGAGAAGGAGCTGCTCGCCTCCCTGCCGCAGCGATTCAAAGACCTCGGAGTGGATGCCGCCATCTCCTCGATGGCGTGTTGAGGCAGTTGCACGCCCGCCGTGTTGCGGGCCAGTGAAGCGTGCGAGCGGGCTGGGTTCCCCACCTCCTCGCTCGTCTGCGAGGGCTTTCTCGGCCAGGCGGCCGCGACGGCCGTCGGCCTCGGAATGCCGAATCTTCCGGTTGCGATGATACCCGGCCATCCCGGCGCGCAGAGCCTCGAGGAGCTGCGCGGCAACGTTCACGAGGTCACCGCCCGGCAGGTCATCGACAATCTGCTCACGGAGCCTGCGGCTCAGGAGCTCGCGCCCGAGCCCGCCGCCCGCGGCATCGTGTTCCGCGGCACGTTCGAGGAAGTCAACGCTCACTTCTACGAGCGGGAGTGGAGCGACGGCCTGCCGATCGTTCCGCCGACCCTCGAGAAGATCGAGGAGTTCTTGAGCTTTACCGACCGCAAGCCGGAGGAATCCCTCGGGATTCTACTGCCGGAGAGCCGCGCCGCCACGGTGTGGGCGGTCGCCGCCAACGGCGTGATGGCCGGCTGCCGGCCAGAGTACATGCCGATCCTGGTCGCGCTCGTCGAAGCCATGGCCGATCCGGTGTATGGGGTCGAGCACAGCGGCAACACGCCCGGCTCCGACACGCTGATCATCCTCAATGGCCCGATCATCAAGGACCTCGGGTTCAACTACACGCAGGGCGTGCTGCGCGAGGGGTTCCTGCCGAACACCTCCGTGGGCCGCTTCTGGCGGCTGGCGCTGCGCAACATGGCGGGCTTCCTGCCACACAAGACCGACAAGGGCACCTTTGGCAACACCTTCCGGGTGGTGCTGGCGGAGAACGAAGACGCGCTCGCGAAGATCGGCTGGCCGCCGAACAGCGTCGATATGGGGTTCGCCGCAGGCGACAACACCGTCACGATCACGAGGATGACCGGCGGTGACGTGATGCCCTCGGTCACCGGCAGCAAGCCGGAACAGATGATGCCCTATCTCGCCGACGGCGTTGCCAAGGAAACCGGCTGGGAAGTCGTCTTCACCGTTGGCGGGCTCTCCATCGGCACCCTGCGTCCGGCGCTCGTCATGAGCCCGATTCTCGCCGAGACGATCGCGCGTGCCGGGTGGAGCAAGGACGATGTCAAGCGGTATCTGTACGAGCATGCCCGCATGCCCGCGTGGCGGGTCGAGGCTTTCACCGAGAAATGGGCGGATTTCCCGATCGGCTCGCTGGAGCGTCAGGTCAATCTCGGCCGGCTGCCCAAGGCGTTCCACGAGTCGGACGACCCGAACCGTCTCGTCCCGATCGTGCTCGCTCCCGACGACTTCATGGTGCTGGTCTCCGGCGACCCGCTGCGCACGAACGCCTATGCCTTCGCCCACAACGGCTATCTCGGATTCCCGGTAGCGAAGCAAATCGCCTTGCCGAAGGATTGGAGCGCCCGGGTGCGCAAGCAGCTCGGTTGAGATCGATACGGGGATCCAGCGGGGGCGAGCGGGCGAGTAATACCTGAGCTGCTAAAGGCTGGATCGGCCGGCGAAATGCGCCGCGAGCCGCTCGAAGGCGTCTCCCGGTCCCCGCGCGAGCCGCGCGCGGATCGCCGATGCGACTTCGGGCGGGGAAAGCGCCCCGCTGTCGAGCACCAAATCGAAGATCCCATTGCGGAAAATCTGCCCCGCGATGGACAGGGAGGCGCGCTTCGTTCCCTCGTTGTTCCGCTTGCCGAGTTCCGGGCCGAGAACCTTGATGACCTCGGGCAAGCGATCCTCGATGCGCGAGAGCAGCAGCTTCTCGGGCGGGCGCAAGGCGACGAGCAAGACGGGCAGTCCCGCAAGGCGGGCCACGCAGTCCTGCAGCAGCGGCGGATCGAGCAAGGTGATGTGGTCGGCGATCGTGTTTCGACCTGCCCGGGACGCGGCGGCAAGCATCTCGTGATAGGCCTGAATGAGCGGCATGCCGAGCCGGCCGAGGGCAAGATGCGACGGCCCCTGCGGATTCGCAGGGTCGTCAGGCTCCATGTGAACGCCTTCATTGCACCTCGGGCCGCCGTCGACGAACTGCCGGGGAGTCATCACTCCGAGGAATGTGTCGATGCCGAAGTGCAGCCACAAGTCATCGGCCGAGCCGATGAACTCGCGGCAGGTGGTCGTTTTCCCGCTTCCCGTAGTGCCCGTGATTATGACGATCGTGCCAGCGCCTGACATTCCACCCCCACTCTGTGGCCCTCCCGTGGCATGAAGGCTATCGCAAGCCTCGAGACGAGGGTAACCCCCTGCCCGGGACATTCACTCTGCCGGTAACGTCGATTTATCTGCAAATCATGCCCCCGCGCGGGCGGGCGGGCGGGTGGCGCCTTCCAGGCGCCCCATCGCGCTCGCCTTGACAGCACCGGTAGCCGGCGATACTTATCGCGAGCGTCATTGCCACGGGAGCGAAGAGATGTCTGTGAAGTCGGAGATCGCGGATTTTTTCAATCCAAACAGGACCGACCATCCCTACTGGAGCGAGAGCTCCTGGTTTTCGTATCACATCCCGGAAGCCAACATTAACGGCTCCTTCTATAACCATTTCCGCCCGAACATGAATTGCATGCTCGCCGGCACCTTCATGTGGGACCACAGCGGCGAGAACGCCTGCGACTGCCTCTACTACGATTGGCAGGCGATGCGCGTGCCGCCAGAGGGCGTCGCGGGCCGGGATTACGAGAAATACGATTTCAAGACGCCGTGGGGCATGTCCATCGCCATGCTCGAGCCATTGAAGCGCTACAGGCTCGGCTACGAGCGGGAAGGCATCAAGCTCGATCTGACCTTCGAGGGGATCGCGGAGGTCCACAGCATCCCGCGCATCGACAAGCATGGATTCCGGGACGCGTACAACTTCCATTTCGAGCAGCCCGGCCGCATCGCCGGCATCATCGAGCTCAAAGGCCGCCGTTACGAGGTCGACAGCTTCTCGATCCGCGATGGATCGCACGGGCCGCGCTTCCTCGAGAAGGTAACTCCGGGCGGCTACACCTGGTCGACGGGCAGCAGGAAGACGGCGTGGCATTTCATGGCGGCCAATACAGACAACTCGAAGGAATCGCGCATCGTGGGCGGCTATCTTCTGCGCGACGGCAAGATGGCCTCGATCACCCAGGGCGTGCGTCGGGTGCTCGAGCGCAACGGCCCTCGGCCGTCGGTGGTCGAGGTCGAGGCGGTCGATGCGGAAGGTCGCAAACTGGAGGCGGTCGGGCGGGTGAAGGTGCCGTCCACCTTCATCCTGTTCCCCGACCGCGGCATGTACTGGCAGCAGTTCGCCTGGGACTACGACGGTATCGCCGGAGCCATCGGCGAAGACCAGGAATATTACGGTCTACACGATTTCCGCGAATGGAACCGTGCCGGTCCGAGCCGTTGGACGACGCGGTGACGGTATGAAGCGCTGGTTCCGGGCCTCCTGCCCGGCCCGGCGCGCCGCGAGCCGGTGCGCAGGCACAGGGACTGTGCCCCGCCGCCGCAGGTGGCGGAGCCTGGGGCAAAAAACCGCGCTTTTTGCCCC
>JAKBCR010000017.1 GCA_021807675.1 Pseudomonadota bacterium
CGGCGTAGATCGACCACAGCAGATGATAGTGCGCAAGGAGCGATGCCGCGGACTCGTTCATCGGGTGCTCCACTCACTAAGCTGACTTACCATTTTATAAGTGTACCAGATAGTACAGAAATAAAAAGTGGCGCCTCGTAGCGGAATTTTCCGATCGATTCGAGGGCTGAAGGCTGCCTAGGCCAGGGAGGTGCACGGCGGGCGGGGAGGCAGGCTGGACCTGCGCCCATGGGCAAATCAAGCGCAACGGGTGATCATTGTCGAAACAACGAGCCAGGTCGGGCCGCCCGGTGTCAAGCCAAGTCTCAGAGCAGGGAGCGCCGCCGTCGGGGCGCTTCGGCGGCACGAGCTTCTCGCCGCTCGACTTGGTGAACTTCAGTCGATTTTTCGAGCCCCCGTGGCTTTCCCCAGACCTACCGCCGCGAGAATTTGCCCTTGGAGGGGTGAAAATCAACCCATCCGGGCGTAGCGGAGCGAAGGAGCGATTCAAGCATAAGTCTTTGTAATTTAATGGTGAATCGCGGTCTTAAGTTGGCGCCCCCGGCCGGAGTTGAACCGACGACCTACCGCTTAGGAGGCGGTCGCTCTATCCACTGAGCTACGGGGGCACCGCGCGGCGAAGTTTACAGGAGTATGGTGGCGCTGGCAGTGGGTACCCGGAGACCTCCATGAGCACCGTGCCGCTCGAGACCGTCGAGGTCGAAACAGGTGCGCGGCCCACCGCATCCGTCGTCTGGCTGCATGGTGTCGGCGCGGACGGGCACCAGTTCAAGCCACTCGTCGGCCAATTGATGCGCCCCGCGAGTCCGCCACTGCGGTTCATCTTTCCACACGCGCCCATGCGACGGATCACGCTCTGCAACGGTGAGCAGATGCGCGGCTGGTATGACCTGCGCAACGTCAATCGACAAGCGGAACAGGATAGAGAAACAATGGGCTGCCCGCTACCGCGGCGACCGGATGGCGGAAAAGGACGAGCAGGTACTCGTGCAGCGCCCGCGAGCCGCTCCACCGCGCGACCGCCGCGACCACGGTGAACACGAACAGCAGCAGATGGTACCGATAGAGCGTTCTCGCCCGTTTCCAGAGCCGCTCGCGCACGCAGGCCGGCCCCCGTTGAGAGAGAAGAGGCGTGTAGATCGACCCGACGAGAAACGCCGAGAGAAAGACGAATCCCTCCGCCGCGGATACGAATCCAAGCGGCTGGTTGGCAAATGAGTTGATGACGGTCGGCAAATGCGTGCCGGCCATCACCAGGAGGAATATTCCCCGGAGGGCATCGAGCTCGTTACGTCGCGCCGTTATCGGACGACTATCACGACACCTCGTTGTTCCGGTCAATGCGTATGACCCGCAGCCCGGCGACGTTCAACCGATAGCGGGAGCTTGGCCCCGGGATGGGGCGCTGGCACGCGACCTGCTGCGCAACCGCTAAAATTCTCAGACGTCGGGGAATCTCGGCGTCATTACCGGCATACTTACTCTCATGTACCTGACTGGTATCGCCACCGCGACCCCGCCGTCGCGCTACACCAAGCTCGATTGCTGGGAGGCTTTCCGCCGCTCCGAGTGGTTCGAGCGCCTGCACGAGCGCACCCGCGCGCTCGCGCGAGCGGTACTGCTCGCGGAGAACGGCATGGAGGCGCGGCGGCTGGCAGTGACCTCGCTCGTCGAAGTGTTCCGCATCGATCCGGACACGCTGCAACGGCGCTTCCTCGAGACCGCCCCGCAGCTTGCCGCCCGCGCAGGCGCATCCGCCCTCGATCATGCCGGGCTCGAGCGGGCCGAGATCGATGCAGTCATCGTCAGCACGTGCACCGGCTATCTTTGCCCGGGACTGTCGGGCTACGTCATCGAGCGCCTCGGGTTGCGGGCGAGCGCGCAGGCGTTCGACCTCGTCGGCCAGGGCTGCGCGGCGGCGCTGCCCAACATGAATGTCGGACGGGCGCTCCTCGGCTCGAGCGAGGAGTGCCGCAACGTGCTGTCGATCTGCGTCGAGGTGTCGAGCGCGGCGATGTATCTCGACGACGACCCGGGTGTCATGGTGAGCGCGTGTCTGTTCGGAGACGGAGCCGGTGCGGCGGTTCTGTCACGCCATGCGGCGGCAGGCCAGCGCCGCATCCTCTGGCATGACGGCGAGTCCTTCCTCGACCCGACCCGACGCGATGCGCTGATGCTCGAGCAGCGCGGGGGGATGCTGCGCAACGTGCTCACCCGTCCGGTGCCCGACCTGGCGGCAAAACATGTCGGACACGTGCTCGAGACGGTATTGAGACGCCATGGGCTCGATAGCTCGCAGATCAGCGCCTGGATCATGCACGCCGGTGGCCGGGACGTGCTGCGCGCGCTGGAGGATCGGTTGCGACTCGGACCCGAGGATCTGCGCTACAGCGCCGCGATGTTGCGGGAGTATGGGAATCTCTCGAGCGCGTTTGTCTACTTCGTGCTGCAGGCTGCTCTGGCGGGCGGCGCGGCGGGAGGATGGTGGTGGCTCGGAACATTCGGCGCGGGATTCAGTTGTCATGGCGCGCTGCTGAAAGTGGACTGATCGCGCACCGGCGGGTCCGCCCGGAGATCCTCGATGAGCTGGCGCCGACCGACCCGCGGGCGATCCGCTCCCGCCGCGATCTGCAGCGCGTCAATCGGGTGATGGGAAGCTGCGGAATCCTCTCCCGCACGGTCCGCCGTGCCATGCCGTCAGTGCCTCATGCGCCGCTTCGCATCCTCGAGCTCGGAGCGGGCGATGGCAGCTTGGCTTTGCGCATCGCTGCGCGTCTTGCCCCGTCCTGGCCCACAGCAGAGCTGACGTTGCTCGACCGGCAAGGGCTGGTCTCGCAGGCAACGGGTACCGCGTTTGCTCACCTCGGCTGGACCCTGCGCCCGCTCACCGCGGATGCACTCGAATGGGCTCGAGCCCCGACTCAACAGCAGCTCATCGGCCGCTGGGACGTGATCCTGGCCAACCTCTTCCTCCACCACTTCGAGCGGGAGAGGCTCGGAGAGCTGTTGGCGGCGGTGGCGGGCCGATGCGACGCCTTCGTCGCGTGCGAGCCGCGGCGCAGCGTATCCGCGCTCCTCGGCAGCCGGCTGCTCTTCGCGCTCGGGGTGAGCGCCGACACGCGTCACGATGCGATCGCCAGCGTGCTTGCGGGGTTTCGTGGAAAGGAGCTGTCGGGATTGTGGCCGGCGAGCCGGTCCCGTTGGAGGCTCGAGGAGCGTGCCGCCGGCGCCTTCGGTCATCTGTTCGTGGCCGCGCGCACCGAGGCGGCCTGATGGAGCACCGGTTCGAGGCAATCGTCATCGGCGCCGGCCCCGCCGGCACGAGCGCGGCCATTCTGCTCTCGTGCGCGGGCCGATCCGTCGCCATCCTCGAAGCGAGGCCGTTTCCGCGCCGCAAGGTCTGTGGAGAATGCATTGCAGCCAGCAATCTACCGCTCCTTGACGCCTTGGGCCTGGGCGATTCGCTGCGCGAGCGCGCGGGGCCCGAGCTGCGTCGCGTGGCGCTCTGGTGCGGCGAGGCGAGCATCATCGCCGCATTGCCCGCGCGCGCGGAAGGCGATCCTGCCTGGGGGCGGGCTTTGGGGCGAGAGCACCTCGATGGGCTGCTGCTCGCGAGGGCGCGGACCGCGGGAGCCACAGTGCTGCAGCCCTGGAGGGCGCTCGCCATCCGCCGCGAGCCGCGCGGCGGAGGCTACCAAGTCGAAGCCAGGTGCGGCGAGGCGGAGCTTGCGCTGCAAGCTCCCGTTATCGTTCGGGCAAACGGCTCCTGGGAGGTGCCACCCTCGGACGGAACGCTCTGGAGCCGATCTCATCGAGCTTCGGATCTCTTGGGATTCAAGGCGAGCTTCCGCAATACCAGATTGGAAAGCGGGCTGCTGCCCGTGTTGGGATTCGGCGGTGGATACGGGGGCATGGTCGTCGGCAGCGACGGACTGACCACCCTCGCCTGCTGTATCCGGCGTGACAGGCTCGCGGCCTGCCGCAGCGGCGCCACAGCGGGCGCCGGAGCCGGTGAAGCGGTCGAGGCCCTCCTGCTGCGCGAGTGCCGCGGAGTAAGGGAGGCGCTGGCGAGCGCCTCCAGGGTCGGGCCCTGGCTCGCTGCGGGACCGCTCCGGCCCGGTATGCGCCTGGAGGGAGGTATCGGCGGCGCCTTTCTCATCGGCAATGCGGCCGGCGAGGTGCACCCTATCATCGGCGAGGGCATCAGCATGGCGCTGCAATCGAGTTGGCTTCTCTGCGAGGAGCTGGCCGGCCGCCCGGATGCGTTTCGAGCCGACCCGTGGGGAGAGATCTGCCGGCGCGAGGCGCAACAGCGCTACGCCCTGCGGTGGTGCGCCCATTTTTCCCGCCGCATGCGCCTGGCGGCGTGCTTCGCGCACGCGGCCATGCGTCCCGGCATCACCGCCGCGGTCCTTCCGCTGTTGCGGCAAGCACCGGCTCTGCTCGGCTTCGCGGCACGGGTGAGCGGTAAGACGCGCTCGGCAGCGATTTTTCCAACCGGACTCCTTCCCGGTCTCATCCAGGGATCCTCATCATGACCACGCTCGAACGACTGTCGCGAATCCTGGCACAGCGCTACAAGGTCGATCCCGCCCGACTCACGCCCGATCAGCCGCTCGCCGAGCTCGGCATCGATTCGCTCGGCATGGTCGAGATGCTCTTCTTCATCGAGGAGGAGTTTGGCGTTCATCTGCCCTCGGAGGGTGCCGCCTTCGGTAGCCTGGGAGAGGCCGCGAAATACATCGATGGCCTCATGGCCACCCAGAAAGTGCAGCCACGGCCCGCTCCCGAGCAGGCCGGTTCCTCACCGCCCGCCGCCACGGACTCTGGTGCATGAGACGCGTGGCAATCACCGGAATCGGCCTCCTCTCCCCACTCGGCAACAGCTGTGCGGAGGCGCTTGCCAATGCGGCGGCCGGCCGCTCCGCCATACGCCGAATGGAGACATCGTGGTCGGACCGCCTCGCCACACCGCTCGCGGCCTGCGTACGCTTCCAGGGGGAGGAGCACTTCCCTCCGCCTCGGCTGCGGATGCTCGATCGCGTGAGTCAGCTCGCCCTCGTGGCTGCACGACAGGCGACCGGCGAGGCGCGTCTCAACCTGGCCGCCGCGGACCGCCACCGCGTCGGCGTCTTCATCGGCACCGGCATGGGAGGCGCCCTCACCACCGACGAAGGATATCTCTCGCTCTACCGGGGCGGCAGCGAGCGCCTGAAGCCGTTCTCGATCCTCATGGGCATGACCAACGCGCCGGCGGCGTGGATCGGGATCGAGCACGACCTGAGCGGCCCGAATCTCACCTACTCGACGGCCTGCTCCTCCTCCGCCGTCTCGATCGGAGAGGCGTGGCTGCGCCTGCGCCGGGGAGAGATCGACGTGGCTCTTGCCGGCGGCTCTGAGGCGCCCTTGTCATACGGCGCGATGAAAGCGTGGGAAGCGCTGCACACCCTGGCGCGCGAGGATCCGAGCGACCCGTCCGCTTCCTGCAAGCCCTTCTCCGCCAATCGCACCGGCCTCGTGTTGGGCGAAGGCGCCGCGATCCTCGTGCTCGAGGATTGGTCGCAGGCAGTGGCTCGCCGAGCGCCCATCCGCGGCGAGCTTCTGGGGTACGGACTCGCCACCGACGCAAGTCACATCACCCGACCCACTGTGGCCGGCCAGGCCACCGCGATGCGCGCGGCCCTGCGCTCAGGAGACATTGCCACCGACGCTGTCGAGAGCATCAACGCCCATGGCACCGGCACGCAGGCCAACGATTCGGTCGAGACGGCCGCGATCAAGGATGTCTTCGGGGAGCGCGCCTACCGGATCCCGATCAGCGCCACCAAGTCCGTGCACGGCCACCTCCTCGGCGCGAGCGGCGCTCTCGAGCTCGCGCTCGCATTGCTTGCGTTGCGCGAGGATGTGCTCCTGCCGACGATGCACCTGCTGGTGCCGGCACGGGACTGCGACCTCGACTATGTTGCCAACCGCGCCCGCCGCGGCACGGGCGCGCGCACGGTCATGTCGAGCTCATTCGCCTTCGGAGGAACGAACGCTGTACTGGTCGCCTCAGCGGGCGCCGCATAGGGGCACGCTGCAGCGGGCGAGGACGGCCCTCAGGTCGCGCAGCGCGGGAAATACCTCGTTGTTCCAGTCGGCACCCTGCGCATCGTGCGCCCGTTGCTCGTACTCGACGATGTCCTTGTCCTCGAGGAAGATTCTCTCCGTGAACCAGACGACGAACGGCCACACGAGCTGGATCAGGCCCGGTATCGGCGGCTTCTTCACCGAGAGGTATCCGAAAGTGCGGTTGGTACGGTGCTCGGCATCGAGCGGGGTGTAGCAGAGCCATACGTCCAAGACGGGATCCTGCGTCTCCTGGATGTCGCGTCCCACCCAGACCTTGAGGCTCTGGGAGGGGTAATCCGTGCGGATGCGCATGTGGTCGCGAAAATCCCCGCGTTCCTCGCCGCGCGGTCTCATGAGATCTACGATCACCCGCTCACCCACGCTGGATTTGCCTTCCGTGCGGCTGAAGGTGTACTCGACCTCCGCCCAGCGCTCGCCGTGGTGCCTCCCGAGGCAGCTCGCGCGGATCGATCCCATCTGCTTGCGATGCATGAACTGATGATTCATGTCGAAGAGATTCTCGTGCATGAAGGTGTAGTGGCACTGCACCTCGCGATTGAGTCTGCGTGTTTTGTAATCGCGCCGTTGCGAGGCGCCGAGCGCCGCCGGCAGGCGCGCCTCCGCGAGCGCCGGGTCACCGGGGAAAATGAAGATGAGTCCGTCCACCTCCCGAGCGGGATAGGTGCGAACCCCGTTGGGGACACGCTCCTTGCCAAGGTATGGAACGTCGACACACGTGCCGGTGCAATCGTACGCCCAGCCGTGATAATGGCATTTGATGCGGTCGCCCTGGACGACGCCCAGATGCAGCGGCACCTGCCGGTGCGCACAGCGGTCCTCGAGTGCGACCACTCGCCCGCTGGCACCTCGGTAGAGCGCAATCGGCTCACCGGCGAACCGGCGCCCGAGTATGCGCCCGGGCTTGAGCTCGTCCGACCAGGCCAGGGGATACCAGTAATCGGGATCGGCGGCGGTGCGCCGCAGGTCCACGCTCGCCGTCGAGGTCCCCGGTGACGGGGCAGTCATAATCGAATGGTCGTCCGGCATCAGCCGCGCCCCCATTTGTTATCCGGAGCCCGCAAGATTACGCCCATCGAGGGGCGTGCGGGGAACGAAGTTCTGTTCAAGAGGTGAGTCGCGCCTGTCCCAGCCGAGGCTGGCTCAGCGGCTCCGCTCGGGCGCAGTGCGACCGCAGATCGGCTCTATGAGTGCGGCATCGTTCGGGGTCTGGACCGCGTACAGTCGCCGACTGACCTGCCACGCGACCATGGTGTCGCTCGGATGGGGCACCAGTGCGGCTTTCGCCGCTTGCGGACTGCCGAGCAGCCATGCCTCGTGATGTTCCTCGCGCAGCACAGCGGGCATGCGCTGCTTCTCGTTGTGGATTTCCGCCATGAGGCTGTTCGGTGGAATGGTGATGAGGGCACACGACAGCACCTCGCTCCCATCCGCTTGCCTGCGGCGGTCCCAAAGTCCCGCAACACCGAAGACCGGACGATCGGCGAGATGCACATAGAACGGCTCCTTGCGCCCATCCTCGAAAACGTGCGGCTCGTAGAATCCGGCCATCACGAGGATGCAACGCTGACGTCGCTCCCACGGCTGCTTCCAGGCGTACCAGGTCTCCAGCTTCTCGACGGTCGCATTGATGAGCGGAAATTTCGTCTCGCCCCGGTACGGCAACAACCCCCAGCGCATCATGCGGCCGGTGGTCGCGCCATTGGCGCCGAGGACGACTGGCACCGGATCCGTCGGTAGGACACGCCAGCTCGGCTCGAAGTTCCAGAGGGGCTCGAGCACCCGCCAGTACCGCTCGGCGGCGGCCTGGGAGGGAGTCTGGTAACGGGCGCACATGGGCCCGCAGATTATAGCGATTCGGCCAGCCGCTACTCGGGCCGTAAATCAGATGGCCCCAGCCCCCCACCTGCTCCTCGGAAATGGGGATGCCGGGACAGGAGGAGTGGGTCGGACTGGTGACGATCGCCGCGACCGGGGTGCCACCGCCCGCCGTAATGTAGGGGTCGTCGGCCGGCGAGTCCACGGACAGCTGCCTGGAGTAGGTCGGAACGGGCGCGATCTGGGAATTGTTCACATCGTAAGCCCCGGAATCGCCCGAGGCGGCGTAGGGGCGATGGGCGCCTCTCGCGCTCGGGGTGCGACTCTGGCGCGAGCGTGGCCTGGCCAGCAGCCAACGCGCGTCACGTGCTACGATCAGACGCGTAGCCGTCACCTGCCGAGCGTCGCGGCACGAAAGGTCGCGGGTGACAGAGAAGAATCGCGCGGTCAATCTCCCGGGGAAGCTCCTTCACGGGCATCCGAGGCTTTGGATCGCCCTCGCCCTCGGTGTCGCGAGCTTTTTTTTCCTGCCGAGGGCCTTGACGCTCGTCACCCGGGTGCTCATCAGCTGGGACTTCGGCGTAATGGTCTTCGTGGTGACGATCTATCTGTGGATGAAGGGCTTGACGGCGGAACAGATCTGCTCACATTACGTCGAGGAGGATCCTTCAGGACCGGTCATCCTGGTTGCCGTCACCGGCGCGGCGCTCCTGAGCTTGCTGGCCATCATCGAGCCCCTCGCGACGTTGCGGCACGCCGGACATGTCGAGCGCGTATGGCACTTTGCGCTCGCGGCCATCACTCTGATCGACTCGTGGCTGCTCGTTCCGACCATGTTCACCATGCACTACGCGGACATGTTCTACAGCGCCCCGCCGCACGATCGCCCGCTCGCCTTTCCACGCACGGAAATGCCCGCGTTCTGGGACTTCGCGTACTTCTCCTTCACCATCGCCGCGGCCTGCCAGACCGCCGACGTGTGCACCACGCAGGCACCCATGCGCCGGGTAGTCATCGCGCACGAGATCATTTCCCTGGCGTTCAACGTTGCCATCCTGGGATTCGCGATCAACATCACCGCCGGGCTCATCGCCACCTAGATACGAAAGTCGGATTGGGAGGTGGCGCGGCCCGCCATGGAGCGGCGCAGATGACCGAGACCTGCGGAACTGCGCTGTCTCGCGCGTTGTGATGAAATCCACGCGCTTGGCGGCTGTGCGTCCTGCGAAGAAGCTCACGGTTCAGCCGGGCTCCATCGCTTCTCTCAATAACCGGCGGCGAGCCCGGCGGGCCGGCGCCGATCGTTCGCTCCCTCGAGCAGATGGGTCTTCGGGTCCACGAGAATGGCCTCGTCCGCGCCCCACGACTTCACCTCCTTGAAGCGGTAGCCCATCCCCTCGAGGCGCCGCCGCACCGCGGGCGTCATGAGGCCCGGCTCCACGAAGACTTCATCGGGATACCATTGCTCGTGTACACGCGGGGCGTTCACGGCCTGCTGGATGTTCATCCCGAACTCGGCGACATTGAGGAAGCTCTCGAGCGTGGTGGAGATGATGGTCGAGCCGCCGGGGCTTCCCGTCACCAGGTAGAGCCGCTTACCGCGCAGCACGATCGTGGGCGCCATGGAGCTCAGCGGGCGCTTGCCCGGCTCGATCTGGTTGGCGGTCCCCTGGACCAGTCCGAAGCTGTTCGGCACACCGGGCTTCGAGGTGAAATCGTCCATCTCGTTGTTGAGAAAGAAGCCGGTGTCGCCGGCGATGTAGCCGCTGCCGAAGAGAAAGTTGATGGTATAGGTGACGGCCACCGCGTTGCCGCGGGCGTCCACGACCGAGAAGTCGGTGGTGTCGGTGCCTTCCGTGGAGCCGAGGTTTCCCTTGATCTGCGAGGAAGGCGTCGCCGCATCGGCGCGAATGCTCGCGCGCAGGGCGGCCGCGTGCTCCGGTGAGATCAGCTTGGCGACCGGATTGTGCACGAAGGCGGGATCGCCAAGATCGCTGTTACGGTCGGCGAAGGCCCGCCGCTCGGCCTCGATCAGGTAGTGAAGCGCTGCAACCGAGCCGTAGCCCCATTTTGTGAGCGGATAAGGCGAAAGGATCTGCAGGATCTCGCAAATGGTCGTGCCGCCCGAGCTCGGCGGCGGATCGGACACGATGGTGTAGCCGTGATACTCGCAGGTCACCGGCTCGCTCCATGCGACCGAATAATCGGCGAAGTCCTTCAGGGAGAGAATACCCCCATGAGCCTTGCTCGCGGCGACGATGGCGCGCGCGATCGACCCGCGATAGAAGGCCGCGGTGCCCCCCTGCGAGATGAGCTGCAGCGTCTTGGCCAGCTGCGGCTGGCGGAGCCGATCGCCGGCGACATAAGGCTTGCCATGGCTGAGAAAGATCGCGGCGACGTTGCGATGCTTGGCGAAGTCCTTCGTCCTGGTGTCGAGAATGTTGACATCGCCCTGCTCGAGCACGTAACCCTTGCGGGCCAGCTCGATCGCGGGAGCCATCACCCGCGAGAGGGACATGGTCCCGTACCGCTTCAACGCGGCGTTCAATCCCATGACCGTTCCCGGGACGCCCACGCTCAGGTACGTTCGGGTGCTCAACCCCGGAATCACATTTCCCTTGGCGTCCTGGTACAGGGTCGGGGTAGCCCTCAACGGTGCCTTCTCGCGAAAGTCCAGGAAGACATTCTTCCCGGTCGCAAGATGGATCACCATGAAGCCCCCGCCGCCGATGTTGCCGCAGCAAGGATCCACCACGGCGAGGGTATATCCAATCGCCACCGCGGCATCGACCGCGTTGCCGCCCTGCTTCAGGATCTTCAGCCCCACCTCGGTCGCGAGGTGCTGCGCCGTCACCACCATGGCGTGCCGCGCGATGACCGGCTTGTCCGCGGCGAGCGCCGCCAGAGTAGTCGGCGGGGCGCTGGAATCGAGCGCCCGAGCCGAGATGGCGGCGCGGGAGGGCTGGCTCATCGCCGCCCAGGCCGGCAGAGCCGCAGCCACGATCACAGCCATCGCTCCCGCCATCAGTCGCTTGCGCATATCTTGCCCTTCTTGCTTGGTCAGCGTTGCAATCCGAACGACCCCGTACCGCCGATGGACCGCGCTGCGGCGGTGCTGCGCGCAGCCGGTCAGAGCCCTCGCGACCACCGCGCGGCCCGACAGAGCGGGAGCCTGGGGCAATTCTAAGGCATGGAGGCGGCCGGCAGCCGCTCATGCGGGTCATCCGGTCAACCCGTCCGTCCTGGCCTCGAACAGCCTCTCGGCCGCCACCGGGCGGCCGAAGAAGTAGCCCTGGTAGCGGGTACAGCCGCACTCGCGCAAGACCCGGAGCTGCTCGAGCGTCTCCACGCCTTCGGCGATGACATCCAAACCGAGGTGGTCCGCGATCGCGACGATGGTCGTCACAATGGCCCTGTCGTTGACGTCGACTGCGATGTCGTGGACGAACGACCGGTCGATCTTCAGCTGATCGAGCGGCAGCTGCTTCAGATACTGCAGTGAGGAGTAACCGGTGCCGAAATCATCCAGGGAGAACTGCACTCCCGCGGCCTTGAGCACGTTCATGGTGCTCACCGTCCGCTCGATGTCCCCCTGCAGCATGGTCTCGGTCAATTCCAGCTTGAGTCTGCGGGCATCGGCCCCATGGCGCCGGATGGAGCCCAGCACCTGCACGGCGAAATCCGGCTGCTGAAATTGCAGAGAGCTCACGTTCACTGCGAGCGAGAGCTCGCGAGTGCGCATCGCCCGGCTCCAGACCGCCAGCTCCTCGCAGGCGGCATCGATGACCCACTGTCCGATCGCCAGAATCAAGTGGGTCTCCTCGGCCAAGGCGATGAACTCCGCCGGGGAAACGAGGCCGCGCTCGGGGTGATTCCAGCGCAGCAGGGCCTCGGCACCGAGCTCTCGGCGGCTCTCATCCACCTGCACCTGGTAGTGCAGCACGAACTGCGAGGCGGCGACCGAATTGCGCAGTTCGGCCTCGAGCGCAGCACGGGCATTGACGCTCTCCTGCATCCCGGGATCGAAGAAACGCAACGCATTGCGTCCTGCCTTTTTCGCCTGATGCAGCGCGATGTTGGCTTGCCTGAGCAAATCCTGGCTCGTCTGCCGGTGTCCCGCCAGAATGGTCGCGCCCACGCTGCACCCGACATGGATGTCGCCACCCGAGAGCGCATAGGACCCGGACAAGGAGCGCATCATCTTCAGCCCGAGGGCTTTGGCCTGGGCGGCGGCGGCGAGCGGCTGGGGTGCGAGCTCCTCCAGCAGGACCACGAATTCGTCCCGGTCCACCCGGGCAACCGTGTCGCCCTCGCCTACCTCGGCTGCCAGCCTCGCAGCCGCCTTTTGCAGCAGCGCGTCCCCGGCAGCATGCCCCAGCGTGTCGTTGACGCTCTTGAAGTTATCGAGGTTGAGCAGCAGCAGCGCCCCATAGTGCCCCGTGCGGGCGCTCGTCGCCAGCGCTTGATGCAGCCGATCCGCCAGCAGCTCCCGATTGGGCAGCCGCGTCAGCTGATCGAAGAAAGCCAGATGACGGATCCGCTCATCGGCCTGCTTGCGCTCCGTGAAGTCCATCAGGAACGACACCGTCAGAGGACCGTCCACCAGATCCATGCGCTTGGCCGAGACGAACAGCGGAAACTCGCTCCCATCCTTGCGCAAGCCGACAGTCTCGTAGCTCATCGGAGCCGGCAGTCCGCTGCGCCGCCGCTCGATCGTTTCCTGCATCTGCGCACGGCGGCTCGGTGCGATCCGCTCGAGCAACGGGGTCTGGCGCACCTCGGCCGCGCTCGAGAAGCCGAACATGGCGAGGTATTGGGCATTGACCTCCATCGTGATGCCATCGCGGCTGAAGGAAATTGCGATCGGCGACTGCTCGATGAGCGTGCGCAGCCGCATCTCGCTTTCACGCAGCGCAGCCTGGGCGCGCCGGTCCGCCGAGATGTCCTCCACGATCGACCAGACGTACCGCTGCGCGCCCTTCCCGCTCAGCATCCCATTGAGCCGCACCGGTATGAGACTGCCGTCCTGGCGGCGGTACTCCTTCTCGTATGGACCGAACAGTCCGGTGCGCAGCAGCTCCTCCACCTGCCGCCGTTCCTCGTCCGCGTATTCGCTCGGAGTAAGTGTCCGGTGGTCCTTTCCCCGCAGCTCCGCGGCCGAATAGCCGGTCATCCTCTCGAACGCTGGATTGAATTCCCGGTAATGACCGTCCACGGTGAGCACAATGCCGAGCGGCGAGAGCTCGAACAGCACTCGCAAGCGCTCCTCCGAGTCGAGCAGCTTGCGCTTCGTTTCCTGGGCCAGCGTCGCGCCGATGACGGCGGTGACGATGAGCATCCCGAACGGACCGGCCGCGACCCCGTGGATGATCGAGAGGCGCACCAATGCGCCTTCCACCGCGAACGGCACGTAGCCTGCGAGCGCGGCGAGCATCCACAAGACCGCGCGATCGCGCGTGTGCCGATACAGGGAAAGCAGCACGACAAAGGCGTATGGAATCACTCCATCGAGTGCCACCATTGTCATATAAAGGAGCGGTCCACTGCGACCGACGCCCTGCACGATGCTCTCGTGCCAGGGCAGCCGCAGAAGCGTGATCCCGTCGAACCGCACGTATTGCAACCCGTACGGCCGCGCTTCGTTGACGGCGAGCAGAATGAGACAGATCGATGCATATACGGCGAAGGCGACCCGCGGAGCCCGTCCGGTCAGCCTCGCATACCGCGTTATGAATACGGAAAACGCCAGCGCCGTCAGGATCAGGCAATCAACGTTGGTCTTCAGCGACCGCACATACTCGGCCCCGCTCGTCGCTTGCAGCATTTTCGCGGTAAACAGAGCAGCGAGCGCGGCAAACAGGCATTCCGCCGCGAACGCATGAAAGACGGCTCTTTCCCGACGGGCCCCAGGCGTGACGAGGCTATGGAGCATCGCATAGGCGATGGCTCCCGCCAGAACGTAGAGACTGGGAACGAGTACGGCCACTGGATCCGCTCGCGCAATCCCGGATATGCCCCCAACGCGCCATCATCGGCGCGCACCGACTCCCGCCCGGCCCGGATCATCCGTCGGTGCTCAGAACTCTTCGAGCGCTAGACCGATTCGCGTTGCCCGATAGTATAAGGCCGGCACCCGACGATGTGCGACAGGCGTCGCAAGCCCTTGACATCGGCGGGAAAACCTAAGAGGGTGTAAGAAGAATTTCCAAGCAAGTGATCCAAGTCGAGGGGGCGGGAATGAGAGAGCTTTTGACAGCCGGTCTGGTGTTTTTGGCCGGACCCGCACTCGCCGCGCCGATCCTCAACGCGCCAAAGGACGTGGCAGCGATCCATGCGATCGAGCACAGGAACGCGGTCGAGCTCGATGACACGGCATTAGCCCGGGCGTACGCACCGAGCGCCGTGGTTCTCGATTACATGACCGGTGGCGTTTATCGCGGCCGGGCCGCGATCAAGAAGGGCTTTGCCGCGCAGCTCACCCCCATCAAATCGGTTTCGGCCAGGATCCTGGAGCAAAATGTCATCACGGATGGAAGGTTTGCCTGCGACCTGATGACTACGAACTTCCATTTCGTGACGAAGAGCGGAAAGGCCGGCGCCGTCAGCCTGCGTCAGATGGATGCGCTCGAGAAGCTCCATGGCCGGTGGGAAGTTGTTCAGGAGCAGGTGTCTGCGCCCGAGGACCCCAAGACCGGCATGGCCGTCATGAGCAACTTGCCGATCCGGGGCGACATCGCCTGGCCGGCGGATATGGCGGCCAGCCAGACGATCCCCCCCGCGCAGGCGTACAAGGAGATACGGCGGTGGACGCATGACAGCCTTCGAGTCATCGGCATCAACGCGATACTGCCCTATTACGGGCCGGGCGCGGAGGAGCTCGCCATGTACGGCCCGATCCTGCCGGGGAATTTACGCGGCAAGGCGCAGATGCGCGCCTATTACGCGCCATCCATGAACAGTTTTGCGAGCCTCGTGACGACCACCCCGGTTCTCAAGATTAATACTGACGGGACGCTTGGCGCTCAAATCGATATCCAAAACATCACCCTGCACCTGAAGAACGGCAAGACGCAGGCTTTGTACTGGCGGCAGAGCGATTGCGTGCACAGGATCGCAGGAAAATGGTATGGCATCCTGGATATGTCCTCTTTTCCCGTGGATCTGACGACCGGAAAAACCGCGACCACATGGGCTGCGTTTCCCATGGGTCCCAATGCCGAAAACTCAGCGCCCCAACATTAGGGGGCGCGGCAAGTCGTCACGAGATCGCTCGGCCGACGGTCAGGCACGGGGGGCTTTCCGCGGTAGCGACGTCCGGCAGCGCTGGCTCACGTGACGCCCGGCGTCTCGTGAGCGGGTAGAGCGTCAAACTCGATGGGCAGGCTCCGTATTCCCCAAATCCCCAAGTACGGCCGCCACGCAACCTGTCCCGCCACACGCGGATGATGGAGTCGCCGGGTGATCAAATGGACGGCTTCCTCCAATTGAGCGAGAGCCAGGTGCTTGCCAATGCAGAAATGTGCTCCCCGGCCAAACGCCAGATGCTGATCGGTGTTCGATCGCTCGGGAAGGAAATCCATGGGCTCGGGAAAGACTTGGGGATCATGCCCGGTCAGCCCCATCATGAAGAAGAGAACCGTATTCCTTGGGAACATAACGCCGTTGTATTCGAAGTCTTCCGTGACGAGGCGATAGACACTCGCGATACTGCTGTGGCGCAAGCATTCAGCTACGACTCGTCTGCACTGCCGGATATCCCGCGCGCATGCCCGCCAATGATCCTGGTACCGCAACAGAACGTGAATGATCAGGCCGAGCATGTTCTTGGAGGTGTCGTAGCCCGCGGTCGCGAACATGATCAGATTCTGCCGAAGCTCGGTCTCATTGATGGTTCCCGCATTTTTTGCGGCAATGAGAATGTCGAGGAGGCCGTCCCCTTCGATTCCGGACCCTTCACGGTCTTTCACGGCCCCATCTGCGAAATTCCAGAGAACCTCGAAGCCCGCGAGCATGTCAGGGAGGATATCGCGATTGAACGTAATGGAAGCCGCCTGCATCTCGAGCGCGTCCCTGATGCTTGAAACCACGCCTGCCGAGACGCCAAGCACGCCGCAGAACACCGTAATGGGGAAATAAGAGGCGAATTCGGCGAAGTCGAACCGTGCCTTTGGGGCCCATTCGTCAAGGAGATCCGCTATCACCTGACGCATCAGCCCGCGATACCGATCAATGTTCCTGGGCGTGAAGGCCGAGAAGGCGCTCGTTCGAAGCCGTCGGTGATCCGGGCCGTGCCGCGCGATCATCATGTCGGACATGAACTGCCCCCACGGGGTCCGTTCGGCACCGTAGAATTCCGCCACACCGCCGAAATACGGGCGCAGCGTGTCGTCCTTTCCGAGGATGTCCTTCACGGCCTGATGCCCGTGAACGATATAACCTCCCATGTTGCTCCTGGCGAGCCACGTATGCTCGCGGCGCGCGCTCTCCAGATATCGCGTGGGATCCACGGCGAACTCGGGCTGCTCGACGGCGAGAACGGGCAGCGCCATCTGCGTGAGTATTTTCATGCGGAATCGTCCTGTTCTGATGGTGGCGCCGTGCTCCGATCAGCCGACTCTCACTCGAGCACCGGGTGGCGCGTATGGAAAGCCGTGACCTGCTGAAAGGCCGCCCCGGCGCGGACCAGCACCGCCTCGTCTGCCCAGGCGCCGACGAGTTGCAGCCCGATCGGTATTCCATCCTGGGTAAAGCCGCCAGGAAAACTGAGCGTCGGTGTTCCAGCCACGTTGAAAGGCAGGGTGAAGCGGATCAGATCGGGATCGAATGGCAGGGCTTCGCCGCTGCGGGACTCGATGGCCTGCCATGTCGGCAGAATCTGGCCGAGCCCCGGCGTCAGGATCATGTCGACATCCTGAAATAAGCTCCGCACCCGTCCCTTGTAGCGGTCGCGCGCCAGGTAGGCGCGCGCGAGGCCTGCTCGATCGACATTGCTCGCCGACTGCTGCAGCATGGACCTCAGCCACGGGCCGTACTGATCCGCCTTCGCGGGGAAGTGCTCGGCATGCGCTACGGCAACCTCGGCATCGAAGATCGGTAGCGTGGCGAGGAAATCCTCTTCGGTCCAGGGTATCGTCACCTCGCGCACCCGCACACCGAGATCCTGAAACACGCCGAGCGCACCCTCGAGGCTCTGACGGATTTCCGGTGGCATTCCGCCCGCCGCGAATTGCCAATCGACGCCCAGCACGAGATCGCCGACAGCCGCATTCGTGAGCGACAGGTAATCCGGCACGGGTTCCGTGAGGGCCGTCGGGTCGAGGGGATCGGCTCCGGCGATCGCCTGGAGAATCGCGGCCGCGTCAGCGACCGAACGAGCCATGGGACCCAGATGATCGAGGCTCTCGCTGAGATGAATCAAGCCGTGACGGCTCACCCGGCCCCATGTGGGCTTGATGCCGCTGAGATTGTTCGCGGCGCACGGCATGCGGATCGAGCCCCCGGTATCCGAGCCGATCGCACCGAAACAAAAGCCCGCGGCGGTCGCGACGCCGGAGCCGCTCGAAGAGACGCCGGTCCAGCGATCGGGGCACCAGGGATTCACTGGCCGCGGGAGGCTCGGATGATGGTGGACGGTTGCACCCTCGGTCATGTGGAGCTTGGCGATGATCACGGCACCCGCGCGCTTCAGCCGCTTCACCACTGTCGCATCGGAGGGTGGCCTGAAATCCTTGAGTAGCGCCATTCCCGCGCAAGTCGGCAGCCCCTCCGTCCACAGCAGATCCTTCACTCCCAGAGGAGCTCCATGCAGCGGTCCTCGGCAAAGGCCCGCAGCCATCTCTGCGTCGGCTTGTCGTGCCTGCGCGAGCGCCGCGTCTGCCGGCAGCCACGCGATGCTATGGAGGCGGCCCTCGTGCCTCTCGATCCGCTCGAGTAACACTCGCGTGACCTCCTCCGCGCTGAGGATGCGCCGGCGGATGCGCTCCGAAATCTCCAGCAGGCCGAGGTAATGAATATTCATCCGGATCGAACCCTCCCTTCACGAGCGACCTCCTGGATGCCCACCCTGATTGGTGCTTTCATTGCCAATCTCCGCTCACGATCATCCGCATCGGCGCCCAATGGGCCGTTCCGCCCACATCGGAACCGATTTTGTAGCGGAGCGACAGGAGCCGGTACGACTGTACCCCAAATGCTCCCAAGGGAGCACCCTCGCCCGGACTCGAGCGCGGCTCCTTCATAGAGACCCTGAATTGCGCGACCACAGCTCTGCGGATGAGCTACGATGACGCCCGGCGCTCCACGCTCAGTGCGCGCAATGATTCGCGTAGCCAGAGCCAGTGGTCGGCTCGGCACCCTTGCCACGGCGGGCACTCGACCGGTCGTGGTGCGCATGCCGGCGCGGCAACCCTGGAAAACCGGAGTAAAGCGATATGCAGTCCGTCACCGAGATGACGCTTCCGCTCGTGCCGATCCTGGATCCGGCCATGTCGACCGACCCATTTTCCTTCATTGAAGCCGCGCGCAAGCAGCATCCTTGGCTTGCGAGGACTGACACGGGACATCTTCTCGTGCATGAGTACCAGGCGATCAAGGACTTGTCTTACATGGACGATAAGTTCCGGCCATCGATGGCCGAAATCTCGGAGTTCATGGGAGGCAAGGGCGGGGCAGCCGCGGAGTTCTTCGACAATACGATGCTGGCGCGGCAACCACCGGTACACACCCGCCTTCGCAACAGCGTGGCCGCGTCCTTCACTCCCCGCAATGTCAATCGCTATCGCGATCTGATGCGGAGGGTGATCTCCGACCTGCTCGACGAATGGGCCCCGAAAGGCGCCTTCGACTTCGCCGCCTTCGCCTCATATTTTCCGATCACGGTCATGTTCGGCCTCATCGGCACCTCGCCGGAGCCGATTCCTCGCATTCGCAAGTGGCTCGAAACTCAGGGCATGATCGCGAACCTCCAGCGCTCGATGCTCCCGGAATTGAACGAGGCGATCGCGAATCTCTGGCAGTTCGTCGACGGCGTCATCGCCGAGCGGAGGAAGAACCGGCGGGGTGACGAACAGGACGTGCTCAACGCGGTGATCGCCGCCAGCGATTCGGGCCAGCTGAGCGAGGAGGAGCTGCACAACCTGCTGATATTCCTCTTCGGCGCCGGATTCGACACATCGAAGAACATGCTCACCCTCATCATATACGCGATGCTCGAGCACCCGGAGCATTGGACCCGATGCGCGGAAGATCGGCCCTTCTGCGAGAAGGTGGTCGAGGAAACGCTCCGTTACCACAGCGTCTCGAGCCTGTATCGCACGGCCACCGAAGATGTGGCTTATCGCGACATTCTCTTCCCCAGAGGCAGTCAGCTGTTCATGCCGCTTCAGATCGCGGGCCGCGACCCGGCGGCAGTCGTCGACGGCAACGAGTTCCGGCCGGAGCGGACCGAGACCGGCCGCCATCTCGCCTTTGGCCGCGGCATCCACATGTGCTTGGGGCAACATCTCGCCCGCGCTCAACTCCAGGAAGGCGTGCACCTGATCGCCCAGCGCATCACGAAACCGCGACTGGCGGGCGAAATCGCCTGGCGCCCGTTTCCCGGTGTATGGGGCATCAGAACGTTGCCGATCGCATTCGAGCCGGCGGCGCGGAGGCCCGACGCATCCTCGGTCCGCGAGAGCACGGCGCAATGAGGCTCGGATAGTCTCAATGGAGCTTGGTCTCAGGGGCGCGGCGGTCTGCGTGAGCGGCGGCACCAAGGGCCTGGGCCGTGTGGCATCGCTCGCGTTCGCGCGGGAGGGTGCACGCGTGGCGGTGAGCGGACGCGACGCGGAAAGTCTCAATCGTATGGTCGATGAGCTGCGGCAGGCGGGGTCGCCCGACAGCTTTGGCGTGCAGACGGATGTCGCCAAGCCTGCCGATCTGCAGAGGCTATTCCATCGGATCGACTCTCGTTGGGGCGAGCTGCATACGCTCATCAACATGGCCGGACCGACCGGACCGAGCAATGCCGCAAGCTTCGCGGAAGTTCCCGACGAGGAATGGCAGCGCTTCTTCGAAGTCGGTCTCATGAGCGTGGTGCGCTGCACGCGGCTCGCGCTGCCGCTCATGCGCAGGGCCGGGTGGGGACGTGTAGTCAATGTATCTTCCATCTCCTCGCGACTGGGTCTGCCGATGGAAGCGCCCTACATGACCGTGAAGGCTGGCCTCAATGCGCTGTCGAAGAACATGGCCTGGGCGCTCGCGAGGGAGGACATTCTCGTCAACACCGTCACGCCAGGGGTCTTCCGCACGGAGTCGCTGAATTATTTCATGGAGGCGACCGGCGCGACCGCGAAATACGATCCGGCCAAGCTCGCGGATATCTGGAGCTGGATGCGCGAAGTCATGGGAGGACGCCACGGCGGCACGATCGGACGCGTTGCGGAGCCGGATGAGCTCGCCTCGCTACTGTTGCTCCTGGGCTCGCGCGCGAACAGCTATATGGTCGGCGCCAATTTCGCAATCGACGGCGGTACTGATTTCTCGATCGGGTAGCTCTCGGGCATGCCAGTACGGCATTCGCAAGGATCACCCCGGCTTTGCGGGGAGTCCTTTATTCCGGGCGGATCGCCAGCACGCTACCCTCGGCATCAGCCGAGACGTAGAGCGTTCCGTCCTTGCCGGCGGCAATGCCGGCGAAGGGACTCATCGCGCCGCATAACGGCAGAAACGGACTAAGCTCATTGGGCTTCACGCCGGGGGGGGATCCAACCGGCAGATGAGTGGCGATCGTGCGTCGTACCTTGCTGTCCAGGCCGTATTCGATCACCTCTTTGGAGCCTGTATCGACGATGAACAGGCGATCGCCGCGAATGGCGATGCCGTGCGGCATTTGCAAGCCATCGAGAACGATCTCGGCGCGGCCGCCGCCCAGCTTGACGATCCGACCGGCACCCGTGTCGGACACCAGGCAGACACCATCCGCCCCGACGGCCACGCCACGGGGATCGTGCAAGCCGGTGGCCAACTCTTCAACCTTGCCGGAGCGAATGGATACCACGCGACCCTTGCCGCGCTCGGCCACGATGATCGCCCCTCCCGATGCGGTCGCGACGCCGAATGGTTGGTCCAGCCCGTTCGCGAGATTCTGATTCCTTTGCTCTGCTGGCCACCAGTGCGCGACATCGCCATTGGCCGTGGTAACCAGATATGAGCCCGGCCCCGCGACGGCGACACCGCGAATATAGCCCGGGAACCCCGGAGCGAAAAGTACCCCGATGCGATCGAGCTTTTCGCCCGCGCGGAGCGTATACGTGCAGCCACCGTCGGCCACGAACAGCAGACCATCCTCGCCGACCGCAAGGCCAAGGGGCCATTGCAGTCCATCGGGCACGAGCGATCGAGTCGCGCCGTTGCCGAGCACTTCGCTGATCTGGCCCGAGATCCTCGAGACGAATATCCGGTCACCGACAAAGGTGCAGTTGTCCAGCCCCGGCGCGATGTCCGCGAGCACCTCGCGATTCCCGGTGCGCGGGTCGATCCGCAGTACCTGCCCGCTTGCGACCTGCGTGGAGACGATGCGGCCCTTGGAGTCGAATTTCACCGAGTCCGGAAGGCCGAGGTCCTTGGCGATGACTTCGGGCGCTCCTCCCTTCAGATCGACGCGCCAGATCTCATTCGCGCCCATCACCGGGAAGTAGAGTTTGCCATCGGGCCCCACGTCGAAGGCATTCGGCGCCGGGACGTTTTCCAGGATCATCCGCGGCGCTCCACCGTGAAGATCGAGCTCCATGATCCGCCCGCCGGGCCGGCACTCGCCCGCGATCAGATGGCCGTTGTAGTAGGTGATGGGATTCGCGACCGGCATATCGCCGCGGAGCACGCGAGTCTCGCCGTTGGGCCTGCGCACGCTCACGCGGCCTTCCGTGATCTCGGTGGCATAGATGTTGCCTTCCGGATCCAGGGCGAGATCGTCCGGTCCCACGATGCCGGCCCCCATGGGGCTGACCGCCTCGACCGCGCCCGTGTCGACATCGACGGCGCTGATCTGGCTGCCGGCGACCTGCGCAACATAGATACGGCCGTTGACGGTGCGCAATCCGTTGGCACCAAACAGGCGGCTCGGCTGGGTCAAACGCTCAAGGCTCCATCCTTCGGCCAATCGGAATGCTCCCGCCTCATAGCGCGTGTATTGCCCCGACATCTTTGGTGCTCTCCTTCCCTTACCGTCCAAAGCTGATGTTGCCCACGGCGGTCCCCTGCGGACTCTGCGCGAAGTCCGCAGATTGATTGACCATGCAGCGAATCAAGCGTAGCGTATTGACAAGCGATTGTCATTGTCGGTATGTGACAGCCAGTACCGCTTGGATCGAAGAGGATCGGGCGTTCATCCGGAGGGAATGAGTGAAAGAGCTCAGATTCGACGGCAGAGTGGCCGTGATCACGGGGGCCGGACGGGGTTTGGGTCGCGCCTATGCGCTTCTTCTGGCTTCGCGCGGCGCAACGATCGTCGTCAATGACACTGGAGTGAGTCGCCATGGCGAAGGCGGCAACATGGAGCCAGCGCGACAGGTCGTCGCCGAGATCCGCCAAGCGGGCGGTGAGGCCCTGGCGGTGACCGATTCCGTTGACTCCGCCGAAGGGGCTCGAGCGATCGTCGATGCGGCCATTCGGCACTACGGCCGTATCGACATCCTGATACACAACGCCGGAATCAATTGGGCCGTCCCGTTGCGTGAGATGTCGTGGGAGCAATTTTCCGCAACCTTGGGTGTTCACCTGCACGGCGCATTTCACCTCGTGCGGGCGGCGATGCCGATCATGTGCGATGCGTCGTATGGACGTATCGTGCTGACCTCGTCGATCGCCGGCCTGTACAGCTCCAAGAACCTGGCCGCCTACGCCGTCTCGAAGGCCGGCCTGATCGGGTTGTCGCACACGATAGCACTGGAGGGTGCGCAATCCGGCGTCACCTGCAATGTGATCGTGCCGGCGGCCATGACCCGCCTTGCCGAAGGAAGGGATACGTCCTCATTCCCCGACACGATGGTGCCTGAAGAGGTCGCCCCCACAGTGGCTTGGCTGGTGCACGAGAATTGCAGATCGACCGGGGAGATTTTCGTCTCCCTCGCGGGCCGCGTCGCCAAGGCTTTCGTGTCCGAAACCAAGGGCGCCTTCTGCGAGCATTGGACGATCGAGGACGTGGCGGCGCGAATGGGCCAGATCGAGGACATGTCGGATCCGCAAGTGTTCAAGCCATTTCCCTGCGGATTCCAGGAGCATCTGGATTTCAGCTTCGACATGTCTCGAAAGCGCCCCCGGAACCATCGGTGAGCACGCTCGCGGGCGAAAGCGAGCGACGGCGCAGTCGTGCAATATCTCCACCTGTGAGTGAGTCTCGGACGGACATCGACTGCACCGCGCCGCTCTTGTCCTGCGACTGCCGGAAAATCGGCTGATCAGGCATTCCGGCCTCGGGCCATCCGCAAGCGGTAACTTTCGGTGGGGTCCGGGAGCTCGAGTGGGATTTGCGGTATCGGCTGACCGCGGCGCCGGGTCTCCTCGATCAGCCGCTTCATCAATTCGCCGCGGGTGTGCGGGGTGGGCTGCCATAGTTGCGCCATATCAGCGGTCATTGGGAAGATCGGCAACGCTCGATCGACCCGCATCAGATCCGGCGTCAGCATCTCGCCGATGAAAGTCTCGATGCCGGTGAAGGTCAGGCTCGACTTGCCTGTAACGGGCCCGGGCAGTCCGGCCGGCAGTCCCAGCCGAAATCCATCGGGCGTGAGCCCAACGGAGGCGGCACGAACCGTGAGAGGGAAGCCATCCGCATTCACCAGCGATAGGTGACCAGGCGCATTACGTGCCAGCGCCCGGTCCGCGAGATCACGCCAGGACCTCGCCTGCTCCCATTTCGCCGGCTTGCTGCCAGCGCCGGCGGGTACGGGGTCGGAGGGCGGATACACCGTTCCCGCCGGCGCGTCCCAGCGACTTGGCGGATAAGCCATCGCCGCAGGGCTGCTCCACCACAGAACGCTCGCTGGCCTGACCTCGACCAGGATGCGCGTCCAGTACCATACCGCCCGCCTTGCAAGCTCCCACGTCGGATGGTGTGGAAGTGTGTGCCCGGCCTCCGAAAGATAGCGCAGGACGTTGGCTTGCAAATCGCCATCCCTGACGGATGCAAAGCCGAGGAGCAAGACGAGCGGCTCGTCGGGGCGCCCTTCGAACAACAGCGATACCCGCGGGTTCCGGCGCGCGCGCTCCGCCTTCGCGGGATAGGCAAGGCCAGTCGCCAGATCGAAGCTCGCCAAACCATCGCTCGGGAAGATCAATACCGGCGTGTCGATCGGCACACCGGCGGCGCTGACCGTCGTGTACTGTGCCGTAGAGATCGATCTCATCAGATCGAAGACCGGCGCAGGCCAACCCTCGTACACCGCAGTCACGCGGCCTTGACCCGGCAGGCCATCAGATGCCCGCCGCCGAAGGCCTCGGTACGGATCTCGAGATCACCTCGGCCCGGCGATCGCACGCCTGCCCGTCTGCAAGCCCGGCGGCCGTTGAAGCGCGGCTTCCACGTTCCGATGGAAATTCTGGGTCCCGATCTCCTGCCGGCCGACCGGGAACTTGGTACCGGGAGGCAGGTGCGACAGTCCGAGATAGCTTTCACCCGTCACGGAATAGTCCTCATTGACCACCGCCGCCATGATCGACCTGAAATTTGCGTCGATCTGCTCGAGGTCCTCGGCTGACGGCCTGCCGCTTGGCGCGAACAGGGTGATCTTGGTCGTCAGGTCACCGACGGATTTCGGAAAGAGCCGATGCATGGTGATGAGCGATCCGGTGCGACTGACCGATCCGAGCGTGAGGACGGTGTTCGGGAAAATGAGATGCTGCGCCGGCAGGGAGTCCACGTCCCACTCGCTTTCGGGCTTGTCTTTCCATTCATGAATGCTGCGTTGGGGGAACGTGAAGCGCTGATGCGGTCCCCACGTCTCGAGCATGCAAAGGTTGTGCGCAAACACACGGGCAAACGTGTCTCGGTGCAACGATGGCAGGTGGTAATTCTCGAAGTAGGTGTCGATCGTGTATTTCCAGTTCGATCGAACGGTGACTTCGTCTTGCTTGACGGCGACGGCCTGCGCCATCCCGAGCTTCTCGAGCTCCCGGCCGAATTGACCGAGATGCGCATCGAGATCCATGGTCGAGTCGGGTGTCGCCTGCACGAAGACCAGGCCGTGCCGTTCCTCGGCCGGACACGGTACGAGCCGCTTTCGATCATCGATCTTGCCGCAGAACTGACCTTCCTCGGGGACGCCTACAGCCCTGCCGGCAGCGTCGAACGTCCAGCCGTGAAAGCGGCAGGTGAAGCGGCTGGCCTTGCCGCAGGCGTCACGAACCACTCTGGCGCCCCGATGCGGGCATACGTTGAGAAACGATCGCACCCGCCCATCCTTGTCCCTCACGATGAGCATCGGGACTGCGACATCATCGAACACCCGGTAGCTGCCCGGCTCGGGAAGATCGCTCGAAACGCAGGCGACCAAAGGCGTTTCCCGAAAAAGCCGCTGGAATTCCTGCTCATACAGCTGCGGATCGAGGAAGAACGAGACATCGACGTCCATCACCTCCGGCGCAAGGTCCGTCGTGCCCCTTCGGGCAAAATCCACGATCTTTCGGGTCAACTCACGACGAAGCTCCCTGAGAACTTGTTCATGGTCGCTCATTGGCAGCTCCTACTGATTCTAGACCGTCGTCTCCAGGACCGCGTAGTCGCCCTCCTCGTCCTTCTCGAAGCGTCCGAGCCCGTAATCGCCCTTGATCGTCGTCCGGTGAACGCAGCGGGTCAGATTCGGGTCGTGACCGGTGACCGAGTGCAGCATCCGCCAGTTGTCCCAGATCAGCATATCCGTCGCTCGCCATCCATGGTGGTAAGGCCTGATTTTCGCGATCAGGTCCTGGCACACCGCTTCCAACAGCTCCTCGCCCGCCGACACGTTCCGTGCTCCTGCTCCGCCTGGGGGCGAAGAGCTGGAATTTATCACCTAGTGATATTAAAATTCTGAATGTGATAAATATTAGGCGCTGGCAGGATGCCAGTCAAACCCCGTCGCAGGAGTTCTCTCACCTCGAGAAAGATGGAGATGATCAATGGCTGTCAAGCCGAGCCAGAGCGCCGCACGAGTGCTCGCGGTGCTGGAGAAAGTTGCAGAGCATCAGCCGATCCGTATCAGCGACCTGGCTCGCCTTCTGTCCGAGGACCTGAGCGCCGTGCAGCGCGCACTGACCACTCTCGCCGGTCAAGGCTGGATCCGTGCCGCCCCGGGCAAGCCCACCCGATGGGAGCTCACCGCCCGAATTCATGCCACCGCCCGCATCGGGCGCAACAGTCACGACTTGCACCGCAGAGCGCGGCCTCTGCTGGAAGCGCTGCGAGATGAGACCGGGGAGTCCGCGACACTCAACGTTCCGGATCACCGCCGGTTCGTTGTCCTGGATGCCGTCGACAGCCGCCACCTTCTGAGAGTTGTGCTCGAGGTGGGCGCCAGCGTGCCCGCGGCGCACAGCGCAACCGGCCGCGCCGTCCTGCCGTACTTGCCGCGCGAGCGGCAGATAGAATTTTTGGGCGGTGAGCCGGATCGCATGGATGTCGCCGCCTATGCCGCGACGCTCGCGCACGGCTATGCCATCAGCAGCAACATCGTGGTCAAAGGCTACACGAACATCGCCGCTCCGATCTTCGAGGCGGACGGGCAGCCGATGGGCGCAATTCTGATCTCCGGCCCGAGCGATCGCCTCCCGTCCCCGGACCATGATCGCGTGGGCAGCCTGGTCCGCACCGCGGCTGCCCGGCTTTCCCGCGGGAGCGCGCCTACCCGCACCCGGCTCAGCCCGGCCCGCGCGGTTGCGTAAGCTCGCCAGCTCGGCTCGCCTCACCGGGCGGTCAGACCGCACGCTCAGCCTCGCCACGCATCGAACAGATAGACAGACTGGAATGACATGGCACTACCCGAAGAGATCCGTGATCAATTGACTTTGCCGGCCATCGCCGCGCCGATGTTCCTCTGTAGCGGCGTGGAGCTCGCCGCGGCGGCCTGCGAGGCGGGGATCGTGGGCTCCCTCACGCGCAACCACTGTCGCGACATCGAGGAGCTCGAATCGCAGCTGAAGGCGGTCCGGGAGCGGGTAGAGCGGTTTCGCGATCTCAATCCCGGATGCAAAATCGGGCCTCTGGCGGTCAATATCGCCACTCACATCACGGGTGAGGATATGCGCGCCCACCTCGCGCTCTGCAGGTCGTACGGCACGCAGATCGTGATCACCTCAGTGGGTGATCCGACGGCCACGGTGCCGCTGGTCAAGGAAGCCGGCCTCTTTCACTATCACGATGCGACGTCGCTGCGATTCGCAGAGAAAGCCATCGCGGCAGGTGTCGACGGCATCGTCGCGATCGGTGCCGGCGGGGGCGGGCACTCCGGCACGATCAGCCATCTCGCCTTCATTCCCCAGGTTCGCATGATGTTCGATGGAGTGCTCGTGCTCGCGGGTGCCGTAAGCAACGGCGCGGCGATCCGCGCCGCAGAGATCCTCGGCGCCGACCTGGCATACTTGGGAACACGCTTCATCGCCACGCAAGAGGCCTCGGTGCCGGAGGCATACAAGGCCATGCTGGTCGCCGGAACCGCCGCGGATGTGATCTACACGGATGCGATCAATGGAATTCCCGCCATGTGGCTCAAGGCGTCCATACAGTCGGTCGGCCTCGACCTGCAGCGAATGCCGAAGCCGCAGAAACGGGGGACCGATCACCTACCACCCGGAGTCACACCGTGGCGGAATATCTGGAGCGCCGGACAGGGTATCGGGCTCATCCACGACGTCCCGAATGTCGCTGAGCTCGTGCGCCGCCTGCAGGCGGAGTACGTCACCGCCTGCTCGATCCCGAACATGGCCGAAGCCGCCGTTGCCGCAATGCACACCGAGGTCCACGAAGATGTCCGAGCGCGTACTACGCGATGATGCCGGGGGCGTTTGTACTCTTACTTTGAACCGGCCGGAAAAGCTCAACGCGCTCGATGCGGCCTCGTTTCAGGCGCTCGACGCGCATCTGGCCGACCTGGAGCGGGATGAAGGCAAGGTGGGCTGCGTGGTGCTGCGCGGCGCCGGAAAAGGTTTCTGCGCCGGCGCCGACCTCGACGCGATCGCCGATGCGATGGCCAATCTGCCGCCGACGTACAAGCCGCGCATCATCGAGCGCCTCGCGGCGCTCAAGCAGCCTGTGATAGCGGCCGTGCAGGGTGTGTGCTTCACGGGAGGATTGGAGCTTGCGCTCGCCTGCGATTTCATCGTCGCCGATTCTTCCGCGCGTTTCGCCGATACGCACGGTAAATGGGGGTTGGTCGCCGCATGGGGCCTTTCGCAGCGCTTGCCCCGCCGAATCGGGCCCGCCTCCGCCAAGCGGATGATGATGACGGCCTGCGTCCTCGAGGCGCCCGAGGCGAACCGCCTCGGGCTCGTCGATCTGATCGCCCCCGCAGGCGAGCTCGATTCCGTGGTCGGGGCATTCACGAAGGAACTCCTGGCAAACAGCTGGTTCACCAACTTCGCCGCGAAGCGAATGCTCCTGGAGACGGAAGGAATGCCGCTCGCCCAAGCATTGGCTTACGAGCATTTCCATCATCCCGGCCTTGCCCCGGATCATAAGGAGCGGATTGCCGCCTTCCTCCGCCGCTGAAAGCCCGCTGCGCGGCCGTTACGCAGCAGGCTCTAGAGCCGATCCAGCCAGGATCGAAGCCCGGGGTGCCTGAAACCCAGCACGTCATACGAAGGGTCTTGCCCCGACAATTCACCGCTGACGAAGTTGTCGTGCTTGAGACGATCCTCCTTGATGTCGAGCGTCCGGGACCAGTCGCGCACGCAAACCCGCTTTGCTATCCTCCAGCCATCCTGCTCACGCCTGAGCGTATCGATATACCTACCTCCCAAGAGCGTCAGGATCTCCCCTGCTTTCTCCTCCTTCTGGAGGATGGTCGCCAGGAAATACGTTTCGGCGCCGGCGACATCGCCACTGACATTGATCAGTGACTGTCCCAGCAGGTGGCTGCAGACAAAGCCGTCGTCAGCGAACGACTTCATCACGCTCTGCGTGAATTCGCGTCCCGGTCCTTTGTACCGTCCGTGATTGTCCCAGCTCTCTTCGGCGTAGACACCCGCCATCATGGGACCGTCGCCCCTGTCGCAGCCATGGCAGTAAAGGCTCAAGAGCTTCCTGATCTCGTGATGATCGAGCAGATCACGAAGACGATCGTTCATGTCATTCGGCGGCGTCATGAGTTCTCCGGTATCGGTATGCCAAGATTCAATGATCTTTCGGGTACTCCAGGACAAAGCTCGGAGGCGCCGCCGAAGAGGCAGCACGCAGCGCCTCTTCGACGTACCGGCGCATGATGTCCTTCGATACGAGGCAATCGGCGCAGACCGAGGATTCGGCGTCGATGCGAGCGATCAGGTGGTTTCCGCCCTCGATGCGCAGGGAGAGTGCATAACCGTCGGCGGCGAGCATGGCGCGCAGCGGCTCCAAGGCCTGGACGATCGCGGGCGATACCGTGGATGCGGCTTCACGGAACCTGATCCGGCGCGTGATCGCCTTGGCCGGACCGCCCCCGCCATAGAGATAATACGGCCAACTGCCAGCCGGACCACCGCATACGGTCACCAGGAGATCCTGAGGCCCGGGCGAGCCTGCCATGGCGAGGAAGCGCTCCTCGTCGCCCGGCTCCACCGGCTCGAAGCGCCTGCGCTGCAGGGTGACTTTCCATCCGTTTGACTTGACCCAGGCAACAGAGCGGCGCGTGCGCTCATACAGAGCCTGCCGGATGTCAGCCTTGGACCAGCCGGCCTTGGCGAACAGGCGCGCATTCTCGAGCGGCAGCAGCAGCGCGCCGTATCCCTGCTCATGGAGCATTCCGGCACCGACGACATAATGGGCCATGGTGTCGACCCATTCCTCCGGCGTCTGCTCACCATGAGCGCAGATCCAATGATAGCCTGCGACCATCAGCAGCGTGACGGTGCTGTCAGCAGGCTCGAACCCCAGCTCGACGTGCAAGGGCTTGAGGGCCGGATAGGCCTCCTCGTTCTCAACGATGTGATAGCCCGCGTATTTCGCCGGTTGTCCCATCATCGAGCGATCGAGCACGGGTCGACCGTGCTCCGGTTCGGCACCGCCGGCACCCGGAATCGATCTCATCACGTTGAGCTGGATGAGTCGGATCGCCCGTCCGATCGTGGAATTAGCCCGGTTTCCCGGACCCAGCATGTTGCCGCTACAGTTCATGCCGAGCGCCTGCCGCACCGGCCCGTTGATGATGAAACCCAGCGTGAAGCTGCCGGTCGAGGAATTGACCACATGGATCGGAAAATCCGCATCCAGCATGGCCTCGACGATAGCCACCACGACGGGAAAGTAGTCGGGCAAGCAGCCCGCCATGACCGCGTTGACGGCGAGCTTCCCGGCGAGAATGGGCAGGCGGCGCTCACGGTAGAAGCCGATCCGGTCCTCGGCTTCGAGGCCGGCTGCCTCCAAGAAGCTGGCCACCCGCTCCGGCGTCGGCGGAATGACGGGCAGGCCGTCGGTCCAGCCGTTGCGGTGAAACAGCTCATTGGCCTCGGCGAAATCGCTGACCTCGTAGCGCATGGCCGGTCATCGAGATGCGAGAACGATGTCGGGAACCTGCCGCGCGGCGGCGATGGCGCGGTCGCGCAGCTCGTCGTTGTCCAGGCTGGCGACGGGATGCTCGATCAGTGCCCACCGGATGGCGGGCATGCCACGCAGCGATGCACTGACCTGAACCGCTTCGGTGAAAGGCGGGGTGCTGACCAGCACGGCGGGGATGCCGCGTTTCTCCAGCTCGATGGCGTTGACGATGCCCGAGGTGCTGCAGGCCCCGCAATCCCCGTTGGCGAGGATCACCGCGTCGCAGCGGTCCACCTCGCCCCAGCCGTCCGTGGGCATCAGATTACCCGGATCGTAGATGCCGCGTACGAGCTCGACGCGATAGGTCTTGGCGAGCTCCTGGGCGATCATCTCCAGGAGTGGAGCGGCGTTGATCTTGCGGTTGTTCCACAGACCGAGCGTTTTGCCGTCGAGAGTATCGAGGCGGCTCGCCACGGCGAAAGTCGAGGAAGGATCATCGGCGAGAGGCGCCTGCGTCGGGTCAAGGACAGTCATAAGAGCCATTATGGCAAGCCTCCCGATGAGTGCGGCTATGCGCTCAGCTGTCGATTCCGCAGATCATCGAGCGCCGCTTGCGCGCCTTCGACGCGAAACGGCTCGATCATCTTGGCTTCGGCACATTCGACATTCTCCGAATATAGGTCTATAGATATCGCGCTGACAAGCCAGTCAGCCCGGAGCCCGCGCGAAAAGGACGCGGGAGACACAGGCATGCTCGCCGCCGCATCGATCATCGCCGAGGCTGAACGAACGGTCGGCATTGCCGATTCAGACGCTTGCGTACGCGGCAATCTCGAGCGGCTCGTCGACTCGCTGAATCGGGAATTCCCGATGTCGCCGAAGGGCGAGATGATGGTCCGCTCGACCCTGCTGATGGACTCCGTCAATCGCCTCCAGGGACTGAAGTGGCTCCAAGATCATCCTGAAATCGCCGCTGAGCCGATCGAGGATCCGGTGTTCCTCATGGGCCTGCCGCGGTCGGGGACCACCTACTTTCAGTATCTGTTCGATCGCGACCGGCGCTTCCGCCTCATTCGCACTTGGGAATCGAGCATGCCATCGCCGCCGCCCGGATCCGACCCGGAATCGGTCACGCGCCGCAGGGCCGCATGGATCGAGCTGCAGAAGGCGCGCGGTCATTTTGAGGGATTCGAGGCATTGCATCTATACGACGACGACGGATCGGACGAATGCCATGCCTTCCTGGAACAGAGCTATGGCGCGGCCGGACTGCACAACCTCTACCGGGTGCCGACCTATTTCGATTGGCTGATGGACGAGCTCGACCTCGTCCAGACTTACCGGATCCACAAGCGGCAACTGCAGCTGTTGCAATGGCGGTCCGAGCGCAAACCCTGGGCGCTCAAATACCCCAACCACGTCATTGGCCTGAACGAGATCCTCGAAGTCCATCCCGACGCGCGCTTCGTGATGACCCACCGGGACCCGGCGCAGGTGCTCGCCTCGATCTCGAAGATGACCCACAACCTGCGGAGCAGGCGCTGCGCAGGTCCGGTCGATATGCATGAAGTCGGTCGCGACATGCTGCACTTCATCCAACGGCACGTCGATCGGATCATGACATTCGACCGCGGTCCATTTGGGCATCGGGTCATCCATATCGATTACTATGCGCTCATCGCCGACCCCGTGCGTGAAATGCGGATGATGCATCGGGGCCTCGGCATCGACACGCCCGACGATGTAGGCGAGGCGGTCAGCGCCTGGTGCGCGGCCAACCCAAAGAACGCGCGAGGCCGCAACGACTATTCTCTGGCGCAGTATGGCCTGGACGCGGCGTCGGTCGCCGAACGGTTCACCGCCTACATGCGCCGCTTCGACGTGCCGCCCGAGCGTGAGGGCCTCGCACGCGCCGGGACCTTGCCTTCCGGGCCGGTACACGCCGGAAATCCGGGATCAAATGATCCGGTCAGCGCGCCGTGACTGCGGCGAGATACTCCCTGTCGCGCAAAACCTCGGGACCTCCCAGGATGCTTTCCGGGAGCGGGATGCGCGGCAGAGGATCTATGCGAATGTAATGAACACGCCACCCGGCGATTTTCCACGCGCCATCGATCTTCCGGTACAGCTCGTACTCATATCCAAAGCCCTGGAACCCCCGGCGTTCGTGGGTAGCAGGCTCCGGTCTCCACTCGATGTAATCATTGACCGCCCATTTGCCTTCCGCCTCGATCGCACTCTTGAAGTCGATCTCGGGCAGGAAAGCGCGGTGAACGGAGGTGGCACCTTCCAACTGGCCAGCGACTGCCTGGACGAAGGCATCGCCGCCCTGCACCGCGTAGTTGCCCCCAAAGTCGAAATGGCCCTCCGCATGGAACACATCCCGGAAGCCCCGCCAGTCCTTCGCATCGACTGTCCGGACGAAGCGCGCTTTGAGCTCCACTATCTCCTTATAGTCGAGCATCTGCTGCAGCAGCTTTTCCGGCATTTTTTCAGCCTCTTTCGATGACGACAACAGGACACCCCGACTACGCGCTGTTCCGTTGGTGACTAGGCTCCTGCCAAATCATAGACGCGATGCAGGTCAATTGAAAGCGCATTCCCAGCCTCGGCACGCAGGCTGCCGCCCGATAGAGACTCGTCCCCGAAGGGGACCGCCCTCTGGGTGACCGGTGCGGTCAGCCCCGATTCCTGCGTCGGCTCCGCAGCTCTCGACAAGAATGATAGCTTCCACTATCTTAGCCTCCGGGCCGAATTGAATGCCGACGCGCGGTCGCAGCTGCTTTGACCGGCCGCTGGCGCAAGGTGTCAGTCCTCCTACCGAGCTCCTGGTGATGATCGAACGCCGCCACTCCGTCTGTCGCGTCTGCCACGTCGCATGCGATCTCGTTGTGACGTTGGAAGACGGTGAGATTCGGGATATCCGCGGCAGCGACAGATAGAGGCGGCTCCGATGCGCATCGACGGCATCTGGCAGCTGCCGCCGCCCGGCGCGGAGCCCCCGCCTCCGGAGCCGACGGGGGATTGCTCACCCGGTAGCCGGCGTGCCACCCCGCGGCGCCCGCATGGCAAACGTACAGGATTGAACAACCATGATAACGCGCAAATTGGCGCCGTCGATTCTCGATCATCTCGGTAATCTCCAGCTGGCGGTCGCCGAGCTCGCCAATACCTGGCGCCCTGAGGATCCCGCCTATCGCGCGGACATTTATCGGCAGGTCATGATGAATCTGGCGTACGGCTACTTCGTCTACTTCACAGCCGATGCACAGCATCCGGATTGGAACCCGCTCTACAACCCCGTGTTCGCCGACCAGCCCAATCCTGACGACATCTATCTCTTCTGCCCCATACGCGATGATATGACTTATCGCGTCAGCGGCAATCGTGGAACGGTCAGCAAGCTCATCTTCGTCACTCAAAGAGGCATTCCCGGAACCGAAGGCGAGGTGTCGAAATACGGTGCGGACAGCTGTATCGATGAGCGCGATTTTACGGTCGGGCCCGACGGCGGGTTTGAAATCATTTTCAGCGCGAAGCGCCCGCAGGGCTACAGCGGAAATTGGGCCGAGATCAAACCGACGGCCGACGTTATTTTCAGCCGCTACCGCATGATCGACTGGGAGAAGGAGGTCGATCCGCAGATCTCGATCGAGTGCCTCGACCCGGTGCCCCCGAAGCCCAGGCTGACGGTCGATCAGATCGTCGAGAAGATCGAGCTGATGGCCCGGGTGCCCGCGAACCAGAACAAGCTGTTCTTCAAGATGCAGAACGATCTGAAGGACAAGGTCGGGTACAACGTCTTCGCCCCGCTCCGCTTGCCCGGGCTTGCCAAGCAGGTCTATTGGCCGGCCGCCTTCCAGCTGCAGGATGGGGAGGCGCTGATCATAGAGACGGACATGCCCGAGGTGCGGCCGTATTGGAACATCCAGCTCAACGACCCTTACTTCAACGCCGTCGAATACGTTTACCGCATCAGTAGCCTGAATGCCTCGACCGCGAAGATCGGCTCAGACGGCAAGCTGCGGGCGGTCGTCGCCCTTGAGGATCCCGGCGTACCGAACTGGCTCGATCCCGCCGGCTTCAAGGAAGGGACAATCTACGGGCGCTGGTATGATTGCAGCACTACGCCGACACCGATCATCAAGCGCGTCCCGTTGACCCAGCTGCACGGTCACTTGCCGCCGGATACGCCGAGGGTGAGCCGCGAAGAGCGGGCCGAGGAGCTGCGCAGACGCGTGCGCGCCTGCCAGCGCCGCAGAAGGTGGTGATAGTCCGTACGACTGAATCGGGGGTACCTTGTGACCACAGCACCACTTAAGGCCATCGTCATTGGCACAGGCTTCGGCTGCCGCATTCACGTGCCCGCGCTGCGGGCGGCCGGCTTCGAGGTCGTTGGGCTTGTCGGCGCGGAGCTTCGCAGAACCACTCAGCGGGCCGAGCAGAACGGTGTGGCAGGAGGCTTCGCCGACCTGGAGGAGGCGATTTCACAGACGGGCGCCGATGTCGTTACCGTCGCCACGCCCCCCCATACTCATTGCCCGCTGGCGGTCGCAGCCTTCGAGCGCGGCTGCCATGTGCTGTGCGAGAAGCCCTTTGCCCGCGACTCTGCCGAGGCCCGCGCAATGCTCACCGCCGCCCGGAAATCGGGCAAGGTCCACTTGATCGGCAACGAGTTTCGCTTCGTGCCGCAACGGGCCGCTGCCGCCCGGGCGATTGCCGATGGGCTGATCGGCGAGCCGCGCTTCGCCACCTTCGTGCAGATCGCGGCATTCGTGAAATACTGGGAGCGCGATTTTCCGGATTGGTGGTTCGAACCGGCCGAGGGCGGAGGCTGGCTCGGCGCCTCCGGATCCCATGTCGTGGACCAGATTCGTTCGTGGCTCGGCGAATTCGACTCCGTCAGTGCTTCGCTGACGACCGTCGCGCTCACGCGAGGACCCGTTGACGATTCCTATTCCGTGCGTTTCCGTCTGAAGAATGGTCTCGAAGGCGTCATGCAGCAGTCCTCGGCGGCCTACGGCCCGCTGACCGAACTGACCGCGATTGCGGGCGACAAAGGCCGCATCTGGCTCGACGGCGGGGCCGTTCGCTTCGCTGACGGCGAAGGCGAGCGCAACTTACCGATTCCCGTCGAACTCAGCCTGCCGCCGCCGCCGCCATTGACGGCTGATCCGCGTAATGACCGCGACGATTGGAAGGCGATGGCCCAGGCTGAGATCGCCCCCTACACCGAGCTCTGCAAGACATTCCGAGCGCTTATCCTCGGCGAGACGCCGCGCTCCCCTGTCCAGATGGCAAGCTTTGCCGATGGACTCGCCAACATGGAGGTCATTGACGCCATCCGCAGATCCGCACGCGAAGGAGGAAGCTTGGTGAAGGTGGGCGAGGTCTCTCCTCACGAAGCGAGGGAGCGGAAGCGCACAGGGGAGGCAAAGGCATCATGAGGCTGAAAGGCAAAGTGATCGTGGTGGCGGGCGCGGGCGGCATCGGCAACGAGCTGGCCAGGCGCTACGCTGGCGAAGGCGCTGCGATCGTGCTCGGGGACATCGACGGCGCGGCTGCGAAGACCGTGGCTGCGGAAATCACCGGTAGCGGCGGAAATGCCGTCGGCACGGCACTCGACGGAGCCGACGATGCATCGGTCAGGGCGGCCGTGGATCTCGCCGTCTCGCGTTTCGGCGGCCTTGACGGCTTTCACGCCAATTTCGCCTGCTTTCGCGATGGCGAGAACGGCGAGGATGTGCTCGGCCTGCCGCTCGAAGCCTACGACGATGTCATGCGCGTGAATGCGCGTGGCTTCGTCCTGTGCACCCGCCGGGCCGTTCCCGCGATGTTGGCGCGCGGAGGCGGATCGATGGTCTACACAGGGTCGGGCGCAGTCTATCTTGGCGAAACCGTGCGAGTGGCCTATGCAATGAGCAAGGCGGCGGTCCATGCACTGATGCGCCATGTGGCACATCGATTCGGGCCGAACGGGATTCGGGCGAATGTCATCGCCCCGGGTGTCATCACCCATCGGCGTTTCCAAGAGGTGGTGCCGCCCGATGTGGCGGAAGCATTCAAGGCTCAGACGGCGATTCGGCGTCTGGGATCACCGAGCGATATTGCAGCAATGGGCGCACTGCTGATGTCAGAGGAGGGCCGCTATATCACCGGTCAGGTGATCAGCGTCGACGGCGGAGCGACCCTGCGTCCGTGAAACTCGGGGAAGGCGAATGGCGAACGACTTCGAAGCAAGCTTGATCGTACGCGAAGCCCATATCGATCTCTTCAACCGCTATGCCGACGCGCTCGATCAACGCAACTGGCCCACCCTCACGTCGCTGTTCACCGAGGACAGCGCCTTTGGATACTCGCGGTCGCTCGGCTTCGACGCCGGCGAGGCGGAGCACGACCTGTTTGAAGGACGAGACAACATAGTTGCGACGATCTCTCGTCTGATCGAAAGCCTCTCTGCCACCCATCACTTCATGTCGAACTACGTCGTCGATGTCGATCCGGGCGGCAACTCGGCCCGGGCCTCGGCCTATTTCCGTGCCTATCATGCCGGCAAAGGCGCGCGTGCCCATCTGTTCGAGGAGTCCTTGGGGCGATTCGACCTCGAGACGGTGCGGATCCGGTCGGAATGGAAAATTCGGCGCATGCATGAGGTCATCATGATCATGCTGGGCACCTCGGACGCTTTCGGGTATTAAGAAACGCTGGATCGGGGCATCCTGCCCCGCCCAGCGTGCCTGGGGCAAAAAGCGCGGTTTTTTGCCCCAGGCTCCGCCACCTGCGGCGGCGGGGCACAGTCCCTGTGCC
>JAKBCR010000018.1 GCA_021807675.1 Pseudomonadota bacterium
AATGGTAAGTCGGCTTAGTGAATGGAGCACCCGATGAACGAGTCCGCGGCATCGCTCCTTGCGCACTATCATCTGCTGTGGTCGATCTACGCCGCCGTGGGGATCCTGGTGGTCGGCTTCATCGGCAAGCACCTGTTTGCACTCGCCGTTCCGACCTTTCACGAGGCGAGCCAGCTCAATGAGCGGGTCTTCCGGGAGAAGATGCAGAGGCCTGGCTATGCGGCCAACCAGAAGTGGAACCGCAAGTGGGGGCTATTCGACATGGTGGTGATATTCGGCCTGATCGTGCCGTTCTGCGTGACCATCGAGCCGCAGCCCTGGTGGCGCATACTGCTCGATATATTTGTCATCCTGATGTTCTATGATTTCTTCTATTACCTCGTGCACCGGTTCCTCTTCCACGACAGTGGCTTCTTTCGCGGGCCGCTGCTTTGGATGCACGCCTTCCATCACCGCCAGCACAATCCCTGCCGCATGGATTCGAGCTACATCCACCCCCTGGAAGTGGCGATAGGCCTGGGCCTTTACGCCGGCAGCATCCTCGTCCTGTCGCGCTTCATGGGCAGTTTCAACGTGGTGACCATCGTCTTCACCTGGATCGCTTTCTCCGAGATCAACCTGCACAATCACGATCGTTGGACGGTGGACCGCTTCCCGTTCAAGTACCTCAACTACATGGCGGTGATGCACCACAATCACCATGCCAAATTCACCGGCGGCAACTACGCCACCATCTCTCTTCTCTATGACTGGATGTTCGGGACGCTGGACAACGATCAGAGCCGGAAGGCGCAGGCTTAGCCCGGTGCCATCCGGCACCGGGCAAGCACCGCCAATTAATCAAATGTAGCGGGAACCGTCTCGAGCCATCCCGCTCATTTCCCCTCCGCATCAACGTTGCCGATCATCGGCAGCACGCCCTTGCCGCCGACGACGCTCGGCAGACGGCCGTCCCACTTGGCGACGGCCTGCTGCTGGATGAGTTCCGGCGTCAGGGTCTGCTGCAGGAGCTTCTGCGCCTGCGCCTGCGCCTGCGCCTCCACGATCCGTTGCTGGGCGAGGACTTTTGCCTGTTGCAGCTCGTACCTCGCCTGGAGCGCCCGCTGCTGCGCGATCTGCTTGCGCTCGATGGCCTGCGCGAACTCTCGGCTGAAGTGGAAGTCCGTGATGTTGACCGAGTCGATGACGACCCGGTAGGGCTGCAGCTCAGAGGTGATCTGCGCCTGGATCTCATTGCGCACCTCATCGCGGTGAACGATGAGGTCTTCCGCGTTGTAGTGCGCGGTGACCGCCTTGACGGAGTTGCTGATCGCCGGGCGAATGACCTTGTTGACGAGGTCGGACTCCGTGCCGATGTGCTGGTACACCCACTCCGCATCGGCCGGCAGGATGTGCCAGTTGGTGGCTACCGTGCTCGAGACGTCCTGCAGGTCGAGGCTCGCGGCCGTTTCCACGGCCTGCGAGTTCTGCACCTGCACGTTCATGCGGGCGACGGATTGCGCGAACGGGATCTTCAGGTGCAGGCCCGGATCGAGGACTCCCTCGTGCACCGCGCCGAAAGTCATCAGTACTCCGCGCTCGCCCGGACCTATCTGCACGAACACGCCACCGGCGATCATGAGTGCGATCACGACGATGGCGCCGATGAGCAGAACGGCGCGCAGAGCCTTGGTGTTCGGCAGGGAGGAGATTCCGGTGTTCATGGCAGGTAGCTCCGTAGTCCGCGAGGCGCTTCAGTGAATGCGCCGGCGACGGTAGGGTGTGGATCCGACGTAACGCTTGTAGGCTGCGATCCAATCGCTCGCGATGTCGCGCTGCGCCTGGGTGAGCGGCATCCGTCCGCGGCAGACGAGCGCATGCAGCCGGTCCTCCAGACGGTCCTTGGTGTAAGAGCCCCAGCCGCCGATGACGTGATGCGGCTCCGGCCAGAGATTGCGCGGACTCCTCGGGGAGCCACCGAGCTCGAGACTGACGAGGTGATCCTCTTCGTAGTCGCGCAGCCGATGGTCGCTGTATCCGTAGCGCCGGATACCCGAGCGCTTCAGTCTTTCGGTGTATTCCTCGGGCGGGCGAATGGACTTCGAATAGCCCCGCACGCAGATGGTCTCACGGATGTTGGCTTGATCGACGGCGCCATCGAGCGCCCCGGGGGTGATGCGCGGGTCGGGGAGTGCCTCGGCGAGCCCGAGCACAACGCCGTAGCGTCCTTCGGCCTCCGAGATGCCGCCTCGATCGTAATGATGAGAGGCGCGGGCGCGAGGCGCTAGAGCCAACGCGCCGGCAACAGCCAGCGCGGAAATCGCCAAGAGGCGGGCCAGAGGTTTCCTCATCGACATCCTGAGCGAGACTCGTCTCGGCCTTGCCACGGTGAAGGTTCGGGCATTCTACATCAGCCCAAGGCTGATGCGCGCGGACGGCGTGGCTCTGGACAGCGCCGAGCACTGACCGTCCTGCTGCGGGCTTTGCGGCCGGCGCTCGGTCCTGTCGATGCAAGCCACCACGTTGTCGTGCAACTCCTTCAGAGCCGGCACGTGGACGTACACCATGCGCCCGGACTTGTAGCAGCGGTACTCGATGTTCGTCTGGAGCTTCCGGGGCATGGGCAGGTGCGCCATCTCGTACATACCCTGGTAGAAGGGCGTCGCGAGGTCGAAGTACCCGCCGTTCAGCATGATCTTGAGATCGGGATCGTACTTCATCGCGTTAGCCAGATCCGGCATCACATTGAGCGCCTGGGGCAGCGGCCGGGGCGCCCCGGCGGCTGGTGCTGGAAGTCCCACGTGCGAAAGAGCGTGAGCAACGGCTTGTAGTGCATCCCCATTCCATTGTGGAGGTCCTTGCGGACGTAGTTGTTGATCGCCGAAACGTGTGCGGAGCTGATCGCGGCCCGCTGTGGATCGTATTCCGCGCGTTGGCTCAGCGGATCGAGCGATGGTCCCGAGAATCGCGAGTCGGGCCGGCCGGTCGTCAGATCGGCATCGCCGAGGAGGTACTTCGGAGAGTTCCACCGATCGCATTTCGACAGGAACTGTTTGATGAAAGAGGAGAACGCGTACGCGTCCTGATCGACGCCGCGCTCGAAATAGGCGACATGGAACATCGAGGCGACCGGCGGATTCGGGCGGGCTCCTGCGGTGGATGCTCGCCTGCGCAGAGGCGAGAGCCGCGCTCCCCGTGAGCGAGATTGCCGCGAGCAGTGCGACCACTGGCTTCATGTCCGCGTGCCCCCAGTCGAGCCCGCCGCAGGTAGTCGATGCCGGCGGCCCGAGCCTGGCCATGAGGCCCGATCAGGGGCCGCACCGAGTACCGGATGGCGTGACGCGGCCGTGCGATCTGCGGCAAGCATCCTTGGCACCGCGACGAAGCGAATGGGCCGGGACGCACCCTCCCTTCAGGGAGGGGAAGACGTTAACGGCATACTGGTATGCTGCTGCGCCCGTGAAGAAGGAGTTCAAGGCCAGCGCCTGCGGCTTGCGCGCGACTTTCGTTGCCGGTTCGTTGCTCGCAGCGCTGCTCGTGGCGGCCGCGGGCCTGGCGGCCTGGTCGCCCGTGCCGCTGAGCATGTGGATGAGCGGGCCGGAGAATGCGCTCTGGCTCTCGCTGGGTGAGAACCCGCATCCGGCGAGGCTGCGTATTCCTGCCGACCGGCCTCTCTCGGCCGTGGCGCAACTCGGCAAGCGCCTCTTCCATGATGAGCGCCTGTCGGCCTCGGGCCGGATGTCCTGCGCGAGCTGCCACAATCCCGCCTTCGCTTACGGGCCGGTGGGCAGCTCGCCGGTGGTGTTGGGAGGACCGCGCGAGAGCACACCCGGCGTTCGCGCCGTGCCCTCTCTTCGCTACCTCTATCGCCAGCCGCCGTTCACGATCGGTCCGGACATCGAGACCGGAAATGACACCCCGGTGCCGCTCGCCCGACAGGTGCGGGCGGCCGCGGGCCACCCTCGGCTGCTCAAGACGGCTCAGGCGCCGCAGGCGGCGGCGAGCAACATGGTTCCACAGGGGGGCCTCTTCTGGGACGGTCGCGCCGACACGCTCGAGCAGCAGATCGACGGGCCGCTATTCAATGCCGCCGAGATGGACGGTGGCACGGTGCAGGCGGTCGCAGGCAAGCTGGCCTCAGGACCGTATGCGGCGGATTTCAAGAGGCTCTTCGGGCCGAGCGTGTTTCAAAACGCGCGCATGGCCGTCGATGAGGCGATGTTCGCCATCGGTCGGTACGAGATCGAGGATCCGACCTTTCATCCTTTCACCAGCAAGTACGACGCGTGGCTCGAGGGCAAGGCGCGCTTCACGCGCGCGCAGCTCGCGGGCTATCTTCTTTTCAACGACCCGGCCAAGGGCAACTGCGCCGCCTGCCATCTCGATCAGCCGACCCCGAGCGGCCGCCCGCCGCTTTTCACCGACCACCAGTTCGAGGCGCTCGGCGTGCCTCGTAATCCGGGCATCCCTGCGAACCGCGATCCGCATTACTACGACCTCGGCATCTGCGGACCGTACCGAACCGACCTGCGTGCCGAGACGCAATACTGCGGGATGTTCCTGACTCCTACCCTGAGGAACGTCGCGCTGCGGCACGTCTTCTTCCACAACGGGGTATTCCACAGCCTCACGCAGGTGCTCGATTTCTACGCCGATCGTGACATCCACCCCGGCCGCTTCTATCCGCGCGATGCCGCCGGCCGGGTGATCAAATACGATGATATTCCTGCGCGCTATCGAGCCAATGTCGATACCGTCGATGCCCCGCTCAACCGACAACCAGGCGATCCGCCAGCGCTCACCCCCGCGCAGATCCAGGAAGTCATTGCCTTCCTCGAGACCCTGACAGACGGGTACACGATCCAACACTCCCGCGCGGCGCGACAAAAAGGGGCCGGGACTGAGCCACCCCTCGACCCCGCCGCCGCAGGTGGCGGAGCCTGGGGCAAAAAACCGCGCTTTTTGCCCCAGGCACGCTGGGTGGGGCAGGAGCCCCGATCCAGCGTTTCTTAGTAGTTCTTCATGTCCCCCCGTCCACCCCGAATCATGAAGCGGCACGAGCCGGTGCCCAGGCACAGGGACTGTGCCCCGCCGCCGCAGGTGGCGGCGCTTTGGGCAAAAACCACGCTTTTTGCCCAAAGCAGCGATGGGCCGGGCAGGAGCCCGGATCCAGCGCTTCTTATAATAGGCGCGCGGCTTGCTTGTGGCCGGGCCCACGGGCCACGTCTTGACGGGAGGAGCCATGGCTGCTCGTCTCTTTCTTGGTGCCGCCGCTGCCGGCGCCATCTCGATGTACCTTCTCGATCCCGACCACGGCCGCCGCCGCCGCGTCGTGATGCGCGACCGGCTGGCGAGCGGCATGAGCCGCCTGGACGATGCGACGAGCGTGGCCTCCCGCGACCTGCGCAACCGTGCGCGGGGCCTCGCTCACGAGGTCCGGGCGCGCTTCACGCACGAGGAAGTCCCGGATGAGATCCTCTGCGAGCGCGTCCGCTCGCGGCTCGGCTGGGCTGTCTCCCACCCCGGCGCGATCGAGGTCTCGGCGCTTTCCGGCAGGGTGACCCTGAGCGGCGCGGTTCTGGAGCGCGAATACGTCAGTCTGCTGCGGAGCGTTTGGGCGGTTCGGGGAGTGGCGGACGTCGAGGACCGGCTGGCCGTGTACGAGAGCCCGGCCGGTATCTCGGCGCTTCAGGGTGGCGGCAGGGCGGCAGGGCGCCGCTTCGGTCCGCTGCAGAAGAGCTGGCCGCCGGGTCTGCGGGTCGTCATGGGCGCGGCGGGCGGCGCGCTCCTCATCAACGCGTTCGCCGGCCGGCGCAGCGCTCTGGGTCTTCTCGGAGGACTCGGGGGTGCCGCGCTCATCGCGCGCAGCAGCGCCAACATGCCGATCGACCGGCTGCTCGGCGTGCGTCGTCCGGCGATGGAGTTGCAGAAGTGCATCGACGTCGCAGCTCCCGTCGAGCAGGTGTTCGAGACGTTCTCGCAGCTGGAGCGCTTGCCGGAGTTCATGACCCACGTGCGCGAGGTCCGCGTGAGAGGAGACGGCACGTCGCAGTGGACGGTGGATGGCCCGGCGGGACGAACGATCTCCTGGGAGGCGGTGACCACTCGCCTCGAGCCCAACAGGCTCATTGCGTGGCGGACGCTGCCGGGCTCGGCGGTGGAGCATGCCGGCCTGCTGCGATTCGAGCCGACCGAGGGGGGAACTCGCGTCCTCGTGACGATGAGCTACACGCCCTTTGGGGGCGTGCTCGGCCATGCTATCGCCCGACTCTTCGGGACGGATCCGAGGACGGAGCTCAACGACGATCTGATGCGGATGAAAGTCTTCCTGGAGACTGGGCGCCGCGCACACGATGCCGCCGCGGCTCGGCACTGACCGGTGCTCAGTGCAGGATTTCCTCCATCGCGAGCGGGCCGTTGCGGTGGAGTATCTGGCGGGCGCTGTCGATCTCGTCCTCGGTCCGCGGGTGTACGGTGATCGCCGAGTTGCCGCCGCGCACCCGCTGCGCGAGATCCTCGGCATCCGCGTGGTGCTCCTCATCCTGGTCGAGCAGAGTATGGAAATAGTTGGCGACGCGCGCCGCGAAGGCATCCCCGGGCTGCGCATCGGCCTGGCCGGTCTCGAGAAGGGAGGTGAGCTCGACCCGGTCCGTAGGAAAGCCGTCCGCCACGAGATCGGTCCGCACGCGGTCCGCTATGCCGTAGTCGTCGTACAACGCCACGATAATCGGTGTCATATGCCCTCCAAACGGACGGGGAAGGAGGGGGTTCCGGACGGCCTGTGACTGCCGTCACGCTCCGCAGCCGGGCATGCCTGCTGCTCCACGATACAATGGCCGGATCCAGGATGAGCCCAATCGACAAGAACAAGATCGTGACCATTCCGTTCGATCGCCGTGAGCACGGTGTCGCTCCCAGGGACGCGCTGGAGCGGCGCAGTGGACCTGACAGGCGCACTCGCATTGCGCGGGCGCTCGTCTATGGCAGCTTCCATCCGCGACGCCGTGGGCCACGGCGCGAGGGCGACGAAGGACCCGGTGCGATCGACTGGTATCACCCGTGGTGGCTCGCGATCGCGACTCTCATTCTCACGCTCTGCGCGGGAGATGCCGTGCTGACGGTCGTGCTCATCAGTCGAGGCGCCTACGAGCTCAATCCGCTGCTCAAGCCGCTCATCGACGGCTCGGGGGCGCTCTTCGTCGGCGTGAAGATCGGTCTGACGGGCGCCGGGGTCGTGCTGCTCATCGTGCTCTCGCGTGTCAAGGCATTCGGTCGCATGCCCGTGGCACTTCTCCTCTATGCCGTGCTCGCCGGCTACGGTGCGCTGATCGCGTACGAGCTGTGCCTCCTCGGCTGGGTGTAAGGAGCCTTAATCCCTTTTAATATCAACGGTTGGCACGCGGTATTCAATTTCCTCGCGCGTGCGTTTCCGCTAAACTAGCGCTTCGCTGTTTGCGCCCCCCCCAATGCTCGAACCTACACCTCTTTACGGCGGTAATGCCGCCTTTCTCGATGCCCTCTACGAGCAGTACCTTCGCGACCCCGCGAGCGTAGAGGAGAAATGGCGTTCCTATTTCGAGGCTCTGCCGGGCCCGAAGGGCGCGGAGCGTCCGCAAGGACCCCTGGAGGCGGCGCTCATCGAGCGCGCGCGCGAGCCCCGCGCGCTCGCCGCGCCGGCACCGGCTGGCGATGCCGGCGTCAGCGCCAGGCAGGCGGCGGTGTCGCGCCTCATCCAGGTCTGGACGAACCGCGGCCATCTCGTCGCGAGGCTCGACCCGCTCGGGCTCGTGCAGCGGCCACGGCCCTCGGTGCTCGACCTCGAGTACTTCGGACTCGGGCCCGCCGATCTCGACTCGGAGTTCTTTACCTCCAGCCGCAACGAGGCGGTGCCTCAGCGCATGAGGCTGCGGGAGATCCTGGGCCAGCTCGAGGCCATCTACGCCGGGCCCATCGGCGCCGAATTCGCGCACGTCTCGGAAGCGCAGGAGCGCCTGTGGCTGCAGGATCGGTTCCAGTCGAGCCGGCTCCTGCACCGCTTCGCGGCGGAGGACAAACGTAACATCCTCTGGCAGCTCACCGCCGCCGAAGGGCTGGAGCGTTATCTACACACCCGGTACGTCGGCCAGAAGCGCTTCTCGCTCGAGGGTGGAGAGACGCTGCTGCCGCTCCTCGATGACCTCGTCCAGAGCTGCGGCGGGGTGAAGGTCGAGGAGGTCGTGATCGGCATGGCGCACCGGGGGCGCCTGAACGTTCTCGTCAATCTCCTCGGCAAGTCGCCGGCGACGCTCTTCTCGGAGTTCGAGGGTGCCTATGACCTCAGCCGCCTGAAGGGCTCGGGCGATGTGAAATATCACAAGGGCTTCTCCGCCGACCTGCGGACCGCCTCCGGCAACGTTCATACCGTGCTCGCCTTCAATCCCTCGCACCTCGAGGTCGTCAACCCCGTGGTCGAGGGCTCGGTGCGGGCGCGCCAGGAGCGGCGCAACGACGCCCGGGGCGACCGGGTGCTGGCACTGCTGATTCACGGCGATGCGGCGTTTGCCGGCCAGGGCGTGGTGATGGAGACGCTGCAGCTCTCCCAGGCGCGCGGCTTCTACACCGGCGGCACCGTCCACGTCATCATCAACAATCAGGTGGGCTTCACCACCTCCGAGCCGAGCGATGCCCGCTCGACGCTCTACTGCAGCGACGTCGCGAAGATGTTGGAAGCGCCGATCTTCCACGTCAATGCCGACGATCCCGAGGCGGCCGTGCTCGTTACCCGGCTCGCGCTCGAATATCGCATGCGGTTTCACAAGGATGTGGTGATCGACCTGGTCTGCTACCGCCGGCACGGCCACAACGAGGCCGATGAGCCGGCAGCGACTCAGCCCGTCATGTACCAGGTCATTCGCCGGCACCCCACGACTCGGCAGCTCTATGCCGAGCGGCTGGTGGCCGAGAGTGTCCTCACCCAGGCCGATGCCGAGGGAATGCTGGAGCAGTATCGCGATGGGCTCGACAAGGGCCGCCCGCAGGCGCGCGCCGCGCTCGGCATGATCGGCAACAAATTCACGATCGACTGGACGCGCTACGCCCAAGCCGACTGGACGGAAAGGGTGAGCACGGGCGTCGGCCTGGGCCGCATCGAGTCCCTGGGCAAGCGGCTGACGGAGCTGCCTTCCGGCCTGACACTGCATCCCCGCGTTGCCAACGTCATGGCCAATCGCAAGAAGATGATTGCCGGGGAGCTGCCGCTCGACTGGGGATGCGCGGAAACGCTCGCCTATGCTTCGCTCATCGAGGAGGGCTTCTCCGTGCGCCTCTGCGGGCAGGACGCCGGTCGCGGCACCTTCTTCCACCGGCATGCGGTCCTGCACGATCAGGGCTCCGACAGGGTCTACCTCCCGCTGCAGCATCTGGCGAGCCCGCAACCGCGGGTCGAGATCATCGACTCGGTGCTGTCGGAAGAGGCGGTGATGGGCTTCGAGTACGGGTACTCGACCACGGACCCGAACTGCCTCTCGATCTGGGAAGGCCAGTACGGTGACTTCGCCAACGGCGCCCAGGTCATCATCGACCAGTTCATCAGCTCCGGCGAGTCCAAGTGGGAGCGTTATTGCGGGCTCGTGCTCTTCCTGCCCCACGGCTACGAAGGGTCGGGCCCGGAGCATTCCTCCGCGCGCCTCGAGCGGTATCTGCAGCTTTGCGCAGAGTCAAACATGCAGGTCTGCGTGCCCTCGACGCCCGCGCAGATGTTCCACATGCTGCGCCGGCAGATGCTGCAGTCATTCCGCAAGCCGCTCATCGTCATGACGCCGAAGAGCCTGTTACGGCACGACCTCTCGGTCTCCAGCCTCGAGGGACTGACGCGCGGCAGCTTCGCGCGCGTGATCGGGGAGAGCGATGACCTGCCGCAGCAGGGGGTGCGCCGGGTGGTCTTCTGTAGCGGCAAGGTGTACTTCGACCTGCTGAAGACGCGCCGCAAGGACGGCATCCGAGACGTTGCGCTGGTGCGGATCGAGCAGCTCTATCCGTTCCCGACGGAGGAGTACGAGGCGGCGCTGGCACGCTACCCGAATGCGCGCGATGTGGTGTGGTGTCAGGAAGAGCCGCAGAATCAGGGCGCCTGGTATCAGATCCGCCACCGGCTGCAGGAGCCATTGGGCCAAGGCCGGATCGTGCTCTATGCCGGGCGCGCCTCCGCGGCCGCACCCGCCACGGGGATCGGCAAGATTCACGAGGCCGAGCAGCAATCGCTCACCAATGCCGCGCTGCACGCCGCGACGATCGAGGACTCCGCCAGAGAGACGACACGGCTCACCGCCGGTGCCGGTCCCGCCGCGGCCGGCGAGCAGGCGCCTGCGACACCGCTGCGAAAGAAGAGGTCATGACCACCGAGATCAAAGTCCCCCAGCTGCCCGAGTCCATCACCGACGCGACGCTCGTCGCCTGGCACAAGAAGCCCGGCGATGCCATCACGCGCGACGAGAACCTCGCCGACCTCGAGACCGACAAGGTCGTGCTCGAAGTGCCCGCGCCGGCAACCGGGGTGCTGCGCGAGGTGAAGGTGCAGACCGGCACGGTGGTCACCGCCGGACAGGTCTTGGCACTGATTGAGGAGGGGGCCCAAGCGGCGGCGGCGCCGGCTGTCGCCGAGGCCGCTTCGCGCGCGGAGGAGCTCAAGGCCACCGGTACTGAAGGCGGAAAGGAGAAGCTGAGTCCCTCGGTGCGCCGCCTGATCGAGGAGAACCGGCTCGATGCCGCAGCGATTCCGGCAAGCGGCCGCGATGGGCGGCTCACCAAGTCGGACATTGTCGATTTTCTCGGCAGAAAGCAGGGTGCGGCTGCCGCATCGGCGCCTGCCGCGCGCGCACCGGTGCCCACTGCGACGGTGCTGCCGGCAAGCGCCCGTGGCGAGCATCGGGTCCCGATGACGCGGTTGCGTCAACGCGTTGCGCAGCGCCTGGTCGAGGCGCAGTCGACGCAGGCGCTGCTGAGCTCATTCAACGAGGTCGATCTCACCGCGGTCCAGGACCTGCGTGCCAGGCACAAGGACCGCTTCGAGAAAGAGCACGGGGTGAAGCTCGGCTTCATGTCGTTCTTCGTGAGAGCGTGCATCGAGGCACTGAAGAAGTTCCCGGTCGTCAACGCCTCGGTCGACGGCAACGACATCGTCTACCATGAGTTTTACGACATCGGCGTCGCCGTCTCGACGGAGCGCGGGCTCGTGGTGCCTATCGTCAGGGACGCCGACATCAAGAGTTTCGCCACCATCGAAAAGGAGATCGGCGAATATGCCAGGAAGGCGCGGTCGGGCAGTCTGACGATCGAGGAGCTGACGGGGGGGACGTTTACCATCACCAATGGAGGCGTGTTCGGCTCCCTCATGTCGACGCCGATCGTCAATGCGCCGCAAAGCGCCATCCTGGGGATGCACAAGATCCAGGAGCGGCCGATGGTGGTCGCCGGGCAGATCGCCATCCGCCCCATGATGTACATCGCCATCACCTACGATCATCGCATCATCGATGGCCGTGAGGCCGTGCAGTTCCTCGTGACGGTGAAGGAATGCCTCGAGGATCCCGGCCGCATGCTGTTGGGGGTTTGAAGCCATGGCAGATTCTTTCGACGTCGTCGTCATCGGCGGCGGGCCGGCAGGCTATCCGGCCGCGATCCGCGCCGCCCAGAACAAGCTGAGCGTCGCCTGCATCGACGAGTGGAAGAACCGCGACGGCACGATGTCCTTCGGGGGCACGTGCCTCAACGCCGGCTGCATTCCCTCCAAGGCGCTGCTCGAGTCGACCGAGATGTATCACCGCCTGCAGGAGGAGTTCCCGGTGCACGGCATCCGCGCGAGCGGAGTCAGCTTCGATGTCGCGCAGATGCAGAAGCGCAAGTCCGGCATCGTCAAGACCATGACGCAGGGCATCCTGGCGCTCTTCAAGGCCAATGGGGTGACACCGCTCCAGGGGCACGGCAAGCTCCTTCCGGGCAGGAAGGTCGAGCTCACGACGCCCGACGGCACGCGCCGGGAGCTGACCGCGAAGCAAGTGATCCTCGCCTCGGGCTCCGCGCCCATCGAGCTCAAGTCGGCGCCTTTTCAGGCGCCGCACATCGTCGACTCGTGGGGCGCGCTCGATTTCGAGGGGGTTCCGAAGCGTCTCGCCATCATTGGCGCCGGCATCATCGGCCTGGAGCTCGGCAGCGTGTGGCGCCGCCTCGGGAGCGAGGTGACGGTGCTCGAGGCGCTCCCGGACCTCCTGGCGACAGCCGATCAGCAGGTGGCGAAGGAAGCCGCGCGGCACTTCAAGAGGCTCGGGCTCGACATCCGCCTCGGCGCCAAGGTGACGGGCGCACGCCTCGGTCGAGGCGGGGTCGATGTCACCTACACCGATGGCAAGGGCGAGCAGACACTCACGGTCGATAGGCTCTTCGTGGCGATCGGCCGCCGTCCCTACACGCGTGACCTCCTCGCGGCGGGCACGGGGGTGGAGCTCGACGAGCGTGGATTCATCAAGGTTGACCATCAATGCCGCACGGGCGCCGAAGGCGTCTGGGCGGTAGGCGACTGCGTGCGCGGCCCCATGCTGGCGCACAAGGGCAAGGAGGAGGGCGTCATGGTTGCCGATCTCATCGCCGGACGCTTTGGCGAGGTGAATTACAAGACGGTTCCGTCGGTGATCTACACCGCCCCGGAGATCGCGTGGGTCGGCCAGACCGAGGAGCAGGTGAAGGCGAGCGGCCGACCCTACAAGGTCGGTGTCTTCCCTTTCCTCGCCAGTGGCCGCGCGCGCGCCATGGAGCAGGCGCAAGGGTTCGCGAAGATCGTCGCCGCGCAGGACGACGACGAGATCCTGGGCGTGCACATCATCGGCCCGCTGGCCGGCGAGCTCATCGCCGAGGCGGTGTTGGCAATGGAGTACTCCGCGAGCACCGAGGATCTGCAGCGTACCATCCACGCGCATCCGACGCTGTCGGAGGCGGTGCACGAGGCTGCCCTCGCCGCCGACCAGCGCGCGATCGACTCGATCAACCGCTAGAGCAACGTCGGCGCGAAAGCAGTTGATCATGCGGCCCAGGGCCGTTTCCAATCTCAACTGACTCTGCGCGCCTGGATCACGTTCGGTACCGTACTCAGGCGGTGCAGCACGCGCGCGAGCTGCTCGAGATTGCTGACGGGCACCATCAGCCGCACGTGCGCGGTGCCGGTATCATGGTTGGTCACGGTCGACATGGAGTCGATGCTCAGGCGCTCGAGCGCCAGCACGTCCGTCAGGTCCCGCAGCAGTCCACGCCTGTCGTAGGCAGTGATGGCGATCTGCGCAGCGATCCCCGCCGCCTCCGTCGAGCTCCATTTCACCTTCAGCACACGCTCCGGTCTGACCTCGCTCATGCGCGCCAGACTCGGGCAGTTGCTGCGGTGGATGGTCACCCCGCGCCCCACCGTCACGTACCCCGTGATGGGCTGCGGTGGCAGTGGCGCACAGCAGCGGGCGAGGGTGATCGGCAGATCGCCGACACCCTCGATCTCGACGGGCGAGCCGCGAGCGGATCGCCCGGAGCGACCTGCAACGCCGGGCGCTCCAGCGCTTGGCGGCCCCGAAGGAGCGAGGCCAGGGATAGGCCAAGTAACCGGCAGGCGCCCGCGCACGATGCGCTGGCCGGGGGCTCTGCCGGCAGCGACGGCCAGCGGCACGGCCCCCTGCACCGCTCCTGGCGCACCGCCATCGGGCAGCGGCTGGTGCTCGGGAGTTTCCACCGCATCGTGCTTGCGAAACCACGCGCGCACCTTCGCCCGGTTGCGGGGCGAGGCGAGGAACCCCTGCTCGGACGCGAGCCAGTCCCGGCTCGGTGCATCCTGCTTGCCCGTGATGATCTCGACGATCTCGCCGTTCGAGAGCGTGTAAGTCAACGGCACGATCCGGCCGTTCACCTTGGCACCGCGGCAGCGATGACCCAGGGAGGTGTGGACGCTGTAGGCGAAATCGAGCGGCGTTGCGCCGCGAGGGAGGTCGACGACTTCGCCCTTCGGCGTCAGAGCGTACACCCGGTCCTCGAACAGCTCCGAGGCCAGCTGCTCGAGAAACTCCCGATCGGACTGCGGACCGGGCTCCTCGCGCACCTGGGGCTGAAGGAGCCGCCGCACCCACTCGATCTTGCGCTGGTACTGCGTATCGGGGGCGCCGCCCTCCTTGTAGGTCCAGTGCGCCGCGACTCCGAGCTCGGCGTGCTCGTGCATCTCCCGGGTGCGAATCTGCACCTCGACGCTCTTGCCCTGCGGCCCGATGACCGCTGTATGAATGGAGCGATAGAAGTTTCCCTTGGGTGTCGCGATGTAGTCGTCGAACTCGCCCGGGATGTAGGTCCAGAGGCCATGCACCACGCCGAGTGCTGCATAGCAGTCGCGGACGCTCGCCACGATGATGCGCACGGCCCTGACGTCGAAGAGCTGCTCGAAGGCCAGCTGCTTGCGCTGCATCTTCCGGTAGATGCTGTACATGTGTTTCGGCCGGCCGTAGACCTCCGCCTCGACTCCGGCGGCCCGAAGCTCCGAGCGCAGCGTCCGGCAGAGCTCCTCGATATAGCGCTCTCGGTCGGCGCGCCGCTCATTGAGAGCGCCCGCGATTCGCCGGTACTCCTCGGGCTCCAGGTAGCGGAATGCCAGATCCTCGAGCTCCCATTTGAGCTGCCAGACCCCTAGCCGGCTGGCGAGCGGCGCAAAGATGGACCGTGCCTCGACCGCCCGGCGCTCCCGCTCGGCGAGGCCGTGCGCATCGTTCGGCAGGTCCCGGGCATGGCGAAGGGCAACCAGCTGCTCGGCGAGGCGCGCGAGGATCAGTCGCGGATCGCTGACTACTGCCAGGAGCATCTTGCGCAGCGTCTCTGCCTGGCGCGCATCGAGTCCCTGGGCGGGGGACCAGTTGCGCGGCAGTCCAAGCTCGCCGAGCTTGAGAAGGGCGAGGGCCGTGTCGGCGGCGGCTCGGCCGGCCATCGGGGCGAGGCGCTCGGCGGCGCGACGGAGGTCCGACTGCTTCTCCTCGCCCTCGAGGTCGAGGGCGGCCTTCACCAGCACGGCATTCGCGAGGTCCGCGTCGGACGTCAGTGCACCAAGGAGCTCAGCCGCCTCGGCCGCCGTGGCCAGCGTCCCAGGCGCGAGTGCGCTGATCGCCTCGATCGCGCACCGGGCGGCGGCGATCGAGGCGATCAGCTCTGGCGCGCAGAGTTGCCGGGTTTCCATGACTGCCTGAAGGACCCCTTTTACGGCTATCATAACCGGCGGCTTTCCGGGCGGCGTCGCGCAGGCGCGGCCGGGTGCCCGGCGCCGATGGTCCTTCGAGCTCATGGCCAGTCACAGCAGGTGGGCGAACATTCAGCACATTACGGGACGTGCCGCGCGAGCGGCGCCCGCCCGCGCGAGAGTGCGCGCGCCGGGTGCCGTGCCAGCCGCCGGCCATGGCACGGCCCGATCCGCCGATCCCGTGCTCTACGAGGGCTACGGCCCAGGTGGCGCGGCTGTGCTGATCGAGTGCATTACCGATGATAGCAACCGCACCCGAGCGGACCTGCGTCGGGCCTTCAGCGAGCATGGGGGTCACCTGGGCGCGGAGGGCTCTGTGAGCTACCTCTTCAACCACGTAGGTCTCATGATCTACCCGGCGGGTACCGACGAGGAGCGGCTCATGAGAGCGGCCCTCGAGGCCGGCGCCGAGGATGTCGTTCCCAACTCCGACCGCTCGATCGAGGTGCTGGCCGATCCGATGGAGTTCGAGACGGTGCGCGCGATCCTGACGGATTGCGGCTTCGCGCCGGCCACCGCAGAGGTGACCGAGCGCGCTTCCCTGACGACGCTGCTTTCCGGAGAATCGGCCCGGCGGATGGTGCGACTGCTCGAGACGTTGGAAGACCGGGATGATGTGAGGAACGTGTATTCGAATGTCGAGATATCGGACGAGGTCCTGGCGCGCATTTGAGCCTGGCACGGCGCGTGTGTCGCTGGCGAGTGCCCCGTGCCTCAAAATCCTCGGCCTCGATCCCGGATCGCGGCGGACGGGCTATGGCGTCATCGAGCGTCGAGGCACGGAGTGGACGCACGTGGCGCACGGCTGCATTGCGGTGACCGGCGCGGCCGATTCCCTCCCGGAGCGCCTGCGAGTCATCTTCGAGAGCCTGCGCGAGCTCATCGTCACTCATGTGCCGGGAGAAGTCGCCATCGAGCGGGTATTCGTCAACAGGAACGTCGACAGCGCGCTGAAGCTCGGCCAGGCCCGCGGGGCGGCGCTCTGCGCGGTCCCGAAAGGCCTGCCGGTGTTCGAGTATGCGCCGCGGGCCATCAAGCTCGCCCTCGTGGGCTCGGGCGCGGCGGAGAAGCCACAGGTAGCTCACATGATTCGGACACTCTTAGGGCTCCAGGGACGCATTTCCCCCGATGCCTCCGATGCGCTTGCCGTCGCGATCTGTCACGCGCACTCGCGGCGGCTGCATGAGCTCGCCCAGCAAACGGCGCGAGAGGCAATCGCTCAAGCGGCGCGGCCGTCCTGCCGATGATCGGGTCGGTACGGGGACGCATTCTCTCGAAGACTCCGCCACAGTTGCTGGTGGAAGCCGGTGGCCTCGGCTACGAGCTCGAGGCGCCGATGTCGACCTTCTTCGATCTGCCGGCTGTCGGAGAAGAGGTGAGGCTGCTCACGCACCTCGTGGTCCGTGAGGACGCTCACGTGCTCTACGCGTTCGGCACCGAGGATGAGCGGCGTCTCTTTCGAAGCCTCATCAAGGTCTCGGGCGTCGGCCCGAAGATCGCCCTGGCGCTGCTCTCGGGCATCAGTGTCGAGGCGTTCGCGCAGTGCGTGCAGAGCGAGGATGTGGCCGCGCTCATCAAGGTGCCGGGCATCGGCCGCAAGACCGCCGAGCGGCTGGTCATCGAGATGCGCGACCGGATCGAGGCGGGCGGGGGCAGCGCAGCGAGCGCCGTCCCCGCAGGAGCGAGTCCCGAGGCCGAGGCCTTCAGCGCCCTGGTTGCCCTCGGCTACAAGCCCGCGGAGGCGATGCGCTTGCTCAAGGCGGCGGGTCCGGGCACACATACCACCGAAGAGCTGATCCGCCGCGCCCTGAAGGGCGCGGCGCCGGAGTAGACCCACCTTGCAAGCTGAAAGAACGATCGGCGCCGAGGCCACCGGCGAGGACGAGGCGGTCGACAAAGCCATCCGTCCGCGGCGCCTCGCCGAGTACGTTGGGCAGCCGCAAGTGAAGGCGCAGCTCGACATCTTCATCAGCGCCGCGCGTCAGCGCGCCGAGGCGCTCGATCACGTGCTCATCTTCGGGCCTCCCGGCCTCGGCAAGACGACGCTCGCCAACATCATCGCCGCAGAGCTCGGCGTGAGCCTGCGCCAGACCTCCGGCCCCGTGCTCGAGCGCCCCGGGGATCTCGCGGCGATCCTTACCAACCTGCAGCCGCGCGACGTGCTCTTCGTCGACGAGATCCACCGCCTCTCGCCGGTCGTCGAGGAAGTGCTCTATCCGGCGATGGAGGATTGTCAGCTCGACATCATGATCGGGGAGGGGCCGGCGGCGCGCTCGATCAGGCTGAACCTGCCCTCCTTCACCCTGGTCGGCGCGACCACGCGCGCCGGTCTTCTGACCTCCCCGCTGCGGGACCGCTTCGGCATCGTGCAGCGACTCGAGTTCTATGGCGTGGAGGATCTCGAGCGCATCGTCACCCGCTCCGCGGCCATCCTCGGCGTGCCGGTCGAGGGCGAGGGCGCGCGGCGCATTGCCCAGCGCTCCCGCGGCACGCCCCGGATCGCCAACAGACTCCTGCGCCGGGTGCGCGACTATGCGCAGGTGCGGGCCGACGGGCGCATCGCGGAGGCGGTGGCGGAGGCGGCCCTCGACCTGCTCGAGGTCGACCCACAGGGCTTCGACACGCTCGACCGCAAGCTCCTCACCACGATCATCGAGAGGTTCGACGGGGGCCCCGTAGGCATCGACAGCATCGCGGCGGCCATCGGCGAGGAGCGCGGCACGCTCGAGGATGTGATCGAGCCTTTCCTCATCCAACAGGGCTTTCTCGTCCGCACCGCACGAGGGCGCATGGTGACACGCGCCTCGTACCTGCATTTCGGCCTGAAGGCGCCGGAGCGCGCCGCGACGCCGCTGTCGCTTTTCGAGGACGGCCGGTGAGCGGGGCCTTGGGGACGGTGAGCGTCTTCTCCTGGCCGGCCCGTGTATACTGGGAAGATACCGACGGGGGCGGGATAGTCTATTATGCGAACTATCTGCGCTTCCTGGAGCGGGCGCGCACGGAGTGGCTTAGGTCGCTCGGCTACTCGCAGCAGGCGCTCGCCGGGGAGCCCGGCATTGTATTCACGGTGGCCAGCCTCACCGTGGAATACCGCCGCCCGGCGCGGCTCGATGATGAGCTCACCATCACCTGCGAGCCGCACGCCGATCGGGCGGCGACGATCCGGTTCGAGCAGGCCATCTTCCGGGGCCGCGACCCCGGCGGGGAGCTGCCGATCGTTACCGCCGGGGTGCGGGTCGCCTGCGTCGATGCGCGCACGCTGAAGCCGAGAAGGCTGCCCGAGTCCCTGATGAACGTGTTGATCTGACGTCTGCAGATATGAACGGACAACTCTCCATCATCCGCCTGGTGGTCCAGGCCAGCATTCCCGTGCAGATCGTGGTGGGGCTGCTGCTTCTCGCCTCGCTCAGCTCCTGGGCCATCATTTTCAGGAAGCGCTTGCTTATCTGGCGCGCGGCGCGCGAGGCGGACCAATTCGAGAACAACTTCTGGTCCGGCGGCGACCTCGCGCAGCTCTACCGCGCCATCGAGTCACACGGTGGCGCGACCGGCATGGCGAGCATCTTCGAGTTCGGCTTCCGCGAGTTCGCGCGTCAGCGCCAGCAAGGGTCGATCCCGGCCGAGCAGCTCCTCGAGGGCGCCCGGCGCGCGATGCGCGTTGCGCAGCTGAAGGAGATCGACAGGCTGGAATACAGCCTGGCGACGCTCGCTACCGTCGGCTCGACGAGCCCCTACGTCGGTCTTTTCGGCACGGTGTGGGGCATCATGACGGCATTCTCATCGCTTGGCGATGTCCAACAGGCGACACTCGCATCGGTGGCGCCGGGCATCTCCGAGGCACTGGTCACGACCGCGATCGGCTTGTTTGCGGCAATTCCCGCCGTGGTGGCCTACAACCGTTTCGCCGACCAGGTGAACCGCCTCGAAGTCCGCTTCGATGCCTTCATGGAAGAGTTCTCCACCATCCTGCAGCGGCACGCGACCCGCGGTATCCCGCCAACGCCGACGGTAAGCACTGCGCCGGCTGCGGGCGCCTCCGGCGGCGCGCCTGCGCCTGCCGTGCCTGGGCCCGCGGCAGCCCGGTAGGAGATCGCATGGCTCGAGTCTCCCGCGGCCGTCGGCTCATGGGCGAGATCAACGTCGTTCCCTACATCGACGTGATGCTCGTGCTCCTCATCATCTTCATGATCACGGCGCCGCTGCTCACCGAGGGCGTGAAGGTGCAACTGCCCAAGGCGGGCGCGGAACCTCTGAGCACGAGGAATGCCAAAGACCCTGTCGTGCTGTCCGTGGACCGGCAAGGGCGCCTTTACATCAACGTAGGGGGCAATCCGCAGGTCCCCGCCGACCCCGACGTCATCGAAGCGCGCGCCGCGGCAGCGTTGAGCGCCGATCCCGGGAGGGCCGTGTTGGTCAAGGCGGATACTGCAGTGTCCTATGGGGTGGTCGTGCAGGCCATGGTCATTCTGCAGCGCGCGGGGGCGCGCAAGCTCGGGTTCGTCACCAACCCGCTGCCGCAGCCACCGCCGCACGCCGGAAGCTGACGGATTCGTTCACCCCATGTCCGAGCCCGTACGCGACCGGTGGCTGTCGATTGGCATGTCCGTGCTGCTGCACGGGGCCCTGATCGCCCTGCTCGCCATCGGCTTTTGGCATTTCCACCATCCCGCGCCGGCACCGACCCTGTCCATCAGTGCGACCGTGGTGGACGCCCGTACCCTGAAGGGCGTGGGAACCGCCTCGACTCCAGCGCCTCAGCCGAAGGCCGCTCCGGCCCAGACGCTCCCGCCGCCACCTCCGCAGCCGGTCGAAGGCCCGCCCGTGCCTACGGCGAGCGAGCAGGCGATGCGAGAGCAGGCTGCCAGGCAAGAGGCACGGCACGAGGCCGAGGCTCAGCAGGAGCTTCTCGCACGGCAGCAGGCAAAGGAGGCTCGGCAGGCGGCCGAGCGCAAGGCGCAAGCGGTGGCGGCGGCCGCGCAGGCGGCGCAGGTGAAGGCCGCGCAAGCCAAGGCTGCGCAGGCGAGGAAACGTGCCGAGGAGAAGGCGCTCGCCGCGGCGAAGAAGAAGGCCGAGGCGCAGAAGCTCGCGCAGGCGCGCAAGCTCGCCGAGGCGAAGAAACTGGCCGAGCAGCAGGCGGCGGCGCGCGCCGCCCGCATCGCCGAGCTGCAGCAGAGCCTGCAGGAGGATGAGCGCGCCGCGGCCGCGAGCGGCGCTCTGGCGAGCTGGCAGAGCGAGATCACGACACGCATCCAGAACGCGTGGATCAGGCCGCCGACCGCGCGCCCGGGCATCGAGTGCGTCCTCAATGTGAGCCTGGTGCCGGGCGGAGCGGTGACCGGAGTGAGCCTGGGCCAATGCAATGGCGATGACGCCGTGCGGCAGTCCATCCAGACCGCGGTCTACAATGCCTCACCTCTGCCACCGCCGCCGAGCGGCATTCCGTTCCCCCACCAGCTCATCATCACCTTCAAGCCGACCAACTGACCGCGAGACCCATGAAATCGACACCGAGAATGGCGCCCCTGTTGCGGATCTTCCTGGCGGTACTGACGGCCGCTTGGCTCCTGCCCCCCGCCGCGCGGGCGCAGCTGCAGATCCAGATCACCTCCGGGGTGACAAACCCCGTGCCGATCGCGATCGTCCCCTTCGCGGAGGCGCCGACGGACAGTACCGATGTTGCCGGCGTGGTCCAGCACGATCTCGTCGGCAGCGGCCGTTTCACGGCCATCGCGCGCAATCGCATGCCGGGGACGCCGACCCAGGCCGCGGACGTGAAGTTCGCGGACTGGAAGGCCGCCGGAAGCGATTACGTCGTGGTCGGCCGGGTGACTGCGACGGCGGGTGGCCAGCTCGCGGTGGAGTTCAACCTGCTCAATACGCTCACCGGGCAGAGCATCGCGCGGCAGCGATTCGTCGGCACCGCCGCGGCGCTGCGCAACGCGGCGCATCGCGTCAGTGATGTCATCTACCAGGCTATTACCGGCATCCGCGGCGCCTTTGCGACCCGCATCGCCTATGTCGCCGTCGTCGGGCAAGGCGCCACACAGCGTTTCCAACTGGTGGTGGCCGACGCCGATGGCTACAATCAGCATCTCATCCTCCAGTCGCGTTTCCCGATCATGTCGCCCACCTGGTCGCCGGATGGCCAGTGGATTGCCTATGTCTCGTTCGAGAATCACCTCTCCGCCATCTACGTGCAGCGCGTGCTGACGGGTCAGCGCACCATGGTCTCCGAGCGCGCCGGTATCAATGGCGCCCCGGCCTGGTCGCCGGGCGGCCACCGGCTGGCGCTCACCCTGAGCGGCAACAGCGGCCATCCGCAGATCTACGTCCTCGATCTGCGAAATCAGCACCTGACGCGCATCACCCATGCGCCCGCGATCAATACCGAGGCGGACTGGGCGCCCGACGGCAAGTCCATCTACTTCACCTCGGACCGGGCCGGCGAGCCGCAGATCTACAAGATCGGCATTGCGCCGGGCAGCATGCCTCAGCGCATCACCTTCACCGACGACTACAATGCCGGTCCGCACATCTCCCCCGACGGGAAGCTGCTGGCGATGGTCACGCGCGACCATAGCGGCAATTACTGCATCGCCGTGCAGAACCTCGCGACCGGCGAGTTCCGGGTCCTGACGCACGGCCCGCTCGATCAATCACCGAGCTTCGCGCCGAACGGCGCGACCCTCATCTACGCGGCGCGGCCCGGCAATGGGTCGGCGGGCATCCTGGCGACGATTTCCGTCGACGGTCTCACGGGCCTCACCCTGAAGCCGACACAGGGCGAGGTGCGCGATCCGGCGTGGGGTCCTTTCACGAAGTAGCGATTCTCAACGTCCAACAAGAGCCGCCGTGTGGCGGTGAACCTGGAGTAGGGTCTATGTATCGTCGAATTCTCGTCCTCACGTTGCTCGCCGGGAGCCTCGGGCTCGCCGCCTGCGCGAGCCATCCGCCGAAGCCGTCGGCTTCGCAGCAGGCGTCTTCTTCTCAAGCTGGCGCCGAATCGCAAGGCGCGCAAGGGGGGGCCAACGCCAATGGCGGTCCGTTCGGCAACCAGAGCTCGATCCCCGGCCCGCAGCAGGGCCTGCTCGGCCAGCGCACGATCTACTTCGGCTTCGACAGCTCGGTGATCAAGGGCCAGGGCACGGCGATCGTCGCGGCTCATGCGAAGTACCTCGCCGATCACCCGAACGCCCGTGTGAGACTCGAGGGCAACACCGATGAGCGCGGCTCGCCGGAGTACAACATCGGCCTCGGCATGCGCCGCGCCCAGTCGGTCCGCGAGGCGATGCTGCTGCAGGGCGCCTCGGCCGATCAGATCACCGTGGTGAGCTACGGCGCCGAGCGTCCGGTGGATCCGGCGCACAACAGGGCGGCTTGGGCCAAGAACCGCCGCGTGAACATCGTATATCTCACGCCGAACAACCAGCCGCCGGTTGCGCCGCAGCAGCAGACACCGCGGCAGCAGGAGCAGCCGCCGCAGCAGTAAGCTGACTGCTGCGAGATCATTCCCGAGGAGTCCTTCATGCGCCCGATCATCTCCCTCGCGCTCGTCACGGTGCTTCTCGCCGGCTGCGCCACGGTTCCGCCCGACCAGGACCCGGTGCAAATTAGGCTCAATAACCTCGATGCGCGGGTATCCCGGGTCGAGCGGATCATGTCGAACCAGAGCCTGGTGCAGATGGCGCAGCAGGTGGACACGCTTCAGGCCGAGGTACGCGACCTGCGGGGCCGGATAGACGACTTGCAGAACGCCAACCGGCAGCTGCGCCAGCAGCAGCAGGACTTCTATACCGATCTCAACAAACGGGTCGCGGCGCTCGAGCACGGGAGCTCGGCGGGAACCGCCGGGGCCGGGGGGAGTGGATCGGGCGCCGAGCCGGGAGTCACATCCACGCAGGAAACCGTCTACGGCCAGGCCTTCAACGCACTGAAGGCGGGCAGCTACTCGGTGGCCATCAGCGGGTTTCAGGGCTTTCTCAAGCAGTATCCCTCGAGCCCCCTCGCGCCCAATGCGCAGTACTGGCTGGGGCAGGCCCACTACGTGAACCAGGATTTCGCGGCCGCGGAGAGCGACTTCCAGACGGTGCTCGACAAGTGGCCGAACTCGAGCAAGGCGCCCGCCGCCATGCTCGATCTCGGCAACACGCAACTCGCCCAAGGCAAGAAGGCCGAGGGTCGCGCCACGTTGCGGCAAGTCTTGAGCCAGTTCCCCGGCACGGATGCCGCCACCCGGGCGCAGGCGCTGCTCAAGCAGCACTCGCCGCAGTGACGGGCGCAGGTGGCACGGCTCAAAGTCAGTGAGATCTTCTACTCCCTGCAGGGTGAGGCCGATACCGCCGGGATCCCAACGGTATTCGTGCGGCTGACCGGCTGTCCGCTGCGGTGTCAGTACTGCGACACGGAGTACGCCTTCCACGGCGGGCAGTGGTGGGAGCTCGAGTCCGTGGTGCAGCGGGTGAGCGAGCTGGGTGGCCGTTACGTCTGCGTGACGGGTGGTGAGCCGCTGGCTCAGAAGAGTTGCCTGTCTCTTCTGACCCGGCTCTGCGATACCGGTTGTCGGGTGTCGCTCGAGACGAGCGGAGCCATGTCGCTCGAGGGCGTCGATGAGCGGGTGGTGCGGGTCGTCGATGTGAAGACCCCCGGCTCGGGCGAGGAGTCGCGCAACCGTTACGGGGAGCTCGCGCGGCTCGGCTCGAAGGATCTCGTCAAGTTCGTCATCTGCGACCGCGGTGACTACGAGTGGAGCTGCACGAGGTTTCGCGAGCTTGGCTTGGAGGAGCGCTGCACCGTGCTCTTCTCCCCGAGCCACGAGCAGCTGCCCGCGCGGCAGCTTGCGGACTGGATCCTGGAGGACAGGCTCCCCGTGCGCTTCCAGATTCAGCTGCACAAGATTCTTTGGGGCAACGTACCGGGGAAGTAGGGCGCCTCAGCCTCACCTCGTCGCAGCAGCCTCGCCGCATCGAAGGAGGGCATTCCAAAATGGCTTCCCACCGAGTTGTCGTACTCGTCTCCGGTGGTCTCGACTCGGCTACGACGCTGGCCATCGCTCGCTCGCGCGGCTTGGCGTGCTACGCGCTCTCCGTCGATTACGGGCAGCGTCACTGCGCGGAGCTGGCTGCCGCGACCCGCGTCGCGGCAGCTCTCGGTGCGCGGGAGCACCGGATCATGCGCGTGGATCTGGCGGGGATCGGCGGCTCCGCGCTGACGGACACCTCCATTGCGGTTCCGGAGCAGCCCACCGTGGGGATTCCGGTGACCTACGTTCCCGCGCGCAACACGATCCTGCTCGCGCTTGCGCTCGGCTGGGCTGAGGTGCTCGGCGCGGAAGAGATTCTCGTGGGCGTCAATTCCGTCGACTTTTCCGGCTATCCCGATTGCCGGCCGGCCTTCATCGAGGCGTTCGGCCATCTCGCCGCGCTTGCGACGAAGGCAGGTGTGGAGGGACATGCCTGCCGGATCGAGGCGCCACTCATCTCGTGGTCCAAGGAGCGGATCATCCGAGAGGGCACTCGCCTGGGCGTGGACTATTCCCTGACGGTCTCCTGCTACCAGGCCGATGAGCTCGGCGCCGCCTGTGGCCGCTGCGACTCCTGCCGCCTGCGCCGCGCCGGTTTCGAGGCCGCTGGCGTGCGCGATCCCACGGTGTACCAGCGCCTGTAGTATGATGCGGCGCCGGCGGCGCCCGGCGGTCGAAAGCAAGTGATTGAGCGGCCGTTTCCTCAGAAGGGCCGTTCCCGCCTCCTGGGGGGTGTCTTCTCGCGTTGTCGGATCCCAGGGGCCTCGGGGTCGATAGGGTCATAGGGTTGGCCGCGCACATCGCCGGGAGCGATTTGCGCCAGTCTCTATGGGGCGTTAGCTCAGTCGGTAGAGCATCGGACTTTTAATCCGCTGGTCGACGGTTCGATTCCGTCACGCCCCAATTAAAACTCTGTAAATTTAGTGCGTTGAATGCTTACTCCGCGCGCAAGCTTCACTATCGTGGTGGCTTCGTGCACACTCAGTGCAGTGGGCTTACTCACCGCTGCACGCAGTGCACCGAGGCGCGTATGGCTTCCATTCAACGCATCGTCAGTCCGCTGACCAACGCGGTCTCCTACCGTGCGCAGGTGAGAGTAAAAGGGCGCCCTGCGCAGTCCGAGACCTTCCCGAACCGCAAAGAGGCGCAGCAGTGGGCGCAGTCGATCGAGACTGCAATCCGCGAGGGCAGGCACTTCCCGCACGCGGCGGCGCGGCGCACGAGTTTCGATGCGCTCGCGAAGGACTACACCGAGACGGTGCTTGCGGAGTTCGAACAGCCTAACCGGCCGTTCCAAGCCGCGTTCCGGGCGTAGGACGGGGCGGCCCGAAGGGCATCGAGCCCAATAGTGCAGGGCACTGCTGAAGGAGCAGGGCCCGCTCCGCTACTCAGCTTGTCGCTATCCGCAACTTGCGTATGATGCACATCGCCATATGGACGTGTTCATTGAATTGTCAGTTTTCGAGCAAAGCGGCGAGAGCATGAGAAAGAAGCGCAACCTGTTCAATGAATTGATGGAAGGCTTTGAGGCTCTGGCTGATCAGCGTGCCGGCAAACGAACGCTTCGGACGCTTGTGGTGAAACCGAGGCCCGCGCCGCGGATCGTCTAGGCGGGACGTGCGGTGTTGATGCTCCGCTGTACGCAGCGTGTGCGAAAACGGCTGCGGCTGCCGGAACAGCTCCCGGAAGCCCCCGCGTCAACTGGTGCCCTCGGGGACTGGTACGTTCATCTCGTGCGTTTTGGCCGATCCGAATTCGCCATCGTGACCAGCGAGCGTTGCCTGCTCACGATGCTGCTCCCTGCGCGCGAACTGCGCACGAGTCTGGTACCCAATCTCCACGTGTCACTGCGGAGTCTCCTCGAGCGGCTGGATGTTCCGGAGCAGCAGGTTGGCCGTGAACTCGATGCCATGCAGCCGGTCAGCTTCGCTCGCGCGACCAATCGCCGCGTGCTCGGCTCTATGAACGATCTCGCATTCCAGGCGAGCCATCATCTGGCCCATGGCGGTGATCTGGCAACGCTTGCGGAGCGTCTTGCACATACCCCCATGTCTGCGATCGGAGAGGCGCCGGGGCATTTAGGTTTCCCGGATATGCTTGCCCGCGCTCTGCGTGCCGGCAGCGTGGCATAGGGCGGGTATTGGTTCTGGGGCGACCCTACGCTTCCCAATCGCAATGAGCACCGCGAAAATCGGGGTTGGCGCCTGTTCTCAATTGTGGTACGATCGTTCTCAATATGAGAACTGTAGACGTCCAGCCTGTCGAGCTGCTGTTCGGCCTGTATCGCCGGCGGGTGCTGTCGCTCCTGCTGCTAAGGCCCGATGAGAGCTTTTATGTGCGCGAAATCGGGCGCTTGACCGGAGTACCTGCGGGTCCGCTTCATCGCGAGCTCAGGGCGCTCACGGGGGCTGGACTCCTGAGTCGCCGAGCCTCGGGAAACCAAGTCCTTTATCAAGCATCACGCGATTGTCCGATATTCCAGGAGCTCGCAGGGGTTTTCCGGAAGACAGCGGGGCTTGCGGATGTGCTGCGCGAGTCTCTGCGCCCGGTTGCGGGCGAGATCGATCTCGCATTCGTATTCGGATCGGTTGCGCAGGGCAAGGAAAAGTCGACGAGCGACATTGATTTGATGGTCGTCGGTTCGGTGCCGTTCGAGAACGTTGTGGAAGCGGGTCATCTTGCACGCGAGCGGCTCGGCCGCGAGGTCAACCCAGTCGTCATGTCCAAGGAAGCCTTTCGGTTAAAGCGGCGGACAAGAGACCGCTTCGTTTCGCGCGTGTTGAAGGAGCCGAAGATCTTCGTCATTGGAGACGCCGGTGAGCTTGGAAAACCTACTGAAGATCGGGCAGCTTAAGCCTCACGCCCCGGACGCGGCAGAAATTGAGCGGCTGCTAATTGCAGCGTGCCGAAATCTGCGTGATGCAGGCGTTACGAGCATCAGCCCTGAAACGCGCTTTGACGCGGCGTACAAGGCCATTATGCAGAGCGCGCTGGCCGCACTGATGATGCACGGTTACAGGCCCGAAACAAACCGACCGGGCCACCACATGACCGTTATCCAGAGTCTGCCGCTAACTATTGGCCTCGAATCCAAGCGACTCATCGTGCTGGACACGTTACGGCGGCAAAGGAACGTAGCGGACTACACGGGTGATGACGTCGACGCAACGACCGCAGAGCACTGCATTACTGAGGCAGGACGGCTGATCGAGGATGTAGCGGCCTGGCGCGCGTCGAAACGGCCCGATCTCGTCCCGCAGAAGCGGTGATGAGCGATTGTGCAGCGTCAGTAAGCATGAAAGACCTAAGGCCGATCCGGAATGAGAGGGACTACGACCATGCGCTTGCAGAGGTTGAAGAGTTCTGGGGCGCAAAGGCTGGCACGCCCAAGGGCGACCGCCTCGATATTCTTACGACTCTCATCGAGGCGTATGAGACCGAGTACTGTCCGATGGATCCGCCCGAGCTGATCGAGGCGATCAAGTTTCGGATGGAGCAGCAAGGGCTGACACGCAAGCACCTGGAAGAGATCCTTGGCGCCCGGACCCGTGTCTCGGAGGTGCTCAATCGCAAGCGCGGCCTGTCCATCAGCATGGTCCGCGCGCTGCTCGACAAGCTGGGAATCTCTGCGGAGATTCTCATTCGGGCAATTGGCGGGCCGAAGACCGTCTGAGCACGCCCGCGCTCAGTGCAAATTCAGTGCAGTGATGTACTCGCACGCACTCGTTGGCGCACTTCTTGACGCGTTCAGTGCGAGCGGCGGGTTCGGTAAATCAAGCACTTACGAGATGGCGCATGGCGCCTGTTGTAGTCGTGGCGAGCACCCAACACGACTTTTAATCCGCTGGTCGACGGTTCGATTCCGTCACGCCCCAATTAAAATATCGTCAAATGGTGGGCTGAGCAGTTCGCGGGTCTCGCCTTGACCGAGATCACCGCCGATGCCATCTCCCAGGCCCGCGACCGGCTCGCGGTCGAGACGTTCACGCGGGGCAAGCCGAGTGGCCGGCGCTGCATACGCTCGTTTTGCTCGCGATCACGACTGGCGCCAGAAAGGGCGAGTTGATCCGGCTCATTTGGACGGATGTCGATCCAAAAAAAGGGCGGGCGCTGGTGCGCGAGACGAAGAACGACGAGCAGCGCACGCTGGAAGAAAGGCTTCAAATCAGGCTCCTTCAGCACCGCAACGCCTGTCGTCCCGGGGACAGACAACGCCTTCGGCGATGAGAAGGCCAATGGTGGAGAGGTCGGCATCAAGGGCCGCGTCCTGCAGGGCCGGATGCAGTTCGATACCACCGGTTTCTACTACAATTTCACGGGACTTCAGGTCGGGGTGATCCCTCCGCCGAGTGGTGGCGTGCCCGTGATCCAGACCATCAATGCCGCCACGGCGCGCACCTACGGTGTCGATTTCGACGTCGCATACCTGCCGCGGTTCATGACGGGACTTACGCTGCACGCCTCCGTGGAGTGGGACAAGGCGAGGTATCTGAAATTCACCAACGCGCCGTGCTGGGGTGGGCAGACGATCGCCGAGGGGTGTAGCCAGGAGTTCAATCCCGCCGTCGCCGCCTTGATCGTCGGCCCAACGGGCCAGAGCGTTCCCACGGTCGGGGCCTACACGGCCCAGAATCTCTCGGGCACCCCGCTCATCCGCGCTCCCGACTGGGACGCGACCGTCGGGTTCAACTTGTGGGAGGTGCCGGCGATCGGCCGGGACCTGAACGATGTGCTCACCTCGGGGCAGTGCGATTCCGCGCCTTTCAAGACCGGTGCGACGGTGCCGAATCCGTCCGGGTTTGCGGGCCGGTCCACCCTGGGGATCGATCCATCGTCGTGCTTCGTCGATCCGGGACGGGAAGTGTGGCTGCAGGTGACGGTGCGGCCGCTCGCGGGCAGATGAGGGTCATGAGCCCGACCGTGCAAAGGCACGGTCGGGCGGTGTGATCAACCGGACTCCGTGCTGTCCTCGGTGATGATTCCGGCCGGCAGGATGAGCGTCGGCGAGTCGTCCTGGCCGGCTTGAAGCTCCCCCGGCGCGAGCACGCCACCGCTGCAGGCACCGAGACACTGCAGGGCATCCTCCGCCTCGACCGGGGCGCAGAAGAAATTCCCCTGGCCGAAGTGACAGCCCATCTCCTCCAGAGACTTGGCGATGGCCTCCGATTCGACCACCTCGGCGATGGGCGTGAGTCCGAGGCTCGAGGCGAGCTGCACCATCGCCGCTGCGAGGCTCGCGCCGCCATGTTGCGCGGGGCTCGCGCCGACCCAGGGGCGGTCGATCTTGACGTAATCGAACGGGAAGAGCTGCAAGTGATTGAGCGAGGAGTAGCCGGTGCCGAAGTCATCGAGCATCAGCTCGACACCGGTATGGCGCAGCCGCTCGAGCGTCTCCCGCGCGGCCACGACGTCGCTGATGAGCCCGCCTTCGGTGAGCTCGAATTTGAGCGTCTGCGGCGGTATGGCCGTCTCGGCCAGCTGGCGTGAGACATAGTCGCTGAGCTCCGGGTCGCGCAGCGCCGCCGCTGACAGGTTGACGCTCAAATAGAAATCCGTTCCGGGCGCGAGGCGCCGCCGCCACTCTCTGGCGAGCATGCAGACGCTGCGAATCGTCCAGCGCGTGATGGGCACGATGATTCCGGTTTCCTCGGCGACAGCCAGGAACTTCTCCGGTGCCAACGTGCCTTCTATCGGGTGAGCCCAGCGCAGCAGCGCCTCCGCGCCCACCGCCCGTCGGCTGCGCAGCGCCACGATGGGCTGGAATAGGAGTCTGAGCTCACGACGCTCCAGTGCGACATAGAGGTCAGCCTCCAGGCTGACGAGACTCGCCGCATCGCCCCCCATGGAGGGGGAGTAGGCGATGCTCGTAACTTCCTCCTGCCGCTTCGCCACGGACAGCGCGACTTCCGCCTCGCGCATGAGCTGCTCCGCGCGCTGCGGCCAGCTCTCGAGGCAGCTCATCCCGATTCGGGCGGTGATCGCCAGATGGTGTCTGCGCAACTCGAACGGTGCCTGTAATGCCGCCTGCAACTCGCTTGCCAGACGCGGCGCCGCTTCGCTCGAGCCCAGATCCCGCACGAGCAGAGCGAACCGATCGCCGCTCCAGCGGGCGAGCACGCTCGAGGAGGGAACCGCGCGCTGGAACCGGCGGCCGGCCTGGACCATCAGCTCATCGCCGGCCGCGTGGCCGAGCGTCTCGTTGATGAGCTGGAAGCGGTCGATGGCGATCAGGAAGACTCCGAGGGTCCGGCCGCGGCGCGCGCGCAGCTCGCGCAGGGCGCGATCGAGCTGCTCCATGAAGTAGTAGCGATTCGGCAGCCCGGTGAATGCGTCATGGAAGCGCGCGCGGTCGACGCTCTGCTGCAGGCTCTCGCGCTGCTCGATTTCGCGCACGAGGCGCTGGTTGGCGGAATGCAGCTGGCGCCGCGTGGCTGCAAGCGAGGCGCGCAGCCGAATGGTGCGGTGCGTGACATCGTGAGTCGTGAATGTCAGGAGCCAGGCGAGGAGGAGGAGCAGTCCGACATCCGTCGCGAGCGTGCGCGTGGGATACCAGCCCCCATGAGGGCGAACCTGGAAAGCGAGCGTAGCGCGCGAGGCGAACGCGAACCCGGGAGGCGCGCGAATCACACTTGCCGCTGGCTCGCTGAGCGCAGTGATTCTCGAGCCCGCGAATGTCCGGGCATACCCACCCGCGGGATCGGTCTGCACGAGCGCGAAATCGTAGCCGGCAGCTACCGCGCGCATGATCCCGGCGCGCGTCAACAGGCGATCGAGATCCGCGTAGGCGACGGCCCAGCCCCCAAGGGAGGTGGAGCCGGCCGTGATCGGGTGATCCAGTGGCGCGCGTGCCGCGATGAGCCAGTCGCTGCCCTCGCGCACCGGTCCGAGCAAGGCCGCGGAGGGCGCGCGGTGGGCGGCGGCGCCGGCCCGCCACTCGGACACGATCGCCTTCGCCGCGGCGGCACTGGCGGGGCTCGAGGCGAGAATGCTCCCGTCGGTGGCCCATTCGAACACCTTGAACGCCGGCTTGGACGGCGGGTCCGATCGGGACGGCCGGCTCGGCGCAGGCGTGCGCAGAGGGCGTGTGCCCGTGGGCAAAAGGATGCCGTGAGAGGCATTGGAGGCACCAATCGCGAGCTCATCGAGCTGATGCTCGATCGCCTTGGCGCAGCGCGCGGCGGCCGCCTGTGCTGCACCGCGAGACTCCTCGGCACGCTGTTGCACGCTCAGGAAGATGAGCCGGGAGCCTGCGGCCGCCACTGTCAAGAACACGAGCAGCGCCGGAAGCCAGGTCGAATGGCGTCTGAGCGTCAGCGGCAGGCGCAGGCTCATGAGGACGAGGTCCCCCCGTGCAGCGTGCAGACCACCGTAAGGGTGATGCGTCTCTGACCCGCTACCTTCAGATAGTCGGCGAGGATAGACCAGTCGGTGTGGGAGAAGTCTTTCGTGATCCCGACATAACCTTCACGCAGCTGCGGCGCCGGCCCGGTCAATCCCGTGTAGAGGTTGACGACCGGCGGCGCCACGTGGCCGATCGCGCCGCCGAGCAGCCAATTCACCGAGCTGCCATAGTGATCGATGCGCACCGTCTCGAGCTCGGTGCCGAGATTTCCCGTGACCGATCGCGCATAGGAGACCGTCGTCTGCAGGTGCGGGGTCCACAGGAACCCGATGGCGAGCTTGGGCAGGGCGCCATGCGTCGTGTCGACATCGAACTGGCGGGCCGAGAGCTGCACCAGGAGCTTCCCGCCGAAGGTGCCGGCCACCCCCGCGCCTTCCACATCGTAATCGAAGCGGCGCAGCCCTCGGAATGAGCCGATATCGCCCCTGCCGATGTGCGCTTCGCCGGAGAAGGTCCACTTCATGCTCGCGCTGCCGGCGCTCACCGAGCCGGTGAGCGAGCCAAACGCCCAATGGGCGTTGGCGAGCGTCTGGTATTCGCCACCGGCTCCGAGGACTCCGGCGCTGAAATCGTGCAGGAAGGTGAGCGAGCCGCCCCCTCCGCCGCTCGCGCCTGTCAATGTCGAGCCATTGGCGCTCAGGACGAGACTGTTCGCCGAGGGGCTCGGCGGTGCGGCGGGGGCGGTCGAGGAATCGACTGCGCAGGTGGGGTACGGTGCGAGCCAGGCTGCCGCGAGAGCGACGAGGGGTGTGTAGCGCAAGGGTCTCATCGTTTCCTCGGTAGTGAGGTGGCCGGCAACAGCGCGCCGGGCATCGGGTCATCCAGCGTCTCCGCCCGCGCGACCGGCAGGAAGGCGATGACACACAGCCGCTCCTGCTCGCCCGGCAGCGCAACCGCGGTGCTCGTCACTTGAAAGACGCGCGGCAGGATGCGTACGTGCATCTTGCGCCGGCCGGTCAATCCGGGCTCCCACCAGCGCGGGGCGGTCTCGGGCAGCGTGAGCAGTGTCGAGACATCGGCCCCGAGGCGGGTCGCGGAGAAGAGCGCGAGCGCCGGCCTGTTGAAGGCGAGGACCCGATCCTGGAAGTCGGCGACCAGGATGGCCTGCTCCGCTACATCGAGGGCGGCTCGGACGGCAAATGCCTCCGTCATCGCCTCGATGAGGATGAGAGCCAGACGCTTGCCTTTGTAAGGGATGTGCTGCACCCGGATGCGCGCGAGGACGAGCTCGGTGCCGCGACGCAAGATGACGTGATCCGCCCGGCCGCCCGTCCCGCTCACGAGCTCCTCGACGATTTCCGGATAGGAGAAGTGGATTGCCTCCGTGAGCTTGCGGCCGACGGCAGGCGTGCCCTCGGCGGAAACATCCGCGAGTTCGGCGCTCTCGGACACGACCTGGTACGTGCGGGCATCGATCAGCACGGCCGGCAGCGGCAGCTCCTCGATGACGCTCGCCCAGAGCTGCTGACCCCGCTCAGCTTCCGCGCGGGCGACAATGAGATCCGCGTGGAGTCTGTCGAAGATAGTGCCGAGGTATTCGCCGGCGAAGGCGCACGAGACCATCAGGACGGCGAATCCCTCGAGCAGGACGAGGTAGTAGCCGGGCGGCGCATAGAAGCCGGGGAAGGGCTCGCTCCCGGTGCTCGCGCCGCCCGAAAGACGAGCGAGCCACGCGGCTTGCGGTGCGAGACCGCTCGCGAACCAACGCAGCTCCGGTGACTCGATCAGGGCGGCGGCCGACACCGCGAGGATGGCCAGCAGGGCGATGAGGTAGGGCTGCCAGCGCGAGAGAAAAATCGCGCCGGTGACCGGCAGCACGAACACGACGAGGAAAGCCGGGTTGTGAACGCCGCCCGCGTAATGCCAGATGAGCGCGACGATGAGGACACCCAGGGCGTGGAGGATCTCGAGCGCGCGCTTGCGCCCGCGGTGGATGCCCGGCGCCGGCGCCGTGAGCAGGGTGAAGCCGACATGAATCGCCGCCAGCGCGAGCAGCCCCAGCAGCGCGGCGCCGACGCGTATATCGAACGAGCTCACGAACCAGGGGAGGCCCGCGGCAAAGAGGATGGCGAAGATCGTGAGCAGCCACAGGTCATCGAGCAGATGCACGCGCGGATCATTCCACGTGGGCAGAGGAAGAAGCTGGGTGCTGTCGAGAGCCTTCATTCCGTGCTCGTTGCCATCAAGAGCGGCCGTGCGCGCGCGCCGTACCGGTCGCGGCTGGCGGCCCGAAGGAGTTGTGATCGAGGAACGGAGCGCTCACCACCTTGCGCCCGTCGGGACCGTCGAAGTCTTCCACGCGCAGCGCGAGGGCATGCGGTTGCAGGACGTGGTTGCGCCTCAGGATGGGGGCATCACCCATGACATCGATGCCGTCGTACCGCGGCTCTATGATGACGTTGTCCACGGCCGTGCTTGGATCGCGGGCATCCCCGAGGACGAATGCCATGCCGTAGGCACAGTCGTACAGACGATTGGCGCGCACGAGCGTGGCGCTCGATCCGCGCACCATGATGCCGTACTCGGCGAGTCCATTGAGCTCGTTGTGCTCGATCACCGCGGCGTGCGCGCCTTCGGCCAGGATGCCCATGCCCGAGCCGCCATTTACCCGATTGTCACGAACGACGGCGCCTCCGCCCACCAGATCGACGGCCGCGGCTTGGGAGCCGGTGATCTGATTCTGCTCGATCAGGATGTTGATGTTGCCGGCGACGATTCCGCTGTGATCGCGATCGAACCGGTTGTCTCGCACGTCGATCGCCTCCGAGCGCAAGTCGGTCTGGCCGCGGACGGCCCAGAGGCCGGCTTGCGTCTCGCCCGAGAACCGGTTCGCGGAGACCGTGGTGTCGGGGCTCGAGGCCGAGAAGCGCACGCCGATGCGATCGGCGATGAAGCGGTTGCCTTCGAGTAGCAGATCGTGCGCGTTTCCGGCGACGTCCACTCCAACATCGCAGTTGCGGAGCGTCGAGCTCTGGAGGCTGAAGTGGACCGCTCGCACCAGAATGGCGGCGCCCCGGCAGTTGCGGATGGCGAGGCCCTCGAGCGAGACGTTCGGCGCCGCCACGTCGAGGACCGGACCGCCGTTCAGGCCGCGAGCATCGATCTCGCTTGCGCCCGGGTGGGCCACGATGCGGACCCCGTGCGAGTTGACGATCGGGGGCAGAGCGGTCGTGAGTGAGATCTTCGGCACATGCAGCGAGATGCGAGCCGGCCCGGGGGCAGTCGCGACGACGAAGAGCGCTTCGCGCAGGGTGCCGGGGCCGCGGTCGGCGCCATTCGTGACTCTCACGGTGATGGTGTTGGAGAGTGACTCTTGACCCGAGCGCTGGGCGGCCTCGTACCACCAGCCGGTGACGATCAGCGCCGCGACGCCGATGAATACGGCAATCGAGAGGGTCGAGCGGCGACTCAGGCGCACAGTCAGTCTCCCGGGTCATGCTGCAGGATGAACACCGCATGCCAGGAGCGCTCGGTCAATCGCCGCCCGAGGAGTGCGTCGAGGGGCGCCGAGAGAGCTGTCGCCAGGGCGAGGGCGATCACGCGCAGGGGAGGCGGGAGGCGTGGCAGATGGGGCAGGAGCCACATCCTGAATGGTGCCGGGTCCACGCCGCAGAGCGCTCGGACCCGAAACCCGCATTCGCGGAAGAGTCTGAGGTAGAAGGCGCGGTGTCGTGCCGTGAATACGGAGGTGTTGCAACGGCTGGAGAAGCGCGCAGGCGCCGCCTCCAGGATGACGAGGCGGCCCTGTGGAGCGAGATGCAGGGCCATGCGCTTCAGCGCCGAGCGCAGAGCGCCGACCTCGAGCATGTGCTGAAGCACCGTGACACAGAGGATCATTTCGAAAGATCCGGCAATCTCCAGGGCTGCCGAGTCCTGTACGATGAAGCGGCACCGGCTCGCGAGCCCGCTGGCGGCCGCCCTGCGCTCGGCCTCGGCAACCATGGTGGGACTCAGGTCGATGCCGACGACGTCGGCGCCACGGGATGCGAGCAGGCGGCTCCAGCGGCCGACGCCACAGCCTACGTCCAGGACGCGCATGCCGGCGGAGACTTTCAGCCAGCGCTCCAGCGCGCGCCGCTGGCAGAAGTGAATCAGCCTGTTGTAGAAGCTCGGCATCCCGTAAGAGCAGACCGCGGCGAGACCGTCGCCTTGGACGGCAAAGCGCCGGGCGCGAGCTTCCCAATACTCGGCGGGCCTGTAGCGGGACGGTGCGGAAGCTGCACCAGCGCTCATCTCACCCTCCTCGTCACGAGCGCGTGCACGCCCTGCGGCTCGCGAGGCTCCGTCACCTCCGACTCGTAGTGATCGCGATAGAGACGCCGGCCGGTGAGCTTGAGCGCGATCCAGTTCGCATATCCCACCGTCATGGGGGCGATGTGGAACAGGGCGTAGAAGAGATAGAGCGGCACGATCGGCGCGGCGTACGCCCGCTCGCTCTTTGGCACCACCGTGAAGAGCGCCACCGCACCCAGGACGAGATAGCTTCCTACCGCCGCCATGAAATACGCGGGATTCGTCCAGGTGTGAATCTGCGGCTGCCAATGCGCGAAAAAGAGATCCTCGATGCCGCGCAGGAAGCTGGCGAGCAGCAGCAGCGCGCTCACGGCCTTGAGGAGGTGAAGGCCGATCGTGAGGCCTCCCACGTAGAGCAGGTAGTGGTACAGAGCGAACGGAGTACGTTTCGCGATTCGCCACACCGCTCCGAGGCGCTCGATGTAGACCTTGAGCAGACCGTGGTACCAGCCCACTCTCTGCGAGAACCACCGCGGCACGGAGCCCGGACCCTCGGTGCCCACGACGAGCCGGCCGTCATAGTAGATGCGCTCGCCGTGATCGAGGAGGATCACGGCGTTCTCGAAGTCTTCCGCGTACACCGACAGCGAGTGCTCCCTCAATGCCCGGGCGAGGGCATCGCGGCGGTAGAGGGAGACGCCGGAGGTGATGCTGTAGTCCGCCAGGCTCTGGCGTCCCGCCCGGAATGCGAGCGCGTACTCGAAGGACTGGAAGCGTGCGAGAAAGCCATCGGGCTCGATCCTGACGCGAGGGCAGGCCGCCGCGGCTCCCGACTGTTGGAACTCACTGATGAACTGCTCGAGATCGATCTCGCTTCCGGCCCCTGGCGGCAGGATCCGGATGTCCGGGTCGATGACGAGAACGGTCTCGATGTACTCCGGCAGCGTCTCGAGCAGGCGCCGCAGCGCCGCGGGCTTGCGTCGATTGATGCCGTCATCGAAGCAGCGCCAGCCGGCCTGACGCAGTCGCAGCAGGGTGTGGTCGGTGGAGCCGTCGCTGATGAGCCACATCCGCTCCCGGTAGGGCGTGTAGGCGGCCACGAACTCCTCGATGTGCGCCTCGAGATTGAAGACCGAGGCGATGATGGCGTAGGGCTCGACGGGCACGACGGGCAGCGCGCCGGCCGGC
>JAKBCR010000178.1 GCA_021807675.1 Pseudomonadota bacterium
CGGATTACAAGGGAACGGTCGAAGAATTCGTCGGCCCCAAGGAGGGGCTCGGGCTCATACAGGTACCGGTCGAGGTCTTCGGCGGCTTCATCTTCCTCAATCCGGACAGGAATGCTGCGCCGCTTTCCGAATTCCTGGGAGAGGCGGCCGACGCGCTCGCGCCGTATCACCTCGAGGAGCTGACGCCCGTCGGAGTCAATGTCCGTGAACGGGTGAACTGCAATTGGAAGGTCATCATGGACGCCTTCGGTGAGGGCTATCACACGCAGGGCGTTCATCGCGAGCTGATCAATGTAGTGGACTTGAGTAAGGAGCGCTTCCACGCCTATGGCGACCACGGCGTCGCCACTGTGCCTTTTGGCGCGCCGGACCTGGCTGAGGGCGGTGCCGAACGAGCGGTTGAAGCGATCATGAATCTGCCGATCGGGAACTTCCCCGGACTGGCCGACGCGCTGCCCAGGTTCGCGGCCTCGGTCCCGCGCTATCGCGGCCAGGACGGGAGACTGGCTCTTCCGCCGGGTGTCACCGCCCGATCCATGCTGCAAGAAGCCGTGCGGGAAACGTACACGACCAAGGGGCTCGATGTCAGCGGTCTTACCGATAGTCAGATGATCGACTACCAGTTCTGGCTTCTCTTCCCGAACGTCTTCCTGCAGATTTGCGCGGGAGAGTGCACGACCATCATCGCCGAGCCGGATCCCGACGGTGATCCCAATCGCTGCTTCTGGAGGGTGATGACGTTGCAATGGCGCCCCTCTGAAGAACGTTCGAAACTACGCACCGAGTTCACTCAGATTGCCGAAGGAGACCATTTTCCGTACTTTCTCGCCCTGGAGCAGGATTACCGACAGATGGCGATCCAGCAGGACGGCCTTCGCAACAGATCGCTGGAATCCTTGGTTCTCACCAAGCAGGAGCCCCGTGTTGCCCATTTCCACGCCAGCCTCGACAGCTGGGTTGAATGATCAGGGTGCACGCCCGTAGTCCGCCTGATTTTGGCTAACGTCCGCTGAAGAGCACGGCTGCGACCCGACCCGGTTTCAAAAGCCCCTTGCGTAGTAGTTGATTTTCCATGGCATTCATCGGGCCCCGCGAAGACAAAATGGGGATTCGCGAGCTCGTTGGCCGCTACGAGGATCGTCTCGTTCGTGTGAGCGGCAAATGGCTATTGTCCCGCCGTGACTATCACGTGGTCGCCGAGGAGTTGCCCCGGTAGAGGCTCTGGCGGATAGTCCCGGTAGCTCCTTCGCCGGAGCACGGCGCTCCGGACACCGGGTTCTCCGGTCGGATCAGACCGGCAATTCGATCTCCGCCTTGGCAGTCGCCATCGTCGTCCCGCTCTGGTTGGCCATTTTACAGCCGACCTGCGCGACGTTGCGGCCTTGCTCGTCCACCGTCGTGCCGGTGACTTCACCTGTCATGATGGTGATGTCGCCGCTGAAGGCGGGACCCCGATACTGCGAATTGCAGTGCACGACGCAGCCCCACTCGCCAGCCCAGCCTGCGAGATAATCGAGGATCCAGGCGCCCATCGAGGCGCCGTAGCCATAAGGCCTGGGCATGCCGATGTACCGTGCCCAGCGGGTAAAGAGGTGGCCGCGCGAGGGTCCAATATAGGCGCCATCCGTGTTTTCCGGATTGGTCCTTTCCTCGACCGGATCCATTTCCCAACCGGCCATCGGGCCGACGAAACCGAGCTTGACCGGGTCGCTATCCTGGTTGCGATACGCGCTGCCCCACAGGTTCATCAGATAGGCGCGCCACTCCGTGGCGAAGCTCGCAACGCTGTGGGGGCCGAAGACGCGCGCCGGCAATTTGTCGCCAGCCTTCACGTCCTTCCAGCGGCGACGGCCATGCCCGAGCTCGTGCATCATGTTGATGTATTCCAGCTTGCGGGTCTCGAGGGCGTTGAGGCCGTCGTCGGTCCAGGACGGATCTTCGGTCTGGTCGAGCGCGCCCATCTCCAGCGCCGCATCGCGACGATAGCGAATGCTGGTGGAGCGTTGCTTGGCGAAGAGCACGCCATCCTGATTGTAGTAGTTGTTGTCTCCGCGCTGGAAGCAGGTCGGACCGGAAAACTTCGTCTCTTTGACCACGTAGTCGTACGGAATTTTCTCGTGAATGACCCGGTCGCCGGCAAACAGACGGGGACCATAGAACCACCATTCGTCGCCCCCGAAGATCAGATGGGAATCGGGAATGTGTCCGACCGCGGCCGGGCACGCGCCATGGCCTTCGGCGGCTGCAATGGTGAATGACTGCGGCGCGACCAGTCGGCCGAAGCGCCCGATGGCGGCATATTCGGCGTCGTAATGGAGCAGGTTGGGATAGTGCATGGCCTGCGCCCAACGCCGGAAATCGTTGTTATGCAGGGATTCCTTGAGGCTCCACGGGGTCAAAGGTCTGCCCATGTGGCGGTCGAGATCGGAGCAATCGAGGTGCTTGGGTGCCAGCTGCGGATTGTTTGACATGTCTCATTTTCCCGTCATTTTCTCGGGGCAAGTATTCTCGCGGTCACACCGGTTCCAACGCGTCGATCAAGCTATTGATGGTTGCCGTGATCTCGGCGTGCCCCGTTCGCACGCCAATCGCTCCCTCTCGATTGAGCGTCAATGCGACACTGGTGGCGATTATCGTAAGGCCCACGGCCGGTATTCGGCTCTCGTTCGGGTGAGCCTTCATTGCGGCAGTGAGCGCCTCTACCTGGATGCGTCGGGATGCTTCGATGAAGCTCACGACCTCGGCTCGCAGGCGAACGACGCGATTGGCTAGCGCTATGAATTCAGAGACCAGCCGGACGTCATCCGAATGGATGTTGACGTCCCAGATATTCCGCAACGGTTGCGTGGATGCCATTGCCCGCGCCAGCCGCTCCAGGGTTCGCATCGAGAGCCTGCGGAAGGTCTCCACGATGAGATCATCCATGGTGTGGAAGTAATAATAGACGAGCCGCTGTTTGACTCCGATGCGCTCGGCAACGCGGCGCGAAGTCAGCGCGGCGTAGCCTTCATCGCGCAGGATGTCCTCTGCGCCATCGAGCATGGCGGTCCAGTTGACCGACCCCACCGGGCCCATTCGTCGGGCCGGGACTCTCTTCGCCTTGGTTGATCTTGGTGCGGAGACTCTGGTGACCAGAGCGACTGCCTTGCTGGAGGACTTTGCCATTCTCATCCCGAAGGTGCGAGCAGGATCTAGCATAGCATAAGTATGCGTCATCCCTTCGGTTGGGTCTTGCTGCGCGAGCGGAAATGAGCTAGACAGCCTGTTCGGTCATGCATTCGACGCCATCTCGGTGACGGGCCACGGGGTCGGTCAGATCAAGTTGCCTTTCCAGGCGAAGTCGTTCGCCATCTGTGCGCGCCGCTCCACGCGCGGCGCGTGGTCACCTTCGAGGTGACGGAAGTCTGCGCTGCCCGCCATCAGACCTGCGCGCGCTCCTCGCTCTTCGCCGCAAGAAGCGGATAGATGGCCTCATCGGCCAGTACCGTGCACAGGTACTCATTGAACCGATGGATCTTGCCGTCCTCGAAGGTGAACACGAAGACGTACTGATTGCAGTACGGTTTCCCATTGCTCAGAACGGCGTTACCCTCGAACTCGATCGCCACGACGTCTCCCGCGGCGACTACCTTCTCGATCTTGGGGCGAAATCCCGTCGGCACGACCGACTTGAGCGCGGCCGCGGTTGCCAGCATGGTCGCGCGATCCCTGCGTCCGGAGATCTTGGCAAAGCCCTGGGTCACTGCAATGGCGTCGGGAGCCAGACATCGTGCCTGCACATCCACATTGCCCTCGCTCATGGCATGCAGGAAATCCAAAGCCACCTGCTTGTTCGCTTCACTCACGATCGTGCCTCCACCGAGATCGACTCGGCGGGCGAGGGTCGGACACCTTTGGGATGGATTTCGCCGGTGCCTGAGGCACGGCTGATCTCTCGGGCAGGAGGCACGTTCAGAGCATCGTGGAGCCGCCGTCGGAGCGGATCGTCTGGCTAGTGTTGCCCGACGCGTGCACAGCCGTGCTTTCGCTCTGTCGTATCGAGGGCGGTCCGCGTCCCTAGCCGAGTTTGAACTGAGGAGGCGCGACGGCCCTGCCGGGAGCGCCGGATCGCCCGCGGTACAATATCGAGGTCTTTTCGCTCGGTATCTCGCCTACGGCGAGCTTGTCGCCTGCGTCGATCGGGACCGTGTTGATATAGATGTCCCGCAGATCGGAGCCCCCAAAACGGACCTGAGTAACCGCCGCGCCGCCCGGATTGGGGATCGGCGTCAGGGCGCTGCCGTCGGGACGCACCCGCACGATCTCTCCGGAGCGGAAGCCGGTAATGTAAACATTCCCCTCCGCGTCGAGCGCCATGCCGTCAGCGTCGGCCTTCTCGACCAGCACACGCCTGTTGGTCAGGGTCAGATCAGGCTGCACGTCAAACAGGTAGGTCGCGACGAAGGAATCGTTGCAATAGAGCCGCTTGCGGTCAGGATCGTACATGAGACCGTTGGTGAAGTTGAGCCCATCGGCCAACTTGATGACCCTGCGGTCCGCAGTCAGGCGGTAAAGCGCCGTGGGGCGGCTCGGCTTCCCGGCGATGACCATCTCGATGTCGTTCGTTCCAAAGAAAATCCCGCCGGTCCCGTCAGGAACCATCTCGTTGATTCCATTGATCGGCTTGCCATCGATCGCGGCGATCAGCCAGCCGGACTTCCCGGTATCGGGATCGTTCCACATGATGCCGCCGGCGCCAGTCGATAGTACGCTACCGTCCGCGTTTACGAGAACCCCGCCTGTCCACATGCGGTCGGTGTTGAAGGAGCGAGTGCTGCCGTCCGGATAAAGGCCGTGGATACCGCCGGCGATGACGTCGCTGTACCAGATGATGCCGCGTTCGAGGTCGACCGCCAACCCCTCGAGGTAGAGTCCCCGCGCGATCGGTTCGAAGCCCTGGACTGCTGGCGGTGTCATTCAACCCCTCCTTCGCCTCGGCGCAAACTGTTCGTCAATATATTAGCGGGGTAAGGTCGAAGTCAAGGGCCGGCCGGGTCGCGACTGCCCGGGTGAGCTCGCGATCTGGCTTCAGGAACGCCTTCACTTGCCAAAGGCGAATACCGGCGGATGCCCGGGCGCGGGTTACAGGGTGAGTTGCCGCGTCACGCCACCGGCAGCGTGAGTGGAGCCCCCGCATGCGGTCACGGCGGGGCCACGCTTCCCTCTGGATTGCGGGCGACGGGAAGGATCAACAGGGCGGCTTACCGCCGATGGCCTGGAACACTTCGGCATACACCTGCTCGGATATGGCGTTACGCTCGATGAGCTCGATCAGGGTCGGGCCTGCCAGTACGCCCTCGACATAGCACCAGCGAACCGCGTTATCCGGCCCGGTGGCGTCGGCGAGTAACTTGGGGGTGGTTCCCCCGCGCGCCATCGCCTCGAGCTCCCCGCCCACCGAGCCCACCCAGTAGGCCAGGTGATGCAATCCCTCTCCATGCTCCTTGAGGAAGGCGGCGTGCGGGGAGAGGTCGTCCACCGGCTCGACGATTTCCAGGGCGGTGTCCCGCATCCAGACCCAGCCGCCGCGCACGCCGAAGCCGCTTGCGCCCGAGGCGAGCTTCACGCCCTCGAAATAGCCCTCAAACGTGTAGGTCGGTCCGAAGCCGAGCGCGTTCGACAAGTTGGAAAGGGTGCGGTCGCGGTCTTTCACCACCATGCCGACGTGATGCAGCGGCGGCAGACCGGATCCGTCGGCGCGCGCGCCGGGATGAGGGGCGCCCGCGAGAGCGCTCGGCGGTGCTGCAGAGGAGGAAGAGCCAGCCTCGGCCGGGGCGCGAACGACCGTACCCACTCCGCCGGCAGCGCACGGGCAAAGACCGATCACCGGCATATCGTCCCGGATGGTGCAGGGGATCCTCGCCCGATCATCCTCAATGACACGATGGCGTCGAGTTTCATGGAGACCTGTCAAGGGAGCCGCACTCGGTGTGCTCGTCAGATTGTGAGCCGAATGGCGTTCCCCCACAAGCCTGTTCGCGGATCTCTGCGGGGCCGCGGGGCTGGGCCTGCCGAGGCCGGCGCGCCGAGCCAGGGGGATGATCGGGCAGGGATCCTGCTCGGGCACTGCGGATCCGGTGAGTGCCGCAAAGGGGGCCGGGCGCGGAGGCGTCGTTGACCGGACTTGCCATGAATGATAAAAAGCCGGGCTCTCGCTAACATTCCGACGAATCACGGAATCTTCGACATCGAGCGCGCAGTGCGGCGCCACAGCGGCTGGAGGTATTACAGATGAGGCTTCAGGGCAAGGTCGCGATCATCACGGGCGCCGCCGGCGGCATGGGCCAGGCGGGCGCAGTGCTTTTTGCCAGAGAGGGCGCAAAGGTCGCGGTCGTCGACCTCCAGGAAGCCGAGGCGCAACCGACCGTGCAGATGATCCGCGACGAGGGCGGCACGGCGATCGCCATCGGCGCGGACGTGACGCGGCCCGATGATGTGGCGCGGATCGTCGCCCGCACCGTCGCCGAGCTCGGCCCGCCCACCGTGCTCTACAACAATGCCGGCGTGGACCTCGAGAGCAAGCTGCCGGTGCACGAGATCTCCGAGGAGGCATTCGACCGCACGATCGAGGTGAACCTCAAGGGCCCCTGGCTGATGATCAAGCACGTCGTCCCGCACATGATTGCCGCGGGCGGTGGCTCGATCGTGAACGCCGCCTCGATCGGCGCCTTCATCGCCGCGCTGACCGCGGGTTACTGTGCCTCGAAGGCGGGGCTGGTGGCCCTGACACGGGTTGCGGCCGTGGAGCTTGCGCGCTACAACATCCGGGTCAACTCGCTCTGCCCCGGCGCGACGATGTCGCCGATGACCGAGCGCGAGCTCGAGGAACTGCAGGCCCGCGGACTGTTCGACCCGAAGTCGATCTATCGGATGTCGGCGTTCGGCCGCATGGCCAAGCCGATGGAGCAAGCCAAGGCCGCGCTGTTTCTGGCCTGCGACGACTCCTCCTACGTCACCGGCGCGCCGCTCATCGTCGATGGCGGGTGGACCTCACTCTCGGGCGTCCCAACCTCGAGCTAGCCTCACCGCGGCTCACCGCAAATCCCACATCGCCGGACCAGCAGAGGCTCATGCCTGTATGGAATCTGCGGCGGGTGGGTGCCCGGGCGAGCCGCAGGACAGTGCCCCGGGTAGAGCGTCACCACCACAAGCGAGCGGACGCGAGACCGGCGGGGCACGGGCATTTCAATTCCGGTGAAAGGGCGCTAACATTGTGACGATCGCGTTGCGGCGGTAGATAGACCGCTTCAGTCCATCCAATAGCAGAGGCGTCGTGCGCGCCCTGCGAGCGGAGAGTGCAATAAATGGCGGTTGCGGAAGGCGCATGACGAGAACCACGATCGGTCGCCCGAGAGCGATCATCACGGGCGCCGCTGGCGGCATGGGCCGGGCCTGCGCGCGCCGGCTTGGCGCAACCCTGGATCTCGTCCTGACGGACGCGGCGCCGAGCCTCGATGCGTTCGTGACGGAGCTTCGCGCCGACGGGTACACGGTGTCGGCAGCGATCATCGGAGACCAGGGCGACCCGGCCATCCTCAGGACGCTCGCGGCAGAGGCTGAGCGTGGGTTCTCGCGGCTGGTGCACACGGCCGGACTGCCGCCGTCGGCGAACTGGCGCCGCATCATCGAGGTGAACCACGTTGCGACGGTCAAGCTGCTGGATGCCGTGGAGCCAGCGCTCGCACCGGGAGCCGCCGCGGCCCTCATCGCCTCCGTAGCGGGGCATATGGCGCCGCGCTCGCAGGAGGTCGATGCGGTGCTGAGCGCACCGCACGATCCCGACATCCTCGGCCGTCTGGAGGCAGCGATCCGGCGCACGTTACCGTCCCGGGACGATGGCGCCTGGGGCCTCCTCGCCTATTGTCTGTCAAAGGAACGGATCATCCGGCTCTGCGAGCAACGGGCGACGGCCTGGGGCATGCGGGGGGCGCGGATCGTCTCCATCTCACCGGGGATGATCTTCACCCCGATGGGGCGCAGCGAAGCCGAGATCGACGAGTCTTCCGCCGCGCTCGTGACCTCTACCCCGCTCGGCCGCTGGGGCACAGCGATGGAGATCGCCGCGGCGGCCGACTTCCTCACCGGACCCGAAGCGGCCTTCATCACCGGCTCGGACGTGAAGCTTGACGGCGGCGCACTGGCGATGGTGCACAGCCGGGCCGACAACACGTTCACGGATGTCTTGCAAGGCCGACTCGACCGGGCCTGACGGATCTGGCGGTGGGCGGGAGGTAATTTGGAGAATGTTGCAGCGTGAGACCGCTCGATTCCCACTCCAGCTAGGCTGTGGCCAAGGCGGTCAGGGGGGGCCGGATGATCAATATCAGCGGCTCAATAGCGAAACGGGGAAATCCAATGATGCAATTGCCGCCAGAACTCGTCAGGACTTTCACGCTCGAGGGCAAGACCGCGGTGATCACGGGTGCCGGCTCGGGCATCGGGCGAGAGGTGGCGCGCGTTCTCGCTCTGGCCGGAGCAAAGATCGTGGCCACCGACATCAATACGAGCGGGCTGGAGGAGACCTGCGGTGCGATCCGCACGACTGGCGGCGCGGTCGGTAGCCGAAAGGTCGATGTTGCCAGTAAGACGGAAATGGAGGCGCTGGCGGATGCCGCTTTGGCCGAATCAGGACGGCTGGACGTTTGGGTGAATTGCGCCGGCATACCCTCGCTGCATTCCATTCTCGAAACCAAGGAAGAGATCGCCCAGCAGACCATCGCGGTCAACATGCTGGGCACGTATTGGGGCTGCATGGCCGCCGGCAGGATCATGCGCGAGAGGAACGGTGGGTCGATCATCAACATTTCATCCGCGGGCGGGGCCAAGCCCGTTCCGAATCTGGCGATCTACGGTATGACCAAGGCTGCGGTGAATTCGCTCACCTGGACGGCCGCCAAGGAATTCGGCCCGATGGGCATACGGGTCAACGCGGTCGCGCCGGGTTGGGTGGAAACGCCGGCGATCAGTGCGCTTTTCCGCGATGCGTCCGGGGCCATCGACGAGGCGCAGCGGGAGAAGGTCATCGCCATGATCAGCGAGCAATCGCCGCTGGGGCGCGTCGGCAAGGTGAGTGACATTGCCTTCGCAGTGCTCTATCTGGCATCGGAAGCCGGCAGCTTCGTCACTGGACAGGTGGTGCGGGTTAACGGCGGCGAGTCCATGTAGGCTCGCTCAGGTGATGAA
>JAKBCR010000179.1 GCA_021807675.1 Pseudomonadota bacterium
GCACGAGCCGGTGCCCAGGCACAGGGACTGTGCCCCGCCGCCGCAGGTGGCGGAGCCTGGGGCAAAAAACCGCGCTTTTTGCCCCAGGCACGCTGGGCGGGGCAGGATGCCCCGATCCAGCGTTTCTCAATAGCACAGGCTTGAAGTATGGCAAACAGACCCGGTATTCGCATCGCGATCGCAGGGATAGGCAATTGCGCAAGCTCCCTGATCCAAGGCATTCATTACTACACACCCGAGCGTTGTCGGCAGGGCGTGGCCGGCCTGATGCACCCGCAGATCGGCGATTACCTGCCGAGCGATATCCACGTCGTCGCCGCATTCGATGTCGACGCGCGCAAGGTCGGCATGGACGTCAATCAAGCCATCTTCGCGAAGCCGAACTGCACCAAGGTCTTCCATAAGGATATTCCCGACAGCGCAGTGGCCGTGCGGATGGGGCAGGTGCTCGATGGCATCTCCGAGCACATGTCGGATTACGCCCCGGAACGGACGTTCGTCCGCTCCGCCGCGCGGGAGCCCTCCAAGGAGGAGATCGTCCGGGAGCTGAAGCGCTCGGGCGCGGAGATCCTCCTGAATTACATGCCCGTGGGATCGGAGCGGGCCGCGCGCTTCTACGCGGAATGCGCCCTGGAAAGCGGCATGGCGTTCATCAACAACATGCCCGTATTCATCGCGAGCGACAGGGAGTTCGCCGAGCGATTCAAGGCCCGCAACCTGCCGATCATCGGCGATGACATCAAGTCCCAGCTCGGCGCCACGATCACCCATCGGGTCCTTGCGGACCTGTTCGCCAAGCGCGGCGTCAAGTTGCTGCGAACGTATCAGCTGAACACCGGCGGCAATACGGACTTTCTCAACATGAAGAACCCGAGCCGCCTGGCCTCGAAGAAGACTTCGAAGACCGAAGCCGTGCAATCGGCGGTCGGGAAGCGCCTCGAAGACGACAACATTCACGTCGGTCCCAGCGATTACGTCCCGTGGCAGAATGACAACAAGATCTGCTTCGTAAGAATGGAAGGCCATCTGTTCGGCGACGTGCCGATGGAACTGGAGCTGAGGCTGTCGGTCGAGGACTCCCCGAATTCCGCCGGCGTCGCCATCGACATGATCCGCTGCTGCAAGCTTGCGCTGCTGAACGGCGTTGGCGGCCCGCTCGAGGCCCCGAGCGCTTATTTCTGCAAGCACCCGCCCAGACAGCATACGGATGACGAGGCGTACGAGATGGTCGAGGCTTTCATACGCAGCCACAGCGCGAAATTGCGTGCCGTCCTCCCATGAACTGTCTCATCATCGCTGCGGGGACAGGCGGGCGCCTGCGGGAGAAAGGTCCGAGCAAGCCGCTGATCCCGATCAGGGGCGTTCCGCTCCTGGAGCGGGTGATCGCCCGCGGCGCGGCCGCGGGCGTCGAGCGATTCTTCGTGGTCAGCGGCTATCGGGGCGAGCAGGTGCGAGCTGCCCTCGATGAGCTCGCCGCCCGCGACGGGATTTCCATCACGAACATCGTCAACGACGAGTGGCAGCGCGCGAACGGTGTCTCCGTGCTCAAGGCGAAGCCCTATCTGGATGGGCCCTTTCTGCTGACCATGTGCGATCATCTCGTCGACCTGGAGATCCTCCGCGGACTCGCCCGGACGAGCCCGGCACCGCAGACGGTCACGCTCGCCGTCGATTTCAATGTCACCGGCTCGATCAACGACCCCGAGGACGTGACGCGCGTCAAGTGCTCCGAGGGACGTATCGAGCGGATCGGCAAGGTGATTCGGGACTTCAACGCCATAGACACCGGCGTGTTTCTTTGCACCCCGATCATCTTCGACGCGCTCGAGGCGAGCCAAGCCGCCGGCGATGACAGCCTGTCCGGCGCGATGAACGTGCTTGCCGGATGGGGCAACGCGCGGGTCTTCGACATAGAGGGCCGCCTCTGGCTCGATGTCGACGACCCGGCCTCCTTCAGCAAAGCGGAGCAGCTGCTGGCGTCGGGGCGGTTGTAGGCGCATCACATCCCGGCCCGGCCAGGCGGAGGGCACCTCCAGTTCCTCGTCTACGGGTTCCTGCCGCTTCATGACTCGGGCTGGAATGGACAGTCACCACCGGCACCTGCGCCGCGGATTCAACTGGCTGGGCGGCGCGATGGCCGCCGCCAAGGTCATCGACTTCGCGACCATCGTCCTCGTCCTGCGGTTCCTCACCAAGGAGCAGGTCGGCCTCGCCTCGCTGGTCGTCGCAATCGGCACGATAATCGAAGCGCTCGATGGGCTCGGGACGGGCGCCGCGCTGGTTCAGGCGCGCTCGCTCACCCGCGAGCAGCTCGACTCGCTGTTCTGGCTGATCGTCGGCGCCGCCATGCTGATCGGGATCGCGACGATCGCGGTCGGCCGGCCTTTCGCCGTACTCTACGGCGCCGCCGGGATGCCGGCCTATTTCCTCGCCATCGCGATCAAGCAGCCCCTGGTCGGAGGCGCGGTGATTCCGCTCGGGCTCATGAGCCGCGATCTGCAGTACGAGCGCATCGCCATCGTGAATCTCTGCTCGACACTCGCCACCGCGGCCACCCGGCTCGGCCTCGCGGTCCTCGGCGCCGGCGCCTGGGCGATCGTCATCGCCTATGCGGCGAGCGGTCTTTTTACCCTGATCGGCGCGCTGCTCGCGAAGCCATTCCGGCCAAGGCTTCGATTCCACATGGCCTCGATATCGCCGCTCGTACGCTTCGGGCTGCGCGCCGCCTCATCGACCCTGTTCGAGCAGACGTTCAACAACGTCGACTACATGCTGGTCGGGTGGTTCTACGGCGCAGCGCCGCTCGCGATCTACAGGGTGGCGTTCGATATCGCCACACAGCCGGCACTGGCCGTGAGCACTTTGATCAACCGGGCGGCACTGCCGGTATTCGCCAGGGTCGCAACCGTGCGGGACTCACTGGCGCAGTCACTGACATGGTCGCTCGAGAGGCTGGCCACCGTGATCTGCCCGCTGGCGGTCGCCATCATCCTCGCCGCGGATCCGATCTGCGCCTTGATACACGATGAGCAAGGCCGCAGCTATGCAGCGGCCGGCCTGCCGTTGAAGTTGCTCGCGGCGGCGGCGCTACTGCGAGTCTTCTCGCAGCTGATGTACCCTCTCCTTCTCGGATCGGGCCGCCCGAGGACGGCGGCTCGCCTTTCGGCCGTGACGCTGCTTCTGCTGAGTGGCGGCTTCGCCGCGGTGGGGTTCGCTCTCCCCGCCGGCAAAGGAATCGTCGCCATGGCGGCGCTATGGCTGGCCGTGTATCCGCTGCTCCTCGCCTGGGATGTGCGCTATCTCAGGCGGCACTGGGATATCCGCATCGTGAGCCTCGCTCGGGCGCTGCGCGCGCCGCTCGCGGCCGGCGCGGCCCTGGCCGGCATGGTGGAGCTGGCCCGGCTCTGGATCACAGGGGCGGACCCCCGAGTGCAGGTCGCAGTGATCCTGGCCGCGGCGGCGTTGACTTACGGTGGGCTCTACCTCCACGCACGGCAGCGGCGACGTTGCGCAGCTTGACGCCTCATCGGAACCCGCGAGGTTCCCGGGGGTGACTGCGGGCTACGCCCGCTGGAACCGGCGATGAACCTGGGATAGATTTCGGCTGTCGATGGGGCTCACCCGCGGACCCGATCATGATTGAGAGACTGGTCGAACCCTTGATGGCAGCCCGCTCGACCGATGATGCAGCGAGGCTCGACCTGCGACACGCAAGGGAGATCATCAAGGATCTCTTCCGGCACGACGCTTCGATTTACTGGGCGGATTTTCTCGTCTCGCTGTCGATCGCCTACGGCGCAGTCGCGCTTTATCTGACAAGTCCCTGGTTCTCACCTCTCTTTGTCGTGGCCTTTGCCGTCGCCGCGCTGGCGCTGTTCCGTTGCGGCGTGTTCATTCACGAAATCGCGCACATGCCCGGGGACCGCTTGCGTTGCTTCCGGGCGGCTTGGAACATTTTGTTCGCCATTCCCACTCTGACACCTTCATTCACATACCAGAGCCATGCGGAACATCACAACCCCAGACACTTTGGTACGGCGAAGGATGGAGAATACGTGGCATTGGGGACCCCGCCGGCGCGAAAGCTCGTTCTTTACCTGCTGATCGTGCCGCTGCTGCCGGCACTGGCGATATTCCGCTTCCTGCTGCTGACGCCGGTGTCGTACCTCCATCCGCGCTTGCGGCGGCTGGTGCTGGAGAGGGCATCCTCGTTCGTCATCAATCCAAGCTACAGGCGCGTCCTCTCCTCGGACGAGCGGCGCCCGGCATGGTGGACCATTGCTCTCGAGGTCGCGATCTTCCTCGAGCTCGCCGTTTTCTCAGGCTTGGTCGCTTCGGGCAGACTGGACTGGACGGTCGCCGCGCAGCTTTACATCCTGGGAATGTGCTCGGCGGGTCTTAATTGGGTGCGGACCCTGGCAGCCCACCGTTACCGAAATACGGGAGCGCCGATGAGCTTCGAGGAGCAGATCGAGGACTCGATCACCATTGACGGGCAGCCGCTCATCACCGGACTGCTTTTCCCGGTCGGATTGCGCTACCACGCACTGCATCACTGGTTCCCGGCGCTTCCCTACCACTCGCTCGGCCGAGCCCATCGTAGATTGATGGCGCGGCTGCCTGCCGGCTCGCCTTACCGTCGCACGGTGCGGCCCGGCTTCCTGCGGGCGGCACGCGACCTCTGGCGCGGCGCAACGGCATGACCCAGGCACAGAGCCGGCTTCACATCAGGGCTGCGCGGCGCAGGAGCCAGAGAGCGGCGGCTATGACGATCAGCGACGGCGCAGTTGCCGCAAGCGCGGGATCGAGGTGAAGCAGCTGGCCCAGGTAGCTCGTGGTCTCCTGGACCAGCGAGAACACGACACCGACCATCGCCCCGATCATGACCCGCTGGCCGGCGCCGTGGGCGCGCAGCGGCCCGAGCACGAGCGGCACCGCGATCAGGATCATGGCGGCAATCGCCAAGGGGATGTCGATCTTGCCCCAGAGCTCCTGGGCGTAGCTCCCCGCCGGTTGCTGCCGCCGCTCGAGGTCGCGCACATACTCGTAAAGTCCGACCGGCGGCAGGCTCTCGGGAGGCAGGACGAGGAGCGGAACCTGCTGGGGGCGCAGGAAGGAATGCCAGGCGAGCGCCGCCAGGTGCTCGGTTTCGCTCCCGGGTCGGTTGAATTGCCTGCGCAGCACGTCGCTCAACAGCCAGGTCCCATCCGGCAAAACATCCGCGGTCCCCGCGCGAATGAAGGTCGATAGAGTGCCATCGGACCCAAACACGTAGATATGGATGTCCGCAGGCACGTTGCCATGATCGAAGCGCCGCACGTTCACGTACGTGTGATCACCCTCCACCCAGAAGCTGTTGCCGGTACGCAGGGGCGCCGATGAAGCGGCAAGCCGGGAGGTGCGCTCGACCTGTGCGAGCCTCTCGGCGCGAGGGATGACGAATTGCGCCGCAAGAAACAACACGAGGAGAACGGGCCCGGCGAGCTTCAAGACCGATCCGATGATCCGTGGCACGGAGATGCCCGTGGCCCGCATCACCGTCAGCTCGTTGTGGCTCGCGAGATTGCCCAGCGCAAACAGCGTGGCGAGCAGCATCGATACCGGCATCAACTGCAGGAGTCTGCCCGGAGCGGTCAGCAGCACGTAGGCGATGGCATCGACCAGGCGGTATCGCCCCTTGCCGACCTCATGCAGCTGATTGACGAGCTCGAGCAAACTGAAGAGCGCCGTGAGCCCTGCGCAGGCCAGCACGAGGACCTTGAGCGTTGCGACCTGAATATAGCGATCGAGCAGGGTCATGACCGCAGCCCGTCAGGCGCGCTTTCGCTTCCAGGCAAATCCCGGCGCGAGCCATGCGCCGATCAACAGCGCGCCGAGCAGCGCCGGGGCCCACCACAGACCGGGAAAGGCGGGAATCACGCCGTTCTGGACCCAGGTCCGCGCGGATTCGTACAGGAGATAATAGCCAGCATAGATGAGGATCACCAAGCCCATCTTGGCGTACTTGTGCTCGCGGGGCCTCGAGCGCGCGAGCGGCACGCCCAGCATGCCGAGGAGAAGAGTCGAGACGGACGTGGACAGGCGCCACTGGAATTCGGCGATGTCCGGCGCAGAGCGGGACCCTGCCAGATAAGCGGTGCTCGCAGCGACCGAACTGTATCCCGGTGGCTCGATGTGGGGGCTGGCGAGCTGAACGGTGAGGTCTCTGACGCTCATGATGAGACCACCGCCTTCGCTTCCCCGCGGGATGCCGTAGACATGGGCATCGGTCATGCGCAACTGCGAGCCGTTGGCCGGCCCGGCCTGCGGGATTTGCTCTACCGACCGGGCGTAGATGATTCGCGTGCCGTCCGCATCCTTCAGCTGCACGAAGACGTTGTGGGCGGTGGCGCCGGGCCCGGCGCGCCGCTCGATGAATGTCGTGCGCTTTCCGTCGCTGCTCACGTAGAAGGTGCCCGCCTCCATGTGGTTGGTGTCGAGGCTCGCCGCGGCGATGTTGGAAATTTCATGCGACCTCCGGTAGGCCCACGGCCGTACCAGCAGTGACAGCGCGGCCACGGCCAATGCGATGCACGTGGACAGGAATGCCACGACACCCATCACCCTGGCCGGGCTCCTGCCCAGGGCGCCCATGGCCGTGAACTCCGAGTCGCCGTACATCCGGCCGAATGCGAGGACTACCGCAAGGTAGAGGGAGATCGGGATCAGGACCTCGAGGGCGATCAGGGTCTGCAAACCGACCAGCTGAGAGATCATGTCGGCCGGCAGCAGCCCGTTGACCGCATTCGACAGCAAGCGAGCGGCGCCGTAGGTCGTGAAAAGCAGCGCGAGCACACCAAGCGCGGCCGCCAACGGCTTGAGGATCTCCCGCATCAGATAGCGATCGAGGATCATGCGATTACCGGCCGGCGCGCCGCGCCGACCATGGTCCGGTCGCGACCGCCGCGCCTGCGCCCCCCGCCCCTCGCACCGCCCGCGTACCGGCAGGGCGGACGCTCTGCATGCGCACCGGCGGCAGGTGCGCGCTTGCCTCTCATGATAGGATTATCGCCGCTCGGGCCTTCGCGTTGGCAGGTTTCGCGCATTTTCCTGCTCGCTCGGCGAGCATAGCGCAGCGGGGGACAGGTGCGCGAAGTCGCAATCTTCCGGCACAATCTCTTCAGGATCTCGGAGCCTTTCATTGCCGCGCAGGGACAGCACCTGCGGCGGTACAAGCCCCTTTACCTCGGCCGCATGCGTATGGGCCGTGCGCCGCAGGGCGCCGAATCCCTCGCATTGCAGGATCGGTACTCGCTGCCGCGCATCGGCTGGCAGATGATCACCCGCAGCCCGCGCCCGTACCAACGCCTGCTTGAGGGTCATCGTCCCGCGCTGATCCACGCGCATTTCGGTATTGAGGGCGTTCACGCGCTGCCGTTGGCGAAGCGGCTGCAAATACCGCTGGTCACGACATTCCACGGCTTCGACGCGACCCTCGCGACCTGGGCGCTATTGGCCTCGCCCGCGTGGGCACACTACCCGCTGCTGCGCCGCAGGCTCGCAAGGGAAGGCGATCTCTTCATCTGCGCCTCATCGTTCATCCGCGAGCGGCTATTGGCGATGGGTTTCCCGGAGGATCGCACACACGCTGTCTACATCGGCGTCGACTGCCAGGTGATCCGGCCGCGCGAGCCTTTCGAGGAATCGCCGGCAATCCTGCACGTGGCCCGCCTGGTCGAGGTCAAGGGTACGCGGTATCTGTTACGCGCATTCGCAGCCGTTGCGCAACGGTACGACACCGTGGAACTCGTTGTCATCGGCGATGGGCCGCTTAGAGGCTCGCTTCGCTCGCTGGCGGCATCGCTCGGCGTGCAAGAGCGCGTGCGGTTTCTCGGCGCATTGTGCCATGCCGATGTGCTGGCCTGGATGCGCAGGGCGGCGATGCTGGTGCTGCCCGGCATCCGTACATCCAGCGGACGGGCCGAGGGCCTGGGCTTGGTGCTGCTGGAAGCGGCCGCCACCGGCGTGCCGGCAATCGGTTCGCGGGTGGGCGGCATACCAGAGGGCGTGATCGACGGTCGCACGGGATATCTGGTCCCGGAGCGCGACCCGGACGCTCTTGCTGCCCGTATCGGGAAATTGCTCGATGAGCCGCTCATGCGCCGACGGATGGGCGCGGAAGGTCGCGCGCTGGTCGAGCAGCAGTTCGACATTGATCGGCAGACCGCGAGGCTCGAAAGCCTGTATGACGGCATACTCTCCAACACCGCCTGAAGCGATAGCCCTGCGCGGCTCACGGACTGCGGTGGTCGTAGCGCATCCGGACGATGAGGCTCTCTGGCTGAGCTCGGTGCTCGCTTCGAGTGATCGGGTCGTGTTTTGCTTCGGCCCCCTGTTCGAGCGGCCGGACACGTCCGAGGCGCGGCGGAAAGCCGTCGCCGCATTGCCGCTGACCGGTATCGTCGACCTCGCGATTCCCGAAAGCGGTGCCGGCTCGCACATCGACTGGGTGCAGCCGCAAGCGACCGCCACCGGCGTCAGGATCTGCGATGCGGCCGCGCGTGCGCGCTATGAATCCAACTATGCAAGATTGATAGCTGCCTTGCGCGCGCCACTCGCCGGAATCGAAGACGTCTGCACTCACAACCCCTGGGGGGAATACGGGCACACCGAGCACATCCAGGTGTACCGCGCCGTGGCCGCTCTGCAGCAGGAGCTCAAGTTTACCCTGTGGTTTTCCAACTATGTGAGCCCCACGACCTGGCCATTGGCCCGGGCGATCGGAAACGAGCTGCGCTCGGCCGAGCGCCGCGTGCTGAGACCAGACCGGGCGCTGGCGCGAAGACTCATGCGCATCTACAGGCACTACGGCGCATGGACCTGGAAGCCAGACCATCGTTGGCCGGCACGCGAGGCGATTTATGCCCTGTCACCACCCGGCAGCGCTCGGCCGCCCCGTCCAGCCTCCGAAGAGTGGCTGCTCGATGTCGGCAGGCTGCGGTGGTGGTCTGCGCTGCAGCCATTCGCCCGTCGGCGACTTCCTTATTAGTTTCCCATGTACCCCCGTCCACCCCGAATCATGAAGCGGCACGAGCCGGTGCCCAGGCACAGGGACTGTGCCCCGCCGCCGCAGGTGGCGGAGCCTGGGGCAAAAAACCGCGCTTTTTGCCCCAGGCACGCTGGGCGGGGCAGGATGCCCCGA
>JAKBCR010000180.1 GCA_021807675.1 Pseudomonadota bacterium
CCTGCCGCTCGCGCACATGCTGATCTTCGCGCCCGGGCAGGGGTGGTTTCACTTCCTGCCGCAGCTCGGCTACGGGGCCGCGGGCGGCTGGACGGCCGTCCTCATCTACGTCGTCCTCCTCGGAACGACGCTCTTCCTGCGCTGGCGCTCGCGTGCCTGGCAGCGCATCAGGATTTAGACCGGGTTGCGGCGCGTCCGCGAGACCCCGGGCGGCGGACGACCCTCAGCTTTCCGCTGCCGCCGCCGCCACAGAAGAACCGGTCGCCGCCGTCGGACTCGAGCCCCGATACGCCGACGCCCGGTGGCATGTCGACCTGCTCCAGGACTTCTCCGGTCTGCGGATCGATTCGCCGCAGCTCGCTCTGCTCCCCTTCCCATGTCCCGTGCCAGAGCTCGCCGTCCACCCACGTCACGCCGGTGACGAAGCGGTTGGACTCGATCGTGCGCAGAATCACCCCGGTGTCGGGATCGATCTGGTGGATCTTGCGGCTCCGATGCTGCCCGACCCAGAGCGACCCTTCCGCCCACGCGAGCCCCGAATCCCCCCCTCCGCCCGGCGCCGGGATGGAAGCGAGGACGCGGCCGGTCTGCGGATCGATCTTGTGAATGCGGCTCTCGGCGATCTGAAAGAGGTGGTGGCCGTCGAAGGCCGTCCCGGCGTGCGCGGCGACATCGATCGCCCGCAGCACCTTGCCGCTTTCGGGATCGATCGCGCTCAACTTCTCACCAACGGCACACCAGACATTCCGGCCGTCGTAGGTGACGCCGTTGACGCGGGAGGAGCCCTCGAGCGGTCCGTGCTCTTTGATGATCTCGGCGGCTGATCTGCTCATGGACCGTGTCTCCGATGGTGATCAACGGTTGCTCGAATGTACGGGCGCATCCTAATCGACGGGCAGCGCAGGTGGGAGCAACAAGCGCGTCGCGAAACCCGGGACAGGCGGTAGCAGCCAGCGGCGCGCCCGGCCGCGCCCGAACGAGGCCACCTTGCCCGCCGCCGCAAGCGACTCGAGCGCCCGCTGCACGGTGCGCTGGCTCGTGCGTAGCCCGAGCGCAAGGGACGAAGTCGACCACGACTCGCCGTCGGCGAGGATGGCGAGCACCGCCGCATGCCTCTCTTCAACGGGCTGGGCGAGCACGAGAACTTCCCGTGCGCCGTTCGGCGCCAGGAGAAACCCTCGCTCGGTGGCGTTGACTTCGGCCAGCGGCCTCAGCACCGCCCGAAGCCGTGCCATCTCGACTCTCAGCCGGGCTCGATGAGACTCGTCGGCGAGTCTCAACCGGAAGACCCGCGCGACCAGCGTGTCCCGCGGCACGTCGCTCGGCCAGGCTTCGGCCAGCATCCGGGCAAGCGCGAACAACACGGGCCGGGTTGCAAGCGAGACGACCCCGCGCGCATCGCGTATCGCATGCCGGCAGGCATCGACGACGAGCGCTTCGGAGGCGAGCAGCGCTTCGACTTCCTCCAGCAAGAGGGGGCGTGTATCGCCGCGAGCGATCAATCGTGCCACGGGCGTGCTCAACAGGCGGAATGCACTCTCGACTTCCGCGGCGAGAGCCGCGATACCGGCGCGGCGAGCGGCATCCTCAGCGCGAGCGAGCGCCGCGCGCGCGGCCTTCGTGCGGATGCGCCGCATGGCGATACCAGCGAGCAGCAGCTCGTGAGCGGCTTGCGACGCGCTCGGCAGCGTCGTGGCATCCATGCGGGCGAGGAGGCTCTCGGTTTCGTCGAGTCTTCCGGCAAGGAGGAGGTGCCGCGCCTGCAGGTATCGCGCGTGAGCGGCGTTGACCCGATCGCCATGGGCCTCGAGTGTCGCGCGCGCCGCATCGAGCGCCTTCGCGGCCCAGCCAAGATCCCGCGAAGCGAGCGCGACCTCCGCCTCGGCAATCACGCATCTGGCGCGGGCCACCGCCTCCTTGGGGCCAAAGGCCCGCGCAGCGCTGCGCAAGAGAATCCTTGCTCTGGCATGCTCGCCGAGCTGCGCCATCGCGATGCCCCGAAGCGCCAGCGCCGGTGCGTCCTCGCGCAGGGCGATCCGCTTCAGCGCGCCAAGGGGGTCGCCCGCCGCCAGAGCGCGTGCGGCGGCCGTGATCAGCGAGTCCATCGGAATCCCGTCACTCTTGTAACTCTCAGGTCTCGGGGCCCCTCGTTAGCATTATCCCACGACTCACCAGCCCCCCGGAGGAGACGATCATGACAGCAGTGACAGCGACCCAACCCGGCCATCGGACTGGAACCCGCGAGGAGTGGCTCGCCGCGCGTCTCGAGCTGCTCGAGGCCGAGAAAGAGCTCACCCGCCTCGGCGATGAGCTTGCCGAGCAGCGGCAGGCATTGCCGTGGGTTCGCATCGACAAGCCGTATCGATTCGAGACCGAGGAAGGAAGCGCCTCGCTCGCGGACCTTTTCCGCGGGCGCTCGCAGCTCCTTATCTATCACTTCATGTTCGGACCCGACTACACTGCCGGTTGTCCGTCGTGCTCGATGATCGCGGACGGATTCAACGGGTTCGCCGTTCACCTTGCGAGTCATGACGTGACACTCGGCGCGGTCTCCCGCGCGCCGTTGCCGAAGCTCCAGCAGTACAAGCGCCGGATGGGCTGGACCTTCCCCTGGGCGTCCTCGTACGGCACCGATTTCAATTTCGACTTCGACATCGCGATCACCGAGGCGCAGCAGCGTACGGGTGATGCCGAGTACAACTACAGGCGTGGCTCTCATGCCTTGGATGCCGCGTCGGTCCCGCCGCCCGTCGCGCAATTCGCGGCCTCTTGCGGTACCGACGCCGGCACCTACCGGCGCGACAGGCCCGGCATGAGCGCTTTCGTGCTGGAAGGAGGTGCCGTCTACCACACGTACTCGACGTATGCCCGCGGACTCGATGTCCTCTGGGGCGCCTACCAGTGGCTCGACCGCGCCCCGCGCGGGCGCAACGAGCAAGGCCCCTGGTGGCGACGGCACGACGAATACGGCGAGCGTTGATTGCGTCCATGGACGCCACACTGATGGCCGGCGGCGGAACGATGCTCATGGCATGGATGCCCCCGCAATGATCGCCGTGACGGCCGCCATCACCCTCGAGCGGCTGGCGCCCGCAGGGGAGCGCGTGGCGCGCGCCATCGGGATCGTCGTGATCAGGACCGGTTTGTTTCTCACATTTCACGCAGACGCGCTGCGGTGACGGCTCGGCATCGATCCTGGTTTCCCATCGACCAGCGGTCGACCTCGAATCATGAAGCGGTACAACAGGGTGGCCAGGCACAGGGAGGCGCGCTGGGCCGGCCAGGGTGCGACGCATGCGTCGCACGGGTGGCCATGGAGGGACACCCCGGGCAGGCCCGGTTGGACCCGGGACGTGCGCGGAGCAGGGACTGCGCAGCGCAATCGCCGGATCCAGCGCTTCATACTACGCGTTCGACTCTATCTGGATAGAGGCGTTCCGCCGGTCACTCGTCGGTCTCAGTCGCTGCGACGTATCTCCAGAGACGCCAGAGTCCCTTCTTCGCCGACCTCGAGGCTGAATTCGATCGGTTGGCAGCAGACTTGGCAGTCCTCGATGTAACTCGTCGACCCGGAGCTGAGATCGACCACGGTCTCGAAAGCCTCCCCGCAGTAGGGGCATTGCACAGCCCGCGACTGCAGGCGCTCGCAGCCCGCTGCCTCGCCACCGCCCGGCTCGAAGACCGGCTCGAGGCCGTAGAGCTCATCCACGCTCGGGGGATTGTCATTGCGCGCTGGCATTCCTACTCACTCGGCTCGCAGAGCACGCCGCGATATTCAACGTGCGCGCCTGCTCATGCTCGGACACGGCGGCGCCGTGGCGCCGAGCTCGACATCAGCGCCGGCACATCGAGACTAAAGTACCACGCAAGCAAGAGCCGTCGCAGGCTTCGCCGCGCTGCCAGCGCTGCCGATCGCGGCAGTCGGGCGCCTGCCGCTGGCCCAGCCTATCGGCACGCGACCTGCTTGCTCCCGGGCAGTGTGGCCAATCCCGACCAGCTGCGCACGATGCCGAAGGCGGTGCAGTTCGTGCGCGCCTTCTTCGAGGCCGGTAAGCCCGTCGCCGCGATCTGTCACGGGCCCTGGACCCTGATCGAGGCGGGTGTCGTTCGCGGCCGCATTGAGTGCCCGGCGCCAGTGACAGCCATCGCCGCCGCTTCGGCCGCGCGAAGCGGCGGCGTGTGCGTGTTATGATCGAGGCTGCGCTCCAGGTCGCGGCGAGTGGGCCGCGGCACAGCGTCCGCTCATTTGCCGTGCATGATTTTCGAACCGAGGACCCTTCTTCATAGCCTGATCCTGCCGCCCGCCTGTCTCCTCGTTCTCGGCTTCATCGGGCTCCGGTGACCGCGGCTGGCGTCGAGGTCTACCGCTCCTTCTGGCGCCGGGATTGCGAGGAGCGCGCCTTCATGTTGGGCGCAGTGGGTATCGCCAGCGCCATCGTGCTGCACGGCGAGGACTGTGTCCTGGAAGTCGCCGAGCCCGATGCGCAGTGGGCGCTGAGTCACCTCGCTCAGTACGAGGCCGAGAACCGCCCGCCGGAGCCGCCACCGCCCGTGCCTCCACGTCATCCCAACGCGTGGCTGGGATGCGTGGGGTATGCGGCCTGGCTGATAGGCGTCGCGTACGCCATCTCCAACGGTCTCTTCCGACTCGATGCATTCCACACCGGTGAGCTCGATGCCGCGCGCGTGCAGAGTGGACAATGGTGGCGAGCGTGGACAGCGCTCACGCTCCACGTAAGCGGTCCTCATCTTACCGCCAACCTGGGAGCCGGCATCTGGTTCGGCTACCTCGCCGGACGCCAGCTCGGCGTCGGTGTTGCGTGGCTTCTGATCGTCGCGGGCGGCGGGATCGCCAACCTTCTGGAAGGGCTCTTCGCGCCGCCCTGGCATCGATCGGTCGGCGCCTCCACCGCGGTCTTCACGGCACTGGGACTGATGTCGGCCTATACCTTCAGCGAGCGCCGTCGGCTGCCGCAGAATTGGGTCCAGCGCTGGGGTCCGCTCGTGGCCGGCATCGTCCTCCTCGGCTGGCTGGGCACCGCGGGCAAAGATACCGATGTCATCGCCCACCTGCTGGGTTTCGGCATCGGTCTGCTGTTCGGTGCGACGGCAGCCTTACCTGCAATCAGTCGACGCCTGCACAACCTCCGCCAGTGGCCGCTCGGTCTGGCAGCCATCGCCATCATGGTGGCCGCCTGGGCCCTCGCGCTGACGAGCTGAGTGTTGCCCCACAGTCTTGGCTGACCCTGAGCCATGAAGCTGTTCGAACACGGCCCCAGGCACAGGGACTGTGCCCCGCCGCCGCAGGTGGCGGACGTTGAGGCAAAAAACCGCGCTTTTTGCCTCAACGGCGCTGGGCCGGCCAGGAGGGCCGGATCCAGCGCTTATTCATCTTAGTTGAGGCTTGGCGGAGCAAGGGGCGCGACGCGGGTGGTGCGCTCGTAGACCCGAGTAAAGGTGAAATCGGTTCTCCCGCCGCTCAAGTGAACCGTCATGACGAGACCGCCGTCCTTTGCCAGGCTGTAGCTCTGGATGATCCGAGGCCCCCACTGCGGCTGGGTCTCGATCACATAGTCGGCTCCCTTCCAGCCCGATATCTGGCGGGCGTCGCCTCGCTCCGCGGAGATCTCACTCTCGAGGCCGGGCGTGTACTGATTCGAGGAATCGCCTGAGATGACCGTGAACGAATCGGCGGTCACCCTTATTCCGAGATAGTTGCCCTGCGGTACGCTTACCATCAGCTCGGCCGTGGCGGAGACGTGGGGCGCCGGTCCAAGCGCGGGTCCCTCATTCTGGCCAGCCTCTCCGCCCTGCTGACCGTCCGGCTTTCCCGCTCGGGGTGCTCGCCGGCCTGTTGGCGGTCCTTCGCTCCCGCCCGCTGTCTTGCCATTGCGCATCTCGCGGCGCGTCCGCTCACTCTGCTCGCGCAGCTGCTGGAGGGCTTTGCCGAGATGGTCGCTGCGGGCGGAGTCCAGCTTCCAGTCGCCCGCGAGCCGGACCCCAGGGGGTGGCGCCAAGGACAGTCGGCTGGAGGCGCATCCGGCCAGGGTACCCAGCGCGGCCGCCATGCACATGGCGTACACCGGAATGTCTCTGACACGGAGTTTCGGCATGAAATGCTCGGGTGGGGTGACGGTGGGCATGCGCAAAGTTCGACCGCTGTGAGCAAGCCTAAGTTCGGGATCCCGCTGCTCGCGAGGCCAACGCCTCGATCCGCTTCCAGTCGCGAGCGGCGGGGAGCTCCGCGGGGGAGAGCCAGGAGCCGCCGGTACGGGCGACACCCGCAGGATCCGCTCGATTTCCATGCTGGAGGGCATGACTTCCACTCAATTCTTTGCGTACACAGGATATCGTGCAGCAAAATGGGGCCATGCGACAGCGGGCACTGCAAACTGTTCTGCTGGTTCATGCCATCGAGCAGACCGACCTGGCTGGCGATGCCCTGTCCCTCGAAGACCGCCTTCACGCCAGCCGCGAGGCCGCCGATGGGCATCCGCTGCCCGCGGCCAGCGATCCGCCCGCGCAGATCAACGGCGATTCAGAGCGTTTCCTCGTGCGCCGCGCGGACGCATTGCTTGCGCGGCTGCGCGTCCGCTCCCCAGGTGTCGATCGTGTCCTCGCCGCTGCCTCCTGCCCGATCGGCCTCGACCGGGCGATTATGGTGCTCGCATTCGTACTCGGGCTCGGCCTGGCGTTCGCCGACGGCGGCAGTCGGATAGATATCTTCGCCTACCCGCTCGTCGGCCTCGTGCTCTGGAATCTGATCGTCTACATCACGCTCATCGTCAGGACATTCGGATCGTCCGGCCGGCGCGGTCAGGTTGCCGGCGCGACGGCGGCCCGGGATGCCGTGGCGGTGCGGCGCGACGGCTTTGTCAGGCGATGGCTCGCCAGGCTGTATGCCAACCGCGTGCGCGCGCGCATCGAGGCTCTGATCACCCATTCGATCGGCTTCAACGCCCCGCTCGCGCCGGGCCTGCGGCGCTTCGCGGCGGACTGGTGGGAGGTCGGCCGACCGTTGTTCCGCGAGCGCGCCCGGCGCCTCCTGCACTTCTCGGCCGTCCTCGCCGCTGTCGGTCTCCTCATCGGTTATGACATTCGCGGCTGGGTCTTGCGCCAGGCCGCGGGTTGGGCCACCACGGCCTTCGGGCCCGCCAGCGCCCATGCGGCATTGGTGACATTGTACGGAGCCGCCTCCGCGGTCTCCGGCATTCCCATCCCCTCGGCGCACGACATTGAAACGCTGGCCTGGACGAGCCCTACGGCCGGCGGTGGCTCGGCAGGGCCGTGGCTCTATCTCATCGATTGGACGGCGCTGCTTTACATCGTGCTGCCGCGCCTGATCGCTGCGATCGTCACCACGATCAGCCTGTGGCGCCGCGCAGCGAGCTTGCGGCCACCTCCGTCCTTCGGCGGCTATCTCGCCGCCGTGCTGCGCTCTCTGCCAGCTCCTACCGCAGCGCCGCCCGCAGCCTCTGGCGGCTGACGGCGCGGCCCGTCCCACCGCTCACGCGGCGGCGCTCTCCAGAAAGGTGAGACGAAGCGCGTCCGCGTCCAGCCGCACACGGACCCCCAGCGGCACGGGTTGGTTCTGCGCGCCGTGGCCGATCGGAAATCCCGCCGCGCAGGGCAGTCCCGTTGCAGCGGCCAGATCGCGCAGCACATCGGCACTCGAGTAATCCGCGTTCTTCTCCTCGCAACCGGTGAACTCTCCGAGAACGATGCCGCGTACCCGACGGAATACGCCCGCGAGCTCGAGATGCGTCCACATGCGGTCCAGCTGGTAAGGCCGCTCCCCAATGTCCTCGAGGACGAGGACAGCACCGTCGAGGGGAGCGAGGAAGGGCGTCCCGACGAGCCGGGTCAGCACCGAAAGGTTGCCCCCGATGAGCGGCCCTTCCGCCACGCCGCCGACGTATGTCTCCGCTCCGTCGAGCTGAGCGACGGGCGCCTCCGACTCCAGAAGCTCGAAGAGGCGCGCATGCGCGGGCGGACCGAGCCGTGAGAGCTGAGTGAGAACGGGCCCGTGAAGGCTGACGAGCCCTTGTCTCTGCAAGACATGGTGAAGCGCGGTGATGTCCGAGAACCCGATCACCGGCTTCGCCGCTACCGGGATGCCCTCGAGTCCGGTGAGCAGCCGCATCATTCCATAGCCGCCGCGAGCGCAAAAAACGGCACGGCTCTCGGTGCCCGCGAGCGCGCGCCAGAGCTCGCCGAGCCGCCGCGCGTCGCTGCCCGCGAGGTAGCGCTGCCGCGCCAGCAGGCCCGGATCGTAGTGGACCTCGTAGCGACGGCCGACGATGTCGAGGCCAGCCTCGAACGAGGCCCGGTCGAAGGGACTCGCCGGTGCGACGATCGTGACCGGATCGCCTGGCCGCAGGGCGGGGAATGCGCGGTAGCGTGGTATGGAAGACGGCATCGGGTGCGGACCGGGACTCTGACGCTGCATTGTCGCCCGGAGCCCTCTGAAAGCAAGCGATGGAGCGGTCCAGAGCCTCTCGGTTTCCCGGGGCGGCGTCTCTGGCGGCCGCGGGTTTTGAAGAGGACCCGCGGGCCAGTCGACTCATCTCACTCCGCCTGGGCCTTCAGGTCCCGCAGGAGAGCCGCGCGTCCGCGCTCGAGCTGGTCCAGCCGCCGGGCCGCATCGCGCAGCGCGCTGATGTTCTTCACCGGCGCCTCGTGCAGCCGCCGGTACGTGGTGCGGGCGACCAGCCACTGGCGAGTGGTTGTGGTATAGCGCGCGGCCAGATCGCGGCGCTGGGTGACGACGTAAAGAGGACTGACCTGCATGGCGGGCGAAGAATGCCACTCGTTCGTGACGGGCGTGCGACAGTCAGGTGAGCAAGCTACGCTCCAGTATGTCATGGGAGCCTCACTCCAGCCGGTTGGGTCTGCGGGCGAACTGCGCCCTGCGCTCGCGTAGCTGCTCGCGCCAGGCCGACAGCATGCAGCCGCCGACGACGCCGAGGACCAGGGCCAGGGCCGAAAGATCGCTGTTGTCCCGCGCGAGCGTGGCGAGCGCGCGCGGCACCGAAGTCAGAATTTCCAGGTGCATGGATGAACCCCCGTGCGATGTGGGTTGAACATAACATCGTGCGGATGAAGCCGGGGAGTCTCCGGATGGCGACTTTCGGCCTTCGGCGAAAAAAAATCGAAACGGCTCGCAGAAGAGTTCCCGC